>NZ_AP022613.1:4054140-4365997 GCF_010730195.1 Mycobacterium conspicuum
GGGCAGACCTGGGAGCACGACGCTCACCTCTACGTCAGGCACGCCTGGCAGGGCGCCGCGATGCTGGGTGACAGCCGCAGCCTGTATCACGAGGTGGGCCGGCGGTTCTGCGGGGGCGCCGCGTGAGCGCGCTGGTCGAGGAATACCGCGCGTGGTTGGCGGACTTCCTGCCCGACGACTATTACGACAAGTATCGGCAGTACCGCTGGGACATCCCCCTGCGCCGCGATCACCAGCGGGCGGCCTTCGAGGCGGGCTGGCTCCAACCGACCTGGCCGCGCGAGCATGGCGGGCGGTCGCTGTCCCTGCGCGACGCGATGGAGGTACGGATCGAGGCCGCGCTGCGATCCGCGCCCAAGCTGCCCAACATTCAGGGTCCCGGCGTCGCCGCGCCGGGCATCCGTCAGTTCGGCACCCCCGCCCAGATCGAGCGGCTGCTGGTACCCCTGCTGCGCGGCGACGAATGGTGGGCGTTGGGCATGTCCGAGCCCGAGGCCGGGTCAGACTTCGCCGGCCTGCGCACGCGCGCCGAACGGGATGGACCCAATGACCCGGTATTTCGGGTCAACGGCCACAAGATCTGGACCACCCAGGCCCACGAGGCGCGCTGGTGCACCCTGTATGCCCGCACCGACCCGGATGCTCCGAAACACCGTGGCATCTCGTGCCTCATCCTCGATATGCACGCACCCGGAGTGAAGGTCGAGCCCATCCGGATGGCCTCGATCTCCGACGAGACGTTCTGTGAGGTGTTCCTCGAAGACGTCGAGGTGCCGGTGGAAAACCTGCTGGGACCACTGCACGGCGGGTGGAATGTCGCGTTGTCGTCGTTGCACCATGAACGCCAGATGATCTGGATCATGAACTGGGTCGAGATCAAGCGCGGACTCGACGCGGTTCGCGCCGCCGCGGACAGTGACTCGGACATCTACACCGAGCTCGGCTCCCTGATCGCCGATGCCGAAGCGTTGCGCGCCACCGGATATCGCGCGCTGGGCAACGAACTCGCGGGCCGACCCAGCCCTGAGGCCGACACCATGAAGCTGCTCGGATCGGTTACGTTGCAGCGTGTTTGGGAGTTGAGTGCCGCCGCCGCGGGACCGCGCTCGGCGTGCGACCCGGATCTGCTCTTCGAACGTCAGGACGCGTTGGCCGCAACCATCTACGGCGGAACGTCGGAGGTACAACGCAACATCATCGCCGAGCGCCTGCTCGGACTGCCGAAGGGATGACGATGGACTACGACCTCGGCGACGATGCCGGCGAACTGCGAAACCACTTGCGCGAGTTGATCGCCAACCACATCCCCGCCGGCTTCCTGGGCGCCTGCACCGACGATCCGCGAGACCTGGCGACCACCGACACGTTCTGCAAGATGCTGGCGTCCGAGGGGCTGTTGGCGCTGGCCTGGCCGAAGGAGCACGGCGGCGGCGGCGGTTCGGTGTGGCAGCAGACGGTGCTGCGCGAGGAAATGTGGGCACAACACGAGCCGCGCGGTCCGCAGTACATGGGAATCAACTGGGTCGGTCCGGCTCTGATGCGCTACGGGACGGCCGAGCAGAAGGCCAAGCACCTTTCGGCCATCGCCTCCGGGGACGTGATCTGGTGTCAGGGATTCTCCGAGCCGGAGGCCGGAACCGATCTCGTGTCGTTGCGGACCCGCGCGGTGCCCGACGGGGACGGCTGGCGTATCACCGGCCAGAAGGTGTGGACGTCATACGCACAGATGGCGTCCTGGTGCGTGCTGGCGGCGTGCACCGATCCGGAAGCCCCAAAGCACAAGCGGCTGACGCTTTTTCTGATCCCCATGGATCGACCCGGATTTACCGTCCGGGGCATCCCCTCGATGCTGGGACCGCATCACCTCAACGAGATGTTCTTGGACGACGTGCCGGCCTATCCCGGCGACGTGCTCGGCGAACCCGGTGACGGATGGCGGGTGATGCGTGAGGCATTGGCGTTCGAACGGGTCGGGATTGCCCGCTACGCGCGGTGCGAATCGCTGCTCGACCGGATGCGCATCCAACTGGGCGAGAAATGGGACGAGCTGCCGGAGTCGATTCGCACCCGCTGGGTGCGCGCGCTCGTCGATCTCCGTGTCGCGCGGCTGCTCGCCTACCGCGCCGTCTCGCTGCAGGACGACCCGGCCGCGGGCGCGGCGGCCAGCGCGGCCCGGATCATCACCACCACCTGCGACCAGCTGGTCGCCGAGTTGCTGTTCGACGTGCTGGGGCCGACCGCGCTGGATAGCGGCGGCGCGGCCGCGCTGCACGGAGCGATAGAAGACCATTGGCGCTACGCACAGGCGGCCACCGTGGCGTCGGGCACCATCGAGGTGCAACGCATGCTGGTGGCGCGAGACGTATTGGGGGGAGAGCACCGGTGAAAACCGACCTGCCACAAGACATCAGCGACTTTGCGGCCGTCGCCGCCAAGCGGCTGGCCCGGCTGGGCGGCCCGCAGGCGGCGCTGCGCGCGGAGACAGACGACGACATCCGCACCGCGGCGCGCGCGGCCCTGACCGAAGTCGGTGCGTTCGAGCTCGACGTCCGTTCGTCCGGGGAGGACGCCCTGGCCGCCGCGGTGCTGTGCGAGGCCGCCGGGGCGACGGCACTGCCCTATCCGCTTGTCGAGGAGCTGCTGGCCGTCGACGGCGCTCGACTGGCCTTGGTCAATCCCGACGCGCCGCGCATCGATCACGGCGATCTGCCGGGCCCGTGGATCGCCGCAGATCTGGACGGCAACCGGTACCACCCCCAGCCCGCATCGCGGACCAACGCCAAACTGGGTCCTTTCCTGGTGCCGGCCACGCTGGGCTCACCCGAGAGAACCATCCCGGCCGCCGACGTTAATCTTCATCTCGTGCTGGGGTCGTGGCGGATTCTGGGAGCGGTGCAACAATCGCTGCGCATCGCCAGCGACCATGTGCGCGCCCGCATCCAGTTCGGCAAGCCACTGGCGGACTTCCAGGCAGTCAGGTTCGCCATCGCCGACGCCGCCGTCGCTGTGCGCGGCCTGCACGAACTCGCCAAGTTCACCATCGTGCGACCCGACTCGCTCTCCCCGCGCGTCCGTTCGGCTGACGCACTCGTGCTTCGGCTCAAGGCGGCCGAGACGGCACGGCAGGTGCTGCGCACCTCCCACCAGTTGCTCGGCGCGCTGGGCTTCTGCGACGAGTCCGACGTAAGCGTCCTCGACCGGCACACCCAGCCGTTGATCCGGTTGCCCCTGGGCAGCGAGGGACTCGCGCTGCGCCTGGTGTCGGGCGTGCCGGACGGCTCGCTGGAGACGCTGTTCAGCAGCCCGGTATCGGCGTGAGCACGACCGAGCCCGTCGCCGCCGCGGCGCCCAACCCATTCGAGGGCGGCGTTCCGTTCGGGACCAAACTTCGCGAGCTCGCCGAACAGCGTCGGGACGACCCGGCGGTGACCGTTGTCGCCCTCGACGGCACCGCGCAGGCGCTGACCTTCGGTGAACTCGACGCCCGCGCCAACCAGTGGGGGCGCGCGCTGGCCGCTAGTGGCGCCGAGACGGGTTCCTATGTCGCACTGGCGATCCCGAATTCACAGCACCTAGTGCTGGCGACGTTGGGGTGCTGGAAGATTGGCGCGGTCCCCATTCCGATGCATTGGGATCTGCCCGAATGGGAGCGCGACCGGGTGCGCGCGGTGATCGACCCCGCCGTGGTTGTCGACGAACAGAGCCGCTGGGAGTTGGGGGCGCGGGCGGCCGACGAGTCGGAAAGCCCTTTACCCGTAGCGATTTCGCCGACCGCAAACGGAATCTGCAGCAGCGGGTCGACCGGCGTGCCCAAGGTGATCCTCAACCTGGCACCCTCGCTCTGGATCCCTCAGCAAGGCGAACCGTTCATGGCGAACTGGACGCCGGTGCCCCAGCCGCAGACGATCATGGTCCCCGCTCCGATGTATCACACCAACGGCTTCGCCACCTTCCTGATGCTGCTGGCCGGCGACCACCTCGTGATACTCGAAAAGTTCGACGCGGCACTGGTTTTGGACGTGATCGAGAAATACCGGATCACCAATTTCACGGCCACGCCGACGATGTTGGCACGCATCGCCGCGCGTCCCGACGTCCGGCAGCGCGACCTGTCCAGCATCGTGTTCATCCTGCAGGGTGCGGCGGTGATGCCGCCGGCGCTGCTGCACACCTGGTTCGAGCTGCTGAGCCCCGAACAGATCCTCACCGCCTACGGCATGACCGAGAATCTCGGGCTGACCGCGTTGCGCGGCGACGAGTGGCTGACGCATCCGGGCAGCGTCGGCCGCGGTTTCCGCGACACCGAGATCCGGATTCTGGATGCCGAGAAACGACCGCTTGGCCCCGGCGAGGACGGCGATGTTTACCTGCGTGCGCCGATGAGTGCCGGCTACCGCTATCTGGGTGGGGCGCCGCCACTGCCGTCGACCGAGGATGGGTTCCGCTCCGCCGGCGACATCGGCCATCTCGACGCCGACGGCTATCTCTACATCGTCGACCGCCGCGTCGACATGATCATCAGTGGTGGCGCCAATGTCTTCCCGGCGGAGGTGGAATCCGCGTTGGCCGGCCACCCGGGCATCGCCGACGTGGTGGTGATCGGACTCGCAGATCAGCAATGGGGCCGAAGGGTGCATGCCGTGGTGCAACTCGCCGACACCGATGGCCAAGCGCCGCTAACCGAACAGCAAGTGATCGACTACGCCAAGAGTCGACTCGCACCGTATAAGGCGCCCAAGACCGTCGAATTCGTCGACGCGATTCCGCGCACCGCGGCAACCAAGGTCAATCGCTCGGCGATGATCGCGGCCCGGGGCGGCTAACCGGCGGACTGGACAACCGGCATCCGCCAACCGTGTATCGGCCCAAACCATAAGGCGGCGTTGGCCATTGCTCGAATCATCGCTTGGCATGCGACCCAAACAGCAAGCCCGGTGTCGGATAGGGCGGCCGCGGCCCGGTCCGCAGTGTGATCTCCCGGGCTCGTTCTGATGCCTGAATGAATTGCTTCAGCGCAATGACCTGGGAGTCTGAGGAATGCCGAAAAACCCTACAAATGGCATGATTTAGTCGGGTTTGCGCCCGGTGGAACGAAGGCTCGACGAGATTTTTGTTCGGAAAATTAACAATCTGGGCAAACCGCACGCGGACTCCGGGTAGCTTCTAGCAAAATGTAGCCCCGGGGAGGTTCGAAGGCTAGTGCGAACATGTAGCGGTTGGCCAATAGTCGCCCGCGATGACGAGTTACGCCACGCGTTGTCAGCACTCGAGGATGGTGCGGACTTCCGGGGCGTCGCGCTGATCGGCGGTGGCGGCGTTGGGAAATCGACGCTCGCTCGCGCCGTCGCCGAGGCACTCGAGCCGCGTGGGGCGGTGGTGCGGTACGTGCTGTGCACTCGAACCGGGTCGACGGTCCCGCTGGGCGCGTTCTATCGGTCGGTGACCGTCGACGCACAGGAACCGGCGGCCATGCTCGCGGCCGCGCAAAGAAACTTGGAGCAGGACGAGAACCTGGTCGTCGTCGTCGACGACGCGCAGCTACTCGATCCGCTGTCCTCGACGCTGGTATACGAGCTTGCCGCCAGCGGCAGCGCACGATTGATCGTGACGATCCGGTCCGGCGACCCGGTGCCCGATGCGGTAACCACGCTTCTGAAAGAGCGGATGCTGCTCAGCCTGCGCATTGACGCGTTTACCCGCGAGCAGACCGCTGTGTTCGCGCGCACCATACTCGGCGGGGTCGTCGATAGCCGGCTGATCGGCGAGCTGCACGGCCAGACCGCGGGCAACCCGCTGCTGCTGCGCGGCTTGCTGGACGCGGGGCGGGAAACTGGCGTGTTGGTGCGCACGGACGAGGGCTGGCAACTTCGCGGGGCGCTGTGTGCCGACCGCCAACTTCACGATCTGCTCGAGTTTCGGCTGCAATCCTTGGCGCCGCAGGAGTTGGAGACGGTAGAGATCTTGGCGGCCGCCGAGGTGCTGGACTGGGAGATTCTGCGCGGGCTGTGCGATCCCGACGTGGTGGGAAGCCTTGAGCGCCGCGGCGTAATCCAGGTGGTTGCCGACGGGTCAAGCACGGTGGCGCGGCTGTCTCACCCGATCGTGGGCAAGGCGGCACTCCGGCGAGCCGGCGTGGTGCGTTCGAGGCAACTCAATAGTCTACTGGCGCAACAACTTCGGTTGCAGATGCAGATCCAAGAGCAGCGGTCGGGGTTGGCTGACGTGCGCACCCGGATAAAGCTGGCCCAGTTCATGACGCGAAGCGACGTGTCGCCGGACCTCGGTTTGATCGTCAAGGCAGCGGCGAGCGCGGTGCGCATGTCGGACATGGCCTGCGGCGAGGACTTGGCCCGATTCGCACTTGAGCGCGGCGGTGGCGTGCGGGCGGCGGTGGTGTTCGCCGAGGCGATCGGCTGGCAGGGACGGGGGGGAGAGGTCGAAGCGGTGCTCAATGCCGTCGACCTCGATGGCGCCGATGAATCGCTGATCGTGCGGTGGGGCTGTCTGCGTGCCACAAACCTGTTCTTCAGTTGCCGGCTGGTTGAGCCGGCCCGGCTGGCGCTGGATGATGTGCGGGCGCGTGTCGGCTCTGAGGAGCTGCTTGCACTGGTCACGGCGATGGAAGCCACGTTTGCGTGCTTCTCCGGTGACATCCGAACGGCACTCAAACTCGGGCTCACCTTGTGTACACCCGGTGTGCAACCGTTGGCGAGGACGTGGGCGACGACGTGGATGTGCTGGGCACTGGCGCTGGCCGGGCAATGCGGCGAAGTCCAGCGCCTGGCCGAAACGGGCCAGGCAGTCGCGTCCAATCAGCCGAGACCGTATCGGTTCGCCATGGGTCTGGCCCAGGTGGTGGGACTGACCGCGGCTGGTGACAACCTGGCGGCCGAACGGGTTTGGCAACGGTATGCCCCGGCGAGCAAGGTGTGGCCCGCTGAAAACACCTTCCTGCTCGCGATGCTCGGCTTGGTGCAGCTTGCGCGCGGCGCGCTGGCGTCCGCCTGTGCCGCCTTCCAGGATTCGATTTCGGCGATGGCGCCCGGATTTCCGTCCGGCTGGTTGATGCTGTTGGCGGCCTTGTCAGCCCAGGCCGAGGGTGCGCGGGGAAACGCCGAAGCCGCCGCCGCGGCGCTGCGCCGGTCGGAGCAGGCGTACGGCCCGCACATCGCGGTGTTCCTGCCGGAGCTCGAGCTGGCCCGGGCCTGGGAACGGGCCGCCGCCGGCCAGACGGCGGCCGCGCGGACACATGCGGTACGGGCCGCACAGGTCGCGCGACAATCCGGGATGGACGCCGTCGAGATGCGCGCCCTGCACACCGCCGCCCGGTTCGATGACCGCTCGCAGGCCGAAAGGCTGGCGGAGCTGGCCACGACGCTGAACACTCCCATGGCCGAGGCGGTCGCGCAGCATGCTCGCGGCCTTGCCGACCACGACGGCGATCTGCTCGACGGCGCGGCCGAGCGGTTTGCCGCCATGGGCGCGGTCGCGCTCGCCGCCGACGCGGCGGCGCAGGCGGCGCGCGAACATGCGGGCATCGGCGAGCGGGAGAAGGAACTAATGTCTTTGACCCGCGCTCGCTGGGTCGCCGGCGAGGGCGGAATACGAACGCCCGCAGTCCATTTCGTGGCGCAACCGCTGCCGCTCACGGAGCGTGAACGTGAGATCGCGACGCTTGCTACCGCAGGTTTGTCCAACCGTCAGATCGCCGATCGGCTGGTTGTCTCGGTGCGGACGGTGGAGGGTCACCTTTATCGCATGTTCGCCAAGCTCGGCATCGACCGCCGCGAGCAGCTCATCCAGCTAGTACGTCTCGCTTGGCGCGAGCCCTGATCGTCCAAGACCACGCCGGCCAACGTCCGCGCCCCCGTAGGGTGGTCTGCTAGGCGCTACCTGCAGCAACGCGGACCTCGCTACGGCCAGCACGCGCGCGCACGGGCGGTGCCGCACACGTTTCCGCGTCCAGTTGTCGGGCGAACGCGGCCCGCTGGCGGCCTATCGCGGCGCGACCATGTTGTTCCAGTTCCCGGATGTGTTGATCGCAGCCGAACAACTCGTCCCGCGTTTGGTAGGTGGCTTCCGTTGCGCGGCCCGCTTCAATGCACACGGCGCAGAAAAAGACGACCGAACTGCGATCGAGCGGTGTGCTCATCGCTTGGGTTGGCTGGGCAGCCAACGGAGCGCAGGGCAGCACCCGGCGACGATGGCTTCGTCTGCTGCGGGGTAGCAGTCGCAGTATCGGGCGAAGGCACCTAATCGTGACGTTGTTCATGATGCACCCCGACCTGTTGATCCCTTCCCTGACATGCTGTAAAGCCATCGTTTCACCGGGGTCGGGCGCAAACACGAGAAACCACTACTCGATCGACTACTCGACTTGTTCATGCCTTCGAGCAAGCGAAATCACCGGGGCGGCGACGGGGGGATCTACCCAATTCCAGCAAACGTAAGAATTTCGCAAGCGGTCGGCCTTAACCTATTGTCCAACAAACAGCGAAAGGTACCCGCCATGGACACCGCCAGCACCGTTAAGAAGGTGCTTGCCGGCGCGTTGCTATCGACCGGCCTCGTGGTCTCCGGCTTCGGACTGACCGCAGCTACCGCCCAGGCCCACCCGGGCCCGTTGCCGCTGGATGCCTGGCCGGGCTGCCCGAACGACCACCCGGAGGGCCCATGCCACTGGTGCCCGGGGCAGCCCTTGCCGCCGACCGGCAATCACGTCACCAACCCGGTCCGTTGGGACAACAACATCTGCCACACCTACTTCTATGTCGCCTTCGGGCAGGGCAACGTCGCCCAAAACATCTGGGACGGGGACAATCCACCGGCGCCGCCGCCACCGCCCCCACCGGGCCTCATCAATAGGGATAACTGTCAGCAGATTCTGGGCATGTTCTGTCCGCATGCGTGACGCGACGAATGGCTCGAACGTCGCGCGCCGATTCGGTCCCACCGGTTAGGGGGCCAGGCACCATATCCTCCCCGACGCGGTAACCTCATTCTCAAAGCGTGTCCAGCGCAGCGAAGAGGAGACTCCGCCTATGGCCGGCCCCAGCGACGAGAGCGAAGTCACGCGCGCCGACCGGTTCATCAAGACAGCGGTCGAGATACTCGGCGAAACCGGGCGGACCGACTTCACGGTGCAAGAGGTCGTCACACGCTCCAAGACCTCGCTGCGGGCCTTCTACCAACACTTCTCCGGCAAGGACGAACTGCTGCTCGCGCTGTTCGACAGGACCATCGCGCAATCGGTACAGATCTGGCGTGCCGAGACCACCGGATTGGACAGCACCGCCGCGCTGAAGTTTCTGATCGACCGGATCAGCCAACAGCCGGAATCAAGCACCCAAGACAGCCTCAATCGCGCGCTGACTCTGTACAACCAGCATTTGGCCGAGACCCGGCCGCGCGAATACGCCCGGGTGCTCTCTCCCCTGCATCAACTGATTCGCGACATCGTGGGGCAGGGCATCACCGAGGGAGTGTTCAATCCCGGACTCGATGTCGGTGCGGCGGCGGCCATCGTGATGCAGACGGTGATGGGCGCGCAGCGATTGCATTGGCTGGGCACCGAATTGAACGGAACTCCGGTCGACGACGGCCAGCTGTATGACTTCTGCAGCCGCGCCCTTGGCATCCGCGATACCCGTGATATCGATGCCGAGGCCGGCGCGCCCTCGCTCGCCGAATTGTTCGCCCTGATCGGCATGCGCCCGGGCACCCGCAATGGCGAATTCGCGATGACGATGCCGGTCAGCCCGCAGGTGGTCAACACCTCCGGCGCGCTGCAGGGCGGCTTGATCGCCACGCTGGTCGACGTGGCCGGGGGACAGTTCGGACTGAATTATCTGCAGCCGGGCACCACCATGACGACCGCCGATCTTTTCGTCCGCTACCTACGGCCGATTCGGCAGGGCTCGGCCTACGCGGTGCCCCGGATGTTGCGCTCCGGCAAGCGGGCGATGGTCATGCAGGTCGACATTTACGGCGAGGGCGACGAGCTCCTCGCGACCGCGACCGTGAACTTCGCCGTCATCAACGGGGCGACGCCCAAGCTGCCCACCTGGCCGGAGGGCTAGCGGACCGGGTCGCTACAAACCCCGCGGTACACCTTGTTACGCAGAAGTGGTAACGTCATTACCACCTACCGAGAATCCAGTCTGTCCGAGGAGATCGCCATGCCGTCTCGCGAGCTTTCCTTCCCCGTCTTCGACGCCGACAACCACATGTACGAGCCGCAGGAAGCGCTGACCAAATTCCTGCCGGACCACCGCAAGCACGTCATCGACTACGTGCAGGTCCGCGGCCGCACCAAGATCGTCGTGCGCGGCCACATCAGCGAGTACATCCCGAACCCCACCTTCGAGGTGGTGGCCCGGCCGGGCGCGCAGGAGGACTACTTCCGCAACGGCGCACAGGGCAAGACCTACCGCGAGATCTTGGGCGAGCCGATGAAAGCCATCCCGGCCTTCCGCGAGCCGGGTGCGCGCCTGGAAGTCATGGATGAGCTCGGCATCGACTATGCGCTGATGTTCCCGACGCTGGCCAGCCTGGTCGAAGAGCGCATGAAGGACGACCCGGAGATGACCCACGACGTCATCCACGCGCTGAACCAGTGGATGCACGAGCAGTGGTCGTTCAACTATAAGGACCGGATCTTCGCCACCCCGGTCATCACCCTGCCCATCGTCGACCGCGCGCTGGAAGAACTGGAATGGTGCCTGGAGCGCGGCGCCCGCACCGTGCTGGTTCGCCCGGCGCCGGTGCCCGGCTTCAAGGGCAGCCGATCGTTCGGCCTCGAGGAGTTCGACCCGTTCTGGCAGGCCTGCATCCAGGCCGAGATCCCGGTCTCGATGCACGCTTCGGACAGCGGTTACTCCGAATTCGCCAACGTCTGGGAGCCCGGTGACGAGTTCCTGCCCTTCAAGCCGACCGCATTCCGAAGCTTTGCGATGGGCCACCGGCCGATCCTGGACGCGATGGGTGCGCTGGTGTGCCACGGTGCACTGTCGCGCAATCCCGAGTTGCGGATTCTGTCGATCGAAAACGGCGCCGACTGGGTGCCTGACCTGTTCAAAGGCCTCAAGGGCGTGTACAAGAAGATGCCGCAGTCGTTCAGCGAGGACCCCATCGAGGCGTTCAAGCGCTGTGTGTACATCACCCCGTTCTGGGAGGACCGATTCACCGAGATCGTCAAGATGGTGGGCACCGACCGGGTGATGTTCGGATCCGACTGGCCGCACCCCGAGGGTCTGAAGGACCCCATCACCTTCGTCGACGAGCTGACCGACTTCGACGAAGAGGACATCGCCAAGATCATGGGCGGTAACTTGATGAAGCTGATGAAGGTCGCCAACCCGGTTTCAGCCTGATCCCGATTGGGAAATCGCCACTTGCGGCAATAACACCCTGTCCGGCCGCCGACGCCGAGCTTTGCGACGCGCCCGCAAACTGCCGAAGGTGTCATTTGGCGCCGGATTGATAACCTGGAGGATGCGCTACGGCAAGTTCGCAGCGCAACTGAATTGTTTTGGAGCGAGGTCCGTAGCGGGGTCCGTGCAAAAGTCCTAGGAGGGACGGCCAAATGGCGGCCGAAATGGACTGGGACGAAACCGTGGGCAAAGCCGAAGACGTGCGGCGCATCTTCGAGAGCGTGCCCGCATTGATCGTGGGCCTGCAGGGCCCCGAACATCGGTTCATCGCCGTCAACGCCGCCTATCGCGCCTTCAATTCGACGTTCAACGCGGTAGGCCTCACCGCACGCGAAGTCTTTCCCGAGCTGGAGAGCCAGCAGATTTACCGGATGTTCGACCGGGTGTACGAAACCGGTGAACGACAAACCGGCACGGAGTGGCGGCTGCAGGTCGACGCCGACGGTTCGGGACTGCAGGACCGATACTTCGACTTCATCGTGACGCCACGTCGCGGCGCGGACGGATCGATCGAGGGTGTGCAGCTCATCTTCGACGACGTGACGAGCCGGGTGCAGGCAAGGCTGGCCGCCGAGGCGCGCGTCGAAGAACTGTCGCAGCGGTACCGCCATGTCCGCGATTCCGCGACCGTCATGCAGCAGGCGTTGCTGGCCCCGTCCGTACCCGTTCTTCCCGGCGTCGACGTGGCGGCCGAGTACTTGGTGGCCGCGGAAGACACCGCGGCCGGCGGCGATTGGTTCGATGCGCTGGCCCTCGGGGATCGCCTGGTGCTCATCGTCGGCGACGTCGTCGGCCATGGCGTCGAGGCGGCCGCGGTGATGTCCCAGCTACGGACCGCCGTGCGGATGCAGATCATGGCGGGACAATCGATCGCGGAAGCGCTCGAGGCGGTCGATCGCTTCCGCGAACACGTACCCGGATCGAAATCGGCCACCTTGTGTGTGGGCTCGCTCGACTTCGCGACGGGTGAATTCCAGTACTGCACCGCCGGACACCCGCCGCCCCTGCTGGTGGCCGCCGACGCGAGTTCGCGGTACGTGCAGCCATCCGGGGCGGGGCCGCTGGGAAGCGGTGCCGGCTTTCCGATGTGCACCGAAGTGCTCGGCGTGGGCGACTCGATCCTGCTCTACACCGACGGCCTGATCGAGCGCCCGGGCCGCCCGTTGGGTGCCAGCACCGCCGAATTCGCCGAACTGGCCGCCAATGTCGCCAGCGGTGCCAGCGGCTTCATCATCGACTCTCCGGCGCGATACATCGATCGCGTTTGTTCGGAGACGCTCGAGCTGTTGCTGCGGTCGACCGGTTACAACGACGATGTCACTTTGCTTGCGGCGCAACGGCGTACGCCGTCACCACCGCTGCATATGACGTTGGATGCGACGCTGCACGCCGCACGCCAGGTGCGTGCCGGGCTGCGCGAATGGTTGGCGGAGATCGGCGCCGACGCCGCTGACATCTCCGATGTCGTCCACGCGATGTCCGAGTTCGTTGAGAACGCGGTCGAACACGGTTACGGCACTGAGGTTTCGAACGGTTCCGACGTTGTCGTCGTGCAGGCGTCGATAGGCGGCGATGGCAACCTGCATGCGTCGGTGACCGACCGCGGCCAGTGGAAGGACTACCGCGAAGGTGGGCAGGGCCGCGGACGCGGGCTTGCGATGGCCGAAGCCCTGGTGTCCCATTCGCAGGTGACGTCCGGACCCGACGGAACCACCGCGACGATGACGCATCGGCTCTCGCGACCCGCCAACTTCGTGGCCGACTCGCTAGTCAGCCGCTCCATGCAACACCGGGCAACCGACCCCGAATTCGTCTCGCTGGTCGGCTCGGGAGAGTTGGCCGGCCGCATCGTCGTCAGCGGCGATATCGATTCGAACACCGCGCCCGAGTTGGACCGCCAGATCGCCGTCGAAAGCCGTTCCGGCATAGCGCCTTTGACGATCGACCTGAGCGCGGTCACCCACCTCGGTTCGGCGGGCGTCAGCGCGCTCGCCGACGCCCGCGATCGGGCGCGCAGGCAGGGCGGTGACTGTGTGCTGGTGGCGCCGCCGGGCAGTCCGGCACACCATGTCTTGTCACTGGTCCAAATCCCGGTCGTCAGTGAGGCCAGGGAGGCCAGTGGCGAAGCCGAGGGCATCTTCGCCGAGGAGTAGGGTCAGCCGGCCTGGCTGTGCCGCACCTGATTGAACGGCACCCCGCGGTCGGCGGCGTACTCCCGCGGGAAGTTCAGGATCCGTTCGCCGATGACGTTGCGGGCCATCTCGGTCGTGCCGCCGCCGATAGCGATCGACTGCCGCGCCAGGTATCGCAGCCCGGTCTGCAGGCCCTCGCCGTCCTCCCCGACCACGCCCGCCGCGCCCGCGATCGCCATCGCCGTATCCATTTCCAGCATCACGGTGTCGGCGTGGAACAGTCTGATCAGCGTCCCGCCGGCCGGCGGCAGTGTGCCGTCCCTGACGCTGCGGTACACGTGATCGATCAGTTGCTCGGCGACCACGCGGTGCGTCAGTGCGCGACCGGCCAGCTGGCGCACGCGCTCACTGCCGGCCTGTCCGGTCTTTTCCGCCAGGTCGGCATAGTCGACCGGCGTGGTGTGCCCGCCCTCGTGGCCGGAACCGCTGGCGAACTCCGAGCCCTGCCCGACCGCGCGGCGTTCGTGGTACAGCTGCCGAGACGCCACTGCCCAGCCCCCGTCGACCTCACCCACCACGGCGTCGTCGCCGACGTCGACGCCGTCCAAAAACTCCTCGCAAAACTCGGAGCCACCGTTCACGTGCGTGATGCGCCGCAGGGTGATGCCCGGATGCGCGATCGGTACCAGAAACATGGTCAGGCCATCGTGTTTGGGCACGTCCCAATTGGTGCGCGCCAGGCACAATCCGTAGTCGGCGGCGAACGCGCTGGTGCTCCAGGTCTTGGCGCCGTTGATCACCCACCGATCGCCCTGCCGGTCGGCCCGCGTGATCACCCCGGCCAGATCCGATCCGCCGCTGGGTTCGCTCAACAGCTGCACCAGCACCTCGTCGCCCCGCAAGGCGGCCGCGATGTGCCGCCTCTTCTGGTCTTCGCTGCCCGTGTCGAGCAGTGTGGCGCAGCAGATGGCGAACGTCGGGACGTTCAGGATCAGCGGCATCTCGTAACAGAGGGATTCCTCGTCGAACGCCTTCTGGTATTCGTACTGAAGGCCCAGGCCGCCATACTCGCGGGGAAAGCAGATTCCCGCGAATCCGCCTTCATAGAGCCGCTTTTGCAGTTCCCTTGCTCGCTGCCAGGGGCCCGGCTCGTCGCGTGGGGCGGCCGGCGGCGACGCGGGATCAATAGCAGGCATGTTGTCCGCCAACCACGTTCGGGCTCGGGCAGCGAACTCGGCAACGGATTCGGTCATGCGCCTCGGATGGCTTTCTCCGCCTCGAACACACGCAGGTTGTGTTCCTCCGGGGTGCCAAACATGGAGCGGTACAACGTAACCCGCCGCAAATACAGGTGCAGGTCATGTTCCCAGGTGACGCCGATGCCCCCGTGCATCTGCACACAGGCCTGAATGATCTGGCCCGCCATCTCCCCCACATAGGACTTGGCGATGCTGGCCGACAGGCCGGCTCCCGCCGCGCGGGCGGCGACGTCGGAGACCGCCGCGGCAGTCGTTGCGCGGCAAGCTTCCAGCCACATCTTCATATCGGCGAACCGGTGTTTGAGCGCTTGATAGGACGCCAGGGGCCGGCCGAATGTATAGCGATCCAGCGCCCACTGCACGGTGAAGTCGAACACCGTTTGCAGGATGCCGACCACCTCGGCGCACTGCAGCACCTGCGCGATCTGGCTCTGCCGGTCGATCAGCGCCGCGGTCTCGGCGGGAGTGCCGACCGCCGCGGAAGCATCGACGAGAACCCCGTCGAAGAAAACCCGCGCGTAGTGCTTGACCAGATCGATGGACTGCTGCGCCTCGACCCGCACGCCGGGCGCGTCCGTCGGAACCAGGAATTGGCGCACCTCGTCACCGCTTCGCGCCACCACCAGCAGCGTGGCGCTCTGGGCGCCCGCCTCGACACGGTCTTTGATGCCGTCGATGCGATACCCGGAGTCGGTGCGGGTGGCCGTCACCGACGGATCGTGCGGCGCCCACCCGCGGCCCGGCTCGGAAACCGCCCACGACGCGACCATTTCGCCCGACATCAGCGACTCGACGATTTCGGCGTGCGCCTGCGAGTCGGTGCACTCGACCAGCCCCGCCAGGACCACGCTGACGGGATACAACGGTCCGGGTGCCACTGTCTTGCCGAGCTGTTCGGCGACCATGGCCAGATCCGCCAGGCCGCTTCCCGAAACGCTGCCCCCGCCGAGCTCTTCCGGAACGAGCAAACTCGTCCACCCGAGTTCGGTGGCCTTGCGCCACCACGCCGGGTCAAAGGACGCGCCCTCGGCGTGCAGCTCCCGGACGTAGCGCAGGGGCGCCTCTTTTTGCAGGAAAGCTTGGGTGGTCGAGGCGAAGAGTATCTTTTCGGGAGAGTCGACAGCGGTCATCGCGCCGGGGGGTTCTGAATTATCATCCGCCTGATCGGTCTTCGTCGGAGTTGACTGGCGACTCCGATGTTAGCAATGGCCGTTACCGTAAGTGATACCGGAGTTCAATCGATAATGACGCCGAAATCCAAAGCCGAAGCGGTGGCATTGCTGGCGCAAGCCGAAGCCGAGGCCGCCGAGGCGGAAGCGCTGGCGGCCGCGGCGCGCGCCCGCGCTCGCGCCGCGCGGCTGCGAAACGAGGCGCTGGGCGTGGACGAGAACGCCGAGGCTACCGAGGCCTCCGGGGCGCCCGCGCGCCGCGGCATCGCAAGCGCGACGTGGGCAGCGGCGCTTGCCAAACCGCTGGCGATGGTGCTCATCCTGGGTTTGGCCGTGGCAAGCGGCTACATGCTGTTGAAACAGCAGCAGGTGACGCGGCAACAGCAGCGCACCGCGGCGTTCGTCGCCGGGGCCAAGCGCGGTGTCATCAACCTCACCTCGCAGGACTTCAACAGAGCCAAGGAACACGTGCAGCGGGTGATCGACAGCTGCACAGGCGAATTCAAGGATCAGTACCAGCAGCGGGCAGCGGATTTCACCAGGGCGGTGCAGGAGTCGAAAGCAATCACCGAAGGAACGGTGAACGGCGCTGCCGTCGAATCCATGGACGCCCATTCCGCGAAGGTATTGGTGAGCGCGACATCACGCGTCACCAATAAGCCGGACGCCAAGGACGACCCGCGGACGTGGCGGCTCAAAGTCACGGTGGTCGACGACGGCGGGCAATACAAGATGTCGAACGTCGAGTTCGTGCCATGACCATGCGCCGCCGGTTGTTCGGCATGGAACTCGTTTCCGCCGTTCTGGTCTTGCTCACGGTGGTCGGTGTCGGCCTGGCGGCGTCGCTGTACTTCAAGCAGTATCGGCCCAGCCAACAAACCGACCCCGCCGTCGCCGCGACGGTGGTCAGGTCGGCATCCGACGGCACGGTCGCGTTGCTGTCCTACGCACCCGACTCGCTCGACAAGGATTTCGCCACCGCGAGGTCACACCTGTCGGGGGATTTCTTGTCCTACTACAACGATTTGACCCAGCGCATCATTACACCGGCGGCCAAACAGAAGTCGCTGAAGACCACCGCCCGTGTGGTGGCCGCCGCGCTGTCCGAGCTCCGGCCCGATTCGGCCGTCGTCCTGGTCTACGTCGACCAGACGACCACCAGCAGCGACCGCCCCGATCCGACGACGTCGACCAGCAGTGCGCTGGTCCGAATGGCTCGCGTCAACGACAATTGGCTGATCGTCAAGTTCGACCCGTTCTGATCACTACATGGCGAATCCGCGCCGCAGCGATTGCGCGTGCAACGCCCGGATCTCTTCGGAGACAATCCAATTCGGCACCACGGAGTCAAAACCGTTGAATGTGGCGGCGACGACGTGCAATTCGGTGTGGACGTAGGCGTGCAGCAGCCGATTCGCGTAGTCGATGGCTTCGTCGCGGCACGGATCGATCTCCGCGCAGCTGACAAAGGTGGGCGGCAGCCCCTCCAGGTTGGCACGGTGCGCCGGGACGTGATGACCGCTGGCCGTAGCGTGGCCCAGGTAGTGACCCCAGGCCCGACTGACGGCCTGGCCGTTGAGTCCTGGCGTGCGCTGGAATTCTCGGCGTGACGGCGTGGCGTCGGAATCGAGCATCGGCTGGTGCAGGATCTGCATCAGGATCCGTGGGCCTTCGTTGTCGAACATCCGCTGGGCCAGGCACGCGACCAGGGCGGCGCCGGCGTCGCGACCCATCACCACCACACGGCCGGGATCGATGCTCAGTTCCGACTCGTTCGCCACGACGTAGCGAAGCGCCGCCTCGACATCGTCCAGGGCCGCCGGACACGGGTCTTCGGGCGCCAGCCGGTAGTCCACCGACACCACCACGCAGTGGGCATCCCGGGCCAGGTCCACGCAATGCGGGTGATCGGTGTCCAAATTCCCGGTCACGAAGGCGCCGCCGTGCGCGTACAGCAGCACCGGCGCCACCTGCGTATCAGTGTCGGTGGTGCCGCGATACAACCGCAGGCCCAGCTGCCCGGCGCCCGGACCGGGGATCGTCAGCGATTCGACGACGACCCCGCCGGTGTCCACCGCCGCGGCGCGCTCGGCGGCAACGCGGTTGCTGCGTTCGCGTTCGGCGGGCAGTGTCTCGGTGAGGAATTCGACGATGTCCAGCTCGGCCGCGGCGTCTCGCAGCGCCGGATCGATGCGGCTAAGGCCTTGCGGCCGAGTCACATTCGTTTGCGTCATACCCTCTTACTCCCACAACTCGTCACGCGCGCGCCCGCGCGTCGTGACATCGGAAGAGATTAGCTTATGACGTCGTCGGTCGCGGGCCGTTCGCCGGGCAGGGCCTTGACGGTGGACGGTAGGCCGTAGAGGGCGGTCGCGTTGCCGCGCATGATGCGCTCCCGCTGGTCGGGCGGGAAGCGGTTGATCGCATAGGTCGGCGAGTCGTAGCTCCAGTGCGGATAGTCCGTCGAGAACATCAGGCAGTCGCCCAGGTCCATCATTTCCAGGTACTCGCGGAACTGCACCGTGTCGGCGTCTTCCAGCGGCTGAGTGGTGAACCGGACATGTTCGCGCACGTAGTCCGACGGGCGGCGCCGCACGTGCGGCAGATCGCCGCGGCGGGCTTCCCAGATCCGGTCCATCCGCGACATCACCGGCATCGCCCAGGTGAAGCCGCCTTCGATGAAGACCACTCGCAGCTCGGGATGCCGGTCGAAGGCGCCGTCGAACACCAGGCTCATCAAGTGCGACACATACAGCAGTGGCCAGGACGCGAAGAAATCGTGCCAGTGCGCGGGGTTCCCGACCGGATACAGCGGGATCAACTCGAACGGCGTCTGGCCCATCAGATGCGTGGCGACCGGGAGCCCGTTGCGCGACGCGGCCTCGTAGAGCGGGTCGAAATGCGGGTTGCCGAAAGGGATTCCGCGAGTCTGCGGCGTCATCAGCACCTGCGACATGTAGGGATGTCCGGCCCAGCGCTCGACCTCGCGCGCCGCTTGCTCCGGGGTCTGCGCGCTGACGCTGATCGACCCGCGCCAGCGGCCGTGCTCATTGTGTTTGCCGAGCCACACGTCGGCCAGCCAATCGTTGTATGTCGACTTGAGCACGTGCTCGGCCTGCGGCAGCTGGGCGTCGCACATGGGCTCCAGCGACGCGATGCTCACACCGGCGTCGATCAGCAACTGCTGGGCGGCGAAATCCGGGTCGCTGCCGGCGACTCCGCCACCGGGCGGGGCCGCATCCATGCGCAGCGACGAGGTCTTGAACGAATCCGGGGTGTCGTAGAAGTGCGGCACCGGGCCGACCGCGTTACCGGTCGGCCAGATCTTGTCCACCCATTCGGGAGGGGCGTAGGACTTGAGCACGTCGACCGACACGGGCAGCGGATGCACGTCGGTGTCGACGATGGTGACCGCTATTTCCTGTTGGGTCCGCGCCTCGGCTCGTTCGATGGTTGTCATCGCACACTCTCCTCAAGTCCATAGAAAAGCCCGTAGAGCTCACTGGCGTTTTGCCACAACACCTTCTCGCGCTGCGCGGCATCGAGCCCCTCAGCGAACACCTCCGGGGAGGACGTGGACCAATGCGGATAACTCGATCCGTACATCACCAGCCCGGACTTGCCGCTGAAGTCCATCCAGCGCCGCATCTTGCCCGCCTCGACCGGCCCGTCGAACGCCGACGAACAGAACCGGACATGGTCGGGCAGATACTCGCTGGGATAGCGGTCCACCCACGGCGTCTGGTCGCGCATCGACAGCCAGAAGGTGTCCAGCCGCCACATCAGCGGGGTGAGGATGTCGTATCCCCCGTCGGCGAAAACGAACTTCAGGCCGGGATGCCGGCCGAACATGCCCTCGACGATGAGCGTGGCCAGGTGGACGAAGTAGTTCAGCGGCATGAATGCCGCGTATCCCGGGTAGGTGTGCGCGTGCCCGGCGAATGTCGGCGGATGGTCGACGCCGTTGCCGCCATTGACGTGTACCGCGACCGGCAGCCCGTGGGCGGCGGCCGCCTCCCAGATCGGTTCGAACATCGGCTTGCCGTAGGGCTCACGTGACTGCATGGGGACGCCGACCTGCACCAGCTTGGGGTGACCGGCGAGCCGCTCGATTTCGCTCACCGCGCCCTTGGGGTCCTCCGGATTGACGCGGATGGTGCCACGAAATCGGTTGGTGGTGTCGGGTTCCAGCCACCGGTCCAGCAGCCAATCGTTGACGGCGGCACAGATCCTGCTGTTCAGCAGGTAGTCGGCGATGTTGCCGCGGGTCAGCGGGTTCAGGATCGCGAGATCGACGCCGCCGTCATCGAACAGGTGCCGACTGACGGTCTCGGGGTCCGACCCCGGGTAGTGCTCGCCATAGAGGTCCTGGCGGTAGTCGCCGCCGGGCGCCTGGTACCACTGCTGCTCGACGTCGGGGATCGCGCGCAGCCGGTGCGCCTCGGGGAGATACTGCCGAATCTCGGCGTTGTAGGCGAAATGCGGCTGCACATTGGTATCGATAATCATGCGGTGAGGTACACCTGCCCGTCGCTGACATCCACCTGGTAGGTGCGCACACGGCGGCGCGGATCAGCGACGTTTTGACCCGTCGTGACGTCGAATTCCCAGTTGTGCCAAGGGCATCGCACGATTTGCCCGTCGCGCACGCGACGTAGGCGGTCCGGACCGTCGCCGGCGGATTCGTTGGTGCCACCGATCAGCCCCTGGCACAGCGGGGCGCCCTGGTGCGAGCAGTAATTGACGATCGCGTATAGCGCACCGCGCACGTTGTACACGCCCACGCCGAACTTCCCCACGTCGACCAGCTTCATCCCGCCCGGCGGCAGCTCGTCGAGTGTGCAGACGAATCGGCGTTGGAGCACTGGCGAATCGCCTCCTCACCGGCTCTTAAGGGCGATCACCCCATACTGTGCCCGTTACGGTAACCTTCACAAGCCATTGGGCTTCGTTGCTATTTATACTATAATAGCGAGATTCCCCCAGTGCCCAGAAGGAGCGGCAATGACGCTGCGTACCGAACGCCCCGATGTTGGGGACCAGCCGGTGGCTCTCGACCTCACCGGCGAGACCAGTCCCTACCCATTCTTCGAACACATGAGGCGCACCGATCCGGTCTGGCACGGATCACTGGCGGATCACTCACAAATGCCGGAGGAGCTGCGGCCGAACGACGAGTGGGTCTTGTTCGGCTACGACGCCCTGTTTCAGGCGTTCCGCGATGACCGCGTCTTCACCTCGGCCGCCTACGACAAGTCGATCGGATTGGTCATGGGCCACACCATCCTGGCGATGGGCGGCAAGGAGCACCATGATCACCGCAGCCTGGTGGCCAAGGCCTTCCGCGCCACGGCGCTGGAGCGCTGGGAGCCGTCGGTCATCGGCCCGGTCTGCGACCAGCTGATCGACGAGATCAAAAACGACGGGCACGCCGACCTGGTCAAGGCGTTGACGTTTGAGTTTCCCACCCGAATCATTTCGGTATTGCTCGGACTCCCCCCGGAGGATCTCGACCTGTTCCGGCGCTTGTCGTTGGACCTCATCTCGATACCGACCGACATCATGGCGGGCTTGGCCGCGGCGACCGAGTTGCACGGCTACTTCCTGGACCAGGTTGAGCAGCGGCGCCACAAGCTCACCGACGACATCATCGGCGACCTGGTCGCCGCCGAGATCGACGGCGAGAAACTCAGCGACGAGGCCATCATCGCGTTCCTGCGCCTGCTGCTGCCCGCCGGTCTGGAGACCACCTACCGCTCCTCGGGCAACCTGCTCTACCTGCTGCTGACCCACCCCGAACAGCTGGCGATGGTCCAGCAGGACCGGTCACTGATCCCGGCCGCCATCGAGGAGGGCCTGCGGGTGGAGACCCCGCTCACCATGGTCATGCGGACCACCACCGAGGACATCGAAATCGGCGGCAAGACGATCCCGGCCGACGCCCAAGTCGACATGTGCATGGGGTCGGCCAACCGCGACGAAAGCCGTTGGCCCGACGCCAACACGTTCGACATCCTCCGGCCGCGCAGCGCCCACATCGCGTTCGCCGCGGGCATCCACATGTGCCTGGGCATGCATCTGGCCCGGCTGGAAACCCGGGTGATGCTCAACAGCCTGTTCGACCGCCTCAAGGACCTGACATTCGCGCCGGATGACGGAACCGGCGAGGAGTCCAAAATCGTCGGACTCACGTTCCGCTCGCCCAACAAGCTCCCCGTCACCTTCACGGCCGCATGAGAAGCCAAGCGGCGATCCTGCACGACGTCGGCGGCCCCTGGTCGGTCGAAGAATTCGAACTGGATCCGCCCCGTGCCGGCGAGGTTCTGGTCGAGATGGCCGCCGCCGGGCTGTGCCACTCCGACGATCACATCCTCAAAGGTGACATGTCGGCTCCCAACGACGTGATGCGCTCCCTCGGGCTACCCACCATGTTCCCCACCATCGGCGGTCACGAGGGCTCCGGCGTCGTGCGGGAAGTCGGCGAAGGGGTCACCGAGTTCGCGCCGGGCGATCATGTGGTGATGTCGTTCGTCGCCGTGTGCGGCCAATGCCGTTGGTGCGCAACCGGGATGGAGTACATCTGCGACGAAGGGGCGACGGTCCTGACCCCGGGAATGCCGACCGACGGGACCTTCCGCCATCGCACCGCCGACGGCACGCCGCTCGGTCACTTGGCGAAGGTGGGCGCGTTCTCCAAACACACTGTGGTGTCGACGAATTCGCTGGTGAAAATCGAGCCTCACCTGCCACTGGCGCCCAGCGCGTTGTTGTCGTGTGCAATTCCGACCGGTTTCGGATCGGTCGCCAACCGCTCCGGGATGCGCCCCGGGGATACCGTTGTCGTCATCGGCGTCGGCGGCATCGGAACGGGTGCCCTCCAGGGCGCCCGGATCGGCGGCGCCGCGCAAATTATCGCCGTCGATCCGGTTGAGTTCAAACAGAAGTCGGCGCTGCGGTTTGGCGCCACCCACAGCGTCGCGACGGCCGCCGAGGCGCTGGATCTGGTGCGCGACCTGACCTATGGGGTGATGGCCGACGCGGTGGTGGTCTCGCCGTCGTTGATCGCTCCAGACGACGTCCGTGATGCGGTGCAGCTCACCCGCAAGGGCGGCACCTGTGTGCTCACCGGCATGACCTCGCAGTTGACTCGCTCGGTCAACATCGACCTGCAGGACTTCATCCTGATGAATAAGTCCCTGGCCGGCACGGTGTTCGGCTCGTGCAATCCGAGGGCGGACATCGCCCGGCTGGCCAGGCTATTCACCAGCGGCCAGCTCCAGCTCGACGAGATGATCACCAAACGCTACCGTCTCGACGAGATCAATCACGCCTACGACGACCTGCGCAACGGTCAAATCGTCCGGGGCATCATCGATTTCGGGCTCAGCTGATTCCGTCTTTCTCCTGCAGGGCCATCACCCGCTGCATCTGACCGTACGCGTCGATGGGGCTGTGCAGCGCCAGGCCGCCGTCGGCATGCACGATCTGCCCGGTCACCCAGGGCAGCTCGAGGACCCCGACAATCGCGCCGGCCACATCGGCGGCCTCACCCAGCCGGCCCAGCGCGGTGCGTTCGCTCAGCCCGTCCACCCAGCCGGGAAGTCGCGCGGTGTCGGCCAGCATCGGCGTTCGGGTGACTCCGGGCCCGACGGCGTTCACCCGGATGTCATGACTCCCCCACTCCGCGGCCGCGACCTTGACCAGCATGTCCACCCCGGCCTTGGAGACGCAGTAGGCGCCCATATCGCGGTCGACGAGGGTGCCGCTGATGCTGGACACGGCAACGATCGAACCACCCACGCCGGCGTCGATCATGGCCTGCGCCCCGGCGCGGATGGTCAGCCAGGTGCCGGTGAGGTTGACCGCCAGGACCCGTTCCCATTGTGCGGGTGGCTGTTTCAACAGCAGGCCCGACGCGCCGATGCCGGCGCAGGTCACGATCCGGGTGGGCACACCGTGCTCGCGCACCGTGCGCTCCATCGCCGCCGCGACGGCGTCGGGATCGCTGACATCGCACACGATGTCGCCGCCGGAAAGGTCCCATACCACCACGTCGTGGCCCACGTCGCGCAGCAGCCCGGCCGTCTCGCGCCCGATCCCCGACGCGCCGCCCGTCACCAGCGCGGTCATCGCGGTGGTCCAATCAATTCGACCAGCACGCCGTCCGGGGCGGTGATGACCGCCATCGCGACGGTCTTGCCGCCCGGGGCCGGCATGGTGATGCGGCGCACGCCGTCGGTGAAACCCAATGCTGCCAACCCGGATAGTGTTTCGTCGACATCGCGCTGCAGGGACAGCAGGAAGAATCCGTGCCGCGGCGCCGGATGTGCGGGCGGCGCGGCCTCCGCACCGTCGAGCTGCACCAGTTCGACGATCCCGCTGTCGGGTGCTTGGGGATCGCCCAGGAAGACCGATCGCAGCTGATTCCCCTTGGCGCCGAACAGTTCTGGCCAATCGCCGGTGAAGGTGTGGTCGAATAGCTGGCATAAGCCCAGGCCGTCGCGCCAGAATCGCAGCGACCGCTCGACATCGGCGGTGCAGATCGCCGAATGGTGTACGCCTAGCACGCGTTTCCCCTCACCGGGGCTAGGCGAGCCAGGGTCCGATCCCATAACTCGGCGGCCAGCCGGGGATTGTTGGCCAGGCGGCTGGCCTTGGCGACCTTGTGCCTCGAGTAGTACTCGCCGGGCGTCCAATCGACACCGGGTGTACTCGTCGCCAGCCACACCAGCTGCTCGGCTCCCTCGTCGGTGGTCGACGTGAACCGCTCTGCGGGCGTGTACTTCTGGCTCCACAACAGCAGACGCGATCCCGACGCATGCCCAAAGTTGGAGGAAACGTAGCCGGGGTGCACCGTCGCAGCGTTGAGCCCCCCGGCATGGTGGCGGCGGTGTAGTTCCCTGGTGAACAACACGATTGCCAGCTTCGTCAAGCCGTAGGCGGCGCTGGGCCGGCGCCTGGCCGTGTTTTCGAAGTCATTGACGGTGGCCCGGAGCACCAACTTGTGTGACGAGCTGGTCGTGTTGACGACGGTGGCGCGGGACTCGAGGAGCAGATCCATCAACTGGGTGGTCAACAGGAACGGCGACAGGTAGTTGACCTGATACGTCTGCTCATAGCCGTCCGGTGTCATGCAGATCTTGGTGCTCATGCCGCCGGCGTTGTTGAGCAGCACATCGATGCGCGGGTACTGCGAACGCAGTTTCTGCGCCAGGGTTCGCACTTGCGACAGGTCGGCGAAATCGACCACGAAATGGTCAGCATCCAGTTCGGCGGCGATGGCGGCGGTCTTGTTTTGTGAGCGGCCGATCACGACGACATTGTCGCCGTTCTGGCGCAACCGGCGCGCCGCGGCAGCACCTATGCCGTCACTGGCGCCGGTAATGACGATCGTCTTTGAGGCCATATTCTTGCCGTTCAGAACGAGTAACGAACCGGCAGGTGCTTCAGGCCGCCCACGAACGTGGTGGCGACGAGTTGCGGATCACCGCTGAGTTCAATGGATTTCAGCCTCGGAAGCAGTTCGGAGAAGAAGCTGTTGACCTCCATGCGCGCCAGCGCGGCACCCATGCAGAAGTGCACGCCGTAGCCGAAGGCCACATGCTTGTTGGGCTCGCGCCGGACGTCGAAGCGGAACGGTTCTTCGAAGATGTCCTCGTCGCGGTTGGCCGATGCGTACGACAGCAGCACGGATTCGCCTGCGGCGATGGGGGTTCCGCGCACCGTAGTGTTCTCGGCGGCGGTGCGCATGAAGTGCTTGACCGGAGTGACCCAGCGGATCATTTCCTCGGTGGCGCGCGGCATGAGGTCGAGATCGTCACGCAGCAGCGCCAATTGGTCCGGATTGTCGATGAGCGCGTGCATGCCGCCGGAGATGGTGGAGCTGGTGGTGTCGTGTCCGGCGGTGGCCACGATGAGGTAGTAGGACACGGTGTCGAGGTCCGACAGCGGCTCGCCGTCGATGCGGGCATTGGCGATCGCCGAGGCGAGATCTTCGGTCGGCTGCTCGCGGCGGGACGCGGTCACACCATTGAAGTAACCGAACATGTCCAGCAACGCCGGCAGCTGATCCTCCTGGGACTTGCCGCGTTTGAATTCGCTGTCGTCGGCGCCGAACAATTCCTGGGTCAGCTTGAGCATGCGGGGGAAGTCGGCCTCCGGTATGCCCAGCAACGACATGATCACGTAGAGCGGGTAATTGACCGCGACCTCCTGAACGAAGTCACACTCGGGTCCGGCGGCCATCATCTTGTCGACGTAGATCTTGGCCAGCTCGTCGACGCGCACCTTCAGCGCCCGCATCGCCTTGGGCCGGAACCAATCCGCGCCGATCGCCCGCACCACCCGGTGCTGCGGATCGTCCATATGGATCAGCGTGCGAACGCCCGCGGCGGCCTGCATCTCGTCGCCCTCGATGGTGGCCAGCACCGGCCGCGGCCAGTTGGTGAACAGCATGTTCTCGCGTTCGATGTCCATGATGTCGGTGTACTTGGTGATCGCCCAGAAGGGCTTGTAGTTGGGCACTTCCACCCACGACACCGGAGCGTTGGCACGCAGGTGCGTCAGTGCGGCATGCAAGCGCTGCTCGTCGGTGTATGCCAACGGGTCCGCGAATACCTTGGCCGCGTCATCGACCGTGGGTGCACTCATGAACGAAACTCCTTCAGTGCGGCGGTAATACAATCGTGCGTTGCGGAATAGAAGATCGGCAGCACCCGATCGACGCTGCCTTCGCAGCGCTTTCGAAGGCCGGCGGCGATGGTGTCAACGGGACCGACGACGGCGAACGCATTCAACATGTCGTCGTCGATAAGTGAAGCCATGGCGTCCCACTCCCCCGCCTTGGAGAGCCGGTTCAGTTCGCCGTGCAGATCCCCCCAGCCGTGGAGCTCCAGCACCTTGCTATAAGCCGGTGTCGAGCCGTAGAAGGCGATCTGCTTGCGGGTGGCGGCGGTGGCGGTGGCCAGTTCGGCGTCGCTCTGTCCGGTGGCCACCATCACCTCGGCGGAGACCTGAAAATCGTTGCGGTTCCGGCTGGTTCGCTGCATGCCGCGCAGCAGCGCCGGCAGTGTCACCTCGTCGAGGTAGCGCTTGGAGACCATCGGGTGCCCGAGGTGGCCGTCGGCGACCTCGCCGCACATCTCGGTCATCGCCTCGCCGACGGCGGCCAGGAAGATCTTCGGCGCGGGGTAGGGATGCGGCTCCGGCGTGAACATCGGGGTCATGATCTTGTGGGTGTAGAACTCACCCTCGAAACGCAGCTTGGTGCCGTCAGCCCAGGCCGACCAGATCGCGTGCAGCGCGGCGACGAATTCGCGCATCCGGCGCGCGGGATGGCTCCAGGGCATGCTGAACCGCTTCTCGATGTGCGGCTGAATCTGGGTTCCCAGCCCCAGGATGAAGCGGCCCTTCGAGTAGGCCTGCAGGTCCCAGCCGATGTTGGCCACGGTCATCGGGTTGCGCGCGAAGGCCACCGCGATGTTGGTGCCGAGGTCGAGTCGCGACGTGTGCTCGGCGGCCAGCAGCAGCGGCAGAAACGGGTCGTGACTGGTTTCGGCGGTCCAGCCCCCGTCGTACCCGTTTGCCTCCAGGGCCGCGGCCCCGTCGGCCGCCCGTTCCAGCCGAAGCGGGATGCTGCCGTCGATTTTCAGGCCCGACACCGGCGTCATGGCAGCGAAGCTATCACGCGCGCGACCCCCGCAATCCGGGCGTTATTCGGGAGTTGTCCCACGTCAGAATCCTGCCCTCGGGCACGAACCGCATATAGACCGAGTTTGCGTAGCGTCGCTGGGTGGCCTCGGGCAGGCCGGCCGACGGCGGGCGAAAGGCGGCATACTTCGTGTCGATGGCCTCCTCGATGCGGCGTATCGCCGGCTCGTCGGAAACGATCTCCACGCGCCCGGTGAGATGGACGGCACGCAGGTCGACCCAGCGCTCCCCGGATTCCACCAGAAACGACGCGCGCGGGTCGTTGCGCACCCGGGCGAGCTTCTTGGTCGCGGCGGGCGTCCGCATCGCGACCGTGCGATCCTGCGGCACGAACCACACCGGTAACGCGATCGGCATTCCATCGCGGCGCAGCGTCGTCAGGATTCCCGTGTGCGCGGCCGCGATTTCTGCCCACGCTTCGTCTTCGGTCAACCGGATCATCGGCTCGCCCCAATCGTGCTTACTCTGTCGCAGACGCTACAGTAAGCACTTCAGTAAGTACCGACCGCCCTTCGGCGAAATAGGACGGAACCATGACTAAAGGCCAGGACTGGGAGGAGACGCTCGACGATTTAGACCGTCGTCGTCGCCGCGCGTTGGCCATGGGCGGTCCGGAGCGGCTCGACAAGCACCGCGGCAAGGGGAAGCTCGACGCCCGCGCACGCATAGCCCGACTCCTCGATCCCGGCACCTTCCGCGAAATCGGCACCATGGTCGGCGGCGAGGTCGCCGCCGACGCGATCGTCACGGGCTCCGGTCTCATCAACGGGATGCCGGTGATGGTGGGCGCCGAGGACTTCACCACCCTGGCCGGCAGCATCGGGCCCGGCGGCAACTCCAAGCGCTATCGAATCGCCGAACTGGCGCTGCGCGACAGGATCCCGCTGGTGATGCTGCTCGACGGCGCCGGCTTCCGTCCGACCGGTGGCCATTATGGGCGCACCCCGACCGATCTGCTCGCCCAGACTCAGTGCTCGGGCCGTGTGCCGACCGTCGCCGCGGTGCTCGGGCCATCGGCCGGGCACGGCGCCCTGGTCGCCCCGGTGTGCGACTTCCGCATCATGAGCGCCCAGGGCGCGATCTTCACCGCCGGCCCACCCGTCGTCAAAGAATCCACCGGCGAAGAGATCTCGAAGGAGGATCTGGGCGGTCCGGGCGTCGCGCCGCTCAGCGGGGTGGTGCACAACCTGGCCGACGACGACGAGGCCGCGCTCGACGATGTTCGCCGCTACTTGTCGTATTTTCCGCCGAGCGCATGGTCCTACCCGCCGTCACAACCGGCCGACACCCTGGCCGAACCGCGTCCCACGCCGGAGTTGCTGGACATCGTGTCCCGGGACAACCGCCGCGTCTATGACATGCGCGCGGTGCTCGACGTGGTCTTCGACCGCCCCGATTGGTTCGAGGTGCAGCCGCAATACGGCAGGGCGATCATCTGCGCCCTGGCGCATCTTGGCGGCCATCCCGTCGCGGTGGTCGCCAACCAACCGCAGGTGCTGGCCGGGTCCATCGACGCGGCGGCCGCGGACAAGGCGGCGCACTTCATCTTGGTGGCCGATTCCTTCCACCTGCCGATCGTCTTCCTCGCCGACAACCCCGGAATGCTGCCGGGCAGCCGCTCCGAGCGCGAGGGCGTGCTGCGCGCCGGTGCACGGATGTTCGCGGCCCAGACGGCGGCCACGACGATCAAGCTGCACGTCACGCTGCGCAAGGCCTACGGGTTCGGTTCGATGGTGATGTCGCTCCTCGGCTTCGACCACCAGAGCGGCACCTTCGCCTACCCCGGCGCCACGATGGGAGCCATGAGCGCCGCCGCGCTCAGTCGCGCGTCGCACGCCGGTGAGGACCTGTCGGCCAAACTGCGCGACGCCGAGTTGCAGGCCTCCTTCCGGTCGGCCGAAGGGATGGGATTCGACGAACTCATCGATCCCCGCGAGACGCGTGACGCGCTACTGGCCTCTTTGCAACGCGCTGTGCAAAGCCGGCAGGCCGCCGCCGAACCGGTGAGCCGCACGGTCATCTTGCCGTAACTGCGAAGATGTAATCCGTGGCGGAACGATGGACACGGCAGAGGCGCCTGGAACACACGCGCGAGGTGTTGTTGGACGCCGCCGAGGAAGTGTTTGCCAAGCGCGGGTTCGGCGGCGCAGCGCTGGAAGACATCGCTGAGACAGCCGGATATACCCGCGGGGCGATCCACTCGCATTTCGGAACCAAAGAAGAACTATTTCTGGCCGCCTTCGAGCGTCACTTGCTCCGGTTTCTCAACGGTTTCGAAGACATCATCGGCGGCTTCGAAAGCCTCGCTGATCTCAACGTCGCCCAATTCGCCGAACGGTGGCGTGCACTGAACATCGCCGGGCCGGACAGCGCGGCGCTGGGTTACGAGTTCTCGCTATTTTTGCTACGCAACCCCGGCGCGCGAGAACGATTGGCGGCCAAGCGCGAAGAGACGATCCGGTCGCTGGCGAACTACATCACCACAAACATCGCGCGCCTCGGCGGCACGCTCACGATCCCGGCCGATGCTTTGGCGCGGGTGTTGATTGCCAGCCACGAAGGCGTCACCATCAGCGCGCATCTCGATGGCAACGATCTCTACGAGCCGTTCTTGCAAATGGTGATGTCCAACGTGGCGCCCAAGCCTGCCTCGCAGACTGCTCCGGCCAAGCGACCGCGGACTCGGCGAACCGGGGTCAAGGCAGTTTGATCACCGATACGTACATGTCGAGGATCGGCCGATAAAGGTCGATGTCGTCGAGTTGGCTGTCCAGCATGACGGAATCGCTGGTGGCGATGAGGATGTGCGCAAAGGTCAACGGCGGAACCAGCAGCGTTCCGCCGAGTCGGTCGACTCCCTCCGCGATGAACTTCCCGAGAGTCTCGACGACCTCTAATCGTTTGGCCGCCACGCGTTCTCGCGCCTCGGGATTGCGGCGCAGATACAGGGTGAACTCGAGTCCCAACGCGGCGTGCGCGGCGCCGCGATCCGAACTGAGTTGGCGCCACCGCTGGGCAATGTCGTCGAGCTCGCGCGCTCCCAGCTCGCTGGCACCGGACAGCACCTCGGCGAAATTGTCGAAGTAGCGACGCCAGTACCGGTCGCTGACCGCCAGGAACAGGTCTTCCTTCGTGGCGAAGTGCTTGTAGACCGCGCCTTTGGTGTAGCCCGCCGCGTCTGCAATGTCGTCGACAGTTGCTGGCGTGAAACCCTTTTCGGCGAACACCACCTCCGCCGCATCCAGCAGCAGCGAGCGCGTGTGTTCGACCCGTCGCTCCCGCGTCCAACGTTCAGCCATGCGAGCGATTCTGCCACGGATCTCAGAAACGCTCTTGTTATTCAGATACTAGTTGGTATATTCACGCATGCCGGAAGGAGACGGAGCCATGACCGAATCGCTGAGCAGGGTGGCCGCACTCGGTAACCAGCCCGCTTCGACGCCGAAGCCGGTACGGGCCTGGGCCATCGCCGGCGGGGCCATCCTGGCTTTTCAGCTGTACGTCTGGATCAGCTGGATGACCGGCCCCTATTTCAAGCGCGTGCCCGCAGGGCCAAGCGATCCGCCGACGCTGATGAAGGTGGTCCTGCTCACCTGGACGGCCGTCATCGTGCTCGGCCTGCCAGTCGGCATCTACTACTTCATCGTGCGGCCATGGCGGCGAGAACGGCGAATCACGCTGGACGGCATGCTGTTGCTGGCGTGCGGCTTGTTGTTTTTTCAGGATCCGCTGCTGAACTACTTCAGCACCTGGAGCACCTACAACAGCTGGATGTTCAATCGGGGCTCGTGGGTGAAGGACATCCCCGGCTGGATGTCATACGGGGAACCGGGCCGCATGATGGCCGAACCCCTGCTGATGAATGCGCCGGGTTACTCGTACGGGGTCCTGCTGTGCACGATCCTCGGCTGCTGGGTCATGCGCAAAGCGAAATCCCGCTGGCCCAATATCAGCAACGCCGGCCTGATCGGCGTCCTGATTGTCTGGACCTTCTTCTTCGACATGGTCATGGAGGGCTTGTTCCTGATGCCGATGGGGCTCTACATCTACCCCGGCGCAATCAAGTCCTTGTCCATCAATGCCGGCACCTACTACCAATGGCCGGTGTACGAAGGGCTGATGTGGGGCGGCGTACAGGCGGGGCTGTGCGCTTTGCGCTTCTTCACCGACGACCGCGGCCGGACATTCGTCGAACGGGGGCTGGAGCAAATCCAGGGCGGGTTCGCCAAACAGCAACTCACCCGCTTCCTGGCGATCTTCGCCGCGTGCAGCATGTTCTTCTTTGTGTTCTACAACATTCCGGCGCAGTGGTTCGCCATGCATCAGGATCCCTGGCCCGCTGACATCACGAAGCGCTCCTACTTCCTGATGGGAATCTGCGGCGACAAGACCGACCGACTCTGCCCCGATCCGTCGCTTCCGGTGCCGCAGAAAAACTCCGGCTACATCAATCCCGATGGCAAGCTTGTGCTTCCGGACGGCGTCAAGCTCCCGACGATCGTTCCCTTCGACAGGGGGAAGTGAGGTATTGACCAGCCAGCCCACCACGATTCGCGCGCAGGCGCCGTTCTACAAAGCGGTCGGCGACGAGGTGGCCATCTTTCGCGCCGCCGCTCGCCGCGGCCTGCCGGTGCTGCTGAAGGGACCCACGGGATGTGGGAAGACCCGCTTCGTGGAGGCGATGGCCCACGAGCTAGGTCGCGAGCTGATAACCGTTGCGGGCCATGAGGATATGACGTCGGCGGATCTGGTGGGCCGGTTTCTGCTCAAGGGCGGAGAGACGGTCTGGGTGGACGGGCCGCTGACCCGCGCCGTGCGCGACGGCGCCATCTGTTATCTGGACGAAGTGGTGGAGGCCCGCCAGGACACCACCGTGGTCATCCATCCGCTCGCCGATCACCGTCGTGAGCTTCCGGTCGATCGGCTCGCCACTACATTGCCGGCGGCTCCGGGATTTCAGCTGGTCATCTCCTACAACCCCGGCTACCAAAGCGTCCTGAAGAACATCAAAGAGTCGACCCGTCAACGCTTCGTCGCCATCACGCTCGGGTTCCCGCCCGTCGAGATCGAGACGGAAGTGGTTGCCTACGAAGCCGGCATCGACCTTGCGACCGCCCGCGCTCTGGTCACACTCGGTGACGCGATACGGCACCTGTCGGGTTCTCCGCTTCGCGAAGTATCGTCGACGCGCATGCTGATCCTGGCCGGTGGCCTGGTCGCCGAAGGCCTGAGCCTGCGCAGCGCGGTCCAGTCGGCCGTCGTCGAGGCGCTCACCGACGATCCGGACGTGGTTCGCGCCCTCGGCGAACTCGCCGACGCCGTGCTGCCCCGGACGTGACCGCCGCAAACCCGAACGACCCCAACCGGTTTCGACTGCTCGCAACCTACATTGCCGGCAGGGCGGTCGACGTCGCCGAGACCTCGGCGGGCGAACGGGCGTATACCGACGGCAAGGTCGTCTTCGTCTCGGTTCGCCGTCCCCGGGCCGAGCAGCGCCGCGAGATGCTAATTCAGAGCGCTCTGCTGGGCGCGGGCAGTCTCGATCGACGACTGGTCAAGGCGCTACGAGCCCGCCCCGCGCTCGCACGCCGCTACCTCACGCTCGAAGGTCACCGTGCGCTTGCCGAACTCACCCGGCGGGTCCCACTCGCCGTCGCGCTGTGCCCTGATGGCCCACCGCGTACCGCAAGTGCCGATGAATCACTCGAGATGGCCAGGGGGCCAGCGGAAATCGCCGATCCGCCGGATTGGTTCGGGGTAATCCGACCGTCCCGGCTACTGGCGTCGTCGGACGGCTCGCGAGCCACCGACAAGGAGCTGCGCCTGCAATTCGATACCGTCGACCGGCCCGAGACTGACGCCGACGGGGAGCCTGAGCGGGAGAGCAAGATCCTCAAACTGTTTGAGAGCCCATTGTTTAACTCGCGCACTGTGTCGAACTTTTTCCGCACAGTACTGGGTAGCTCGCGCTCCCCCGGTGACAGCGCCGCCGGTGCGGAGATGCAGGTTCGCGCAGTTCGGCGTGCGCACGCCCCGGGAGCACATTCCAGGCCGGTGCCAACCAAGATCCGCTTCACCGATGACCGCAATTCTGCTGCCGCGGCGGGCGTCGGCGGTGCGCTGTACCCGGAGTGGGACGAATACAACACGCGCTATCGGCCGGAGTGGTGCCGGGTGATCGACTTCCCGCTGACGGTCCCCGCCGATGTCAGCCACGCCGGTGTACCGCACGACGAAGTGCTGCGCCGTCGGTTGTCCCGCGTCGGCCTCGGCCCCAAGGTGCTGCGCGGCCGCCCCGACGGCGACGAGCTGGACATCGAGGCGCTGATCAACCTTTTCGTCGACCTGCGGTCCGGCTACTCGCCACCCGAACATGTCTACCTGGAACGCCGCAAGCTTGCCCGCAACCTCGGCGTGCTCATCTTGCTGGACGCCTCGGGGTCGGCCACCGAGACGGATCCGGACGGCCTGGCCGTCCACGATCACCAACGACTCGCGGCCGCCACGCTGGCGGTCACCCTCGAAGAGCTCGGCGACCGCGTCGCCGTCTACGCGTTCCGATCACAAGGCCGGCACGCCGTGCATCTGCCGTCGATCAAAGCATTCAGCAATCGGTTCGGCGCCATGGAACGCGCTCGCCTCAACCAACTGCAGCCCTCCGGCTACACGCGCCTCGGTGCCGGCATCCGCGGCGCCGGTGCAATCCTCAAAGCGGGTGCCGGCACACCAAACCGGTTGCTGCTCGTCCTCTCCGATGGTTTTCCCTATGACGACGGCTACGAAGGCCGCTACGCCGAAGCCGACGCCGCGAAAGCCCTTGACGAGCTCCGTATGGAAGGTGTTGCCTGCCTGTGTCTTTCCGTCGGCACGGGGATCATCGGGTCCGCCGATACGCTCGAGCGGGTCTTCGGCTCGGCCAGCTATGCCAGTGCGGCGACCCTGGCCGACCTCAGCCCGCAGATGGATGAACTGTTCCTGTCTGCCCTGCGGGAACTCAGTGCACCGGTGCCTCGGAGAGGATGAGACACATGAAAGTGTTGTTGACGGGTGCGCTGGGCAGTATCGGCGCGGCCAGTCTGGCGGCGTTGCTTGACGAGGGCCACGACGTCGTCGGCTTCGACCTCGAATCTCGCAGGGCACGCGACCTCGCCTCCGGCTTCTCGGGTTTTGGGGGCCGGGCCCGGTTCGTCTGGGGCGACATCACCGATCCGGAATCGCTGCGACATGCGCTGGCCGGCGTGGACGCGGTCGTCCACCTGGCGGCCATCATTCCGCCCTACTCGGACAAGGCGCCCGAGTTGGCTCGCAGGGTAAACCTCGATGCCACATTGGATTTGATTGCGCAGATGGAGGCCTCACCCACGGCCAAGCGGCTGGTGTTCGCATCGTCGCAAGGGATCTTCGGCGACCTCCAGGATCGCGAACCGCCGCTGCGGGCGGACACGCCGGTCTGCCCCACCGACGCGTACGGGCGCCAGAAGGTCGCGTGCGAGCAGGCGATCCGCCAGTCTGGATTGCGGTGGAGCATTCTGCGGCTCTCGGCGGTCACGCCCCTGCACCTGCAGGCACAGGACCCGAGCATCATGTTCGAGATCAGCCCCGACGCGCGATTTGAGTTCCTCCATCCCGCCGACGCCGGAACCGCTTTCGCCCGCGCCGTGGCGTGCGAGGCGTCGATCGGAAAGGTATTGAACATCGCGGGCGGCGAAAACTGCCGCATGACCTACTACGACTTTGTCAACGCCCTGATGGGTGCGATGGGGATCGGCCCGCTGCCGATCGATGCATTCGTGCGACAGCGGCCGCCGCGCTACTTTGGCGACTGGGCCGACACGGCGGAAAGCCAGCAGCTGCTGCGGTACCAGCAGCGAGGGCTTGATGCGCAGCTGGACGATATGAGAAGAGACTTCGGCGCCAAAAGGCACATCGTCCGATTCGTTCGCCCGCTGGCGACGTGGTTTGTGGTCCGCAGCTCCGCCTACCTCAAAACGAACCGCGAGCGTGCGCGCCTGCACAACGACACGCCGTAACCGGCGTACAACTGCGCACGCTCGCGGTTAGGTCGCGGCGCGATAGGCCGTGACGATCGGCTCCAGCTCGTCGGGAGTCGCGCCGTGCATGATCACCGCGTCGGCCCCGTAGTCGAATTCGGCGCGGATGCGCTCGACGCACTGCTGGGCCGATCCGGTGGCCGAGGGCTCCAGCCACTCGTCGGGTATCAGCGTCGCGATGTGCTCGATCTGTTCGGGGGTGGCCTTGTGGTCGATCCCGCCGGCGATGGACGTCACCACCGAATCTTCCCGGAACCGTTGCAGCACAGCGGGATCCCAGCCGTTGGTGCTGACCAACAGATCACCGTATCCCTGCAGATAGGTGGCCAGCCGCGCCACGGTCTTCTTCAGCCGCAACTGTTCCGGAAGGTGGTCGCCGACCGTGGCGAAGCACGACCACACCCGCACGCTCTCCGGATCGCGGCCCGCCTTTTCCGCGGCGGATTTGACCGTTTTGACGCAGCGCCGCAACGTTTCCGGGGTGAAATAGGTGTGCAGTATCACGTCGTCGAACGCACGGCCACCGAGCGCCAACGTGTTCGGGCCGAAGGCCACCAGCGCCAACCGGATGTCTTCGTTGAAGTCCGGATCCAGAAACAGAATGGGATACTTGCCCATCGGGCCGTCGTGGTTGAAGATCACCTCGCCGTGCCACAGGCGGCGCATCACCTGAGCCCAGTCCTCCATCTGCGCGGTCGTGACCGCCGGTATCCCGAACGCCCCGTAGATCGCGGCGATGCCGCGGCCGATGCCCAGCGTGAACCGGCCGCCCGAGAGCCGGTGCATGGTGGTGGCCCACGACCCGGTGATCAACGGGTGGCGGGTGTTGTGATTGGTTGCGGCGGTGGCGATCTGCATCCGGCTGGTCACCGCACACGCGGCACCGACCAGTGACGACGCCTCCTTAACGTTCCAGCGCTCGGAGATGAACGCCGTGCCGAATCCCAACTCCTCGCCGCGGCGAGCCTCGTCCATCAAAGTTGCCGGCCCTTCACCGCCGGCCCCCGCCAGCAGGTAGTACCCCAGCTCGTCAAGCGCGCGATCACTCAATTCCAAACTCCTTGCTGGTAGCCGCAATTCCAGACCTCGGTGATCTTGCCGTCGACGACGCGCAAGATCTCCATGCTGCCCACCTCGACGTGGCTGCCGTCCTTGAGCGTCATGGGGGACTGGTAGACGATCGCGACGTGTTCGCCGTCGTCACCGGCAACCACCAGGTTCAGGTCGAAGCGGATGGCCTCGAACATGGCCCAGTGATCGATGATGCGCCGAACGGCCTGCTCGTGCGTGAGCACCGTCGCCTTGCCCACCTCGTGCCGGGTGACCGTGTCGCCGATCAACTCCTCGGCCAGCGCGAAGTCCCGCTGGTTCCACACCACCAGGTTGTACAACTCGACGACCTCGCGGGCCGTCCGAGTCGAAGTCATGCGACCACCGCGCGCAGGAATCGCTCCGACACCTGCTGCACGCGCCGGGAGAAGATGTGGCCGACGTGGCTGCCGTCGTACCAGTAAAGTTGTCCGCCCCAACGCTCCTGGAGCGCGTTCGTGGGCTCGCGCATCGCCATTCGGTCGTGCCATGCCCCGACGATCAGCCGGCGCTGCGGTGGCGGCGCCGGGTCGACCGCCAGCGGGTCGATCACCGAAGTCAGTTGTGAAACCACCGGCGACGTCAGCAACTCCGGGAGCCCGCTTCTGCCCCGGCCAAAGCGATCGAGGTGCCGCGCGATCATCCCGTTGAGCCCCAGGATCGGCGTGTAAAGCCCCACCGCGTCGATGTCCCGTTCCAGATGCGAAACCAACGCGGCCACCGGGGTCCCCATCGAAATCCCGGATACCACAACGGCACTGGCCTGCGGCTGCACCCAACGCACCACGGCGCGCACCTCGGACACCGAGCGCATCATGCCCGCGACGTTGCCCAGCGGATCCATGTCCGGGTACGCCGGCCATTGCCGCCGCCGGCACCCATGGCCGGGCTGCACCGGCATCGCGACGTTGAAGCCCAGCTTGTGGTGTATCCGGCCGATCCGGGACAGCACGAGATCCTCGGTGCCGCCCTGGCCGGCGCCGTGCACCCAGACCAGCCACGGCCGCGGGCCGTCGGTGTGCCGGCACACGTGCACCACCGCCCGCGCCGGGCCACCCAGGCCTTCGGCCGCCAGCGTCTTCGGTAGCGCGGGATCGTGCTCGAATGTCACTCGCTCGAAGGCCAACCCGGCGATCCGGCGTTGTTGCACCGACGTGGTACGCAACGGTTTCGGTTCGGCGTGCGCACCGTCGATGCCCAGCGCCGACAGCTCTTCGGCGGCCGGTTCACACTCCGTCAGGGGTCGCACCCGTTCGGTCAGGTTGCCGCCCAGCAGCGAAAAGCCGCACAGCACAAGCTCGTCCAGCATCACCTCGCCGAACTGACGCACCCCGCGCGGCGACGCCGGTTTCCAGCCGGTGGATTCCCGGAGACCGGACACGGTCCGCGGCAGCACCATTGCGAACTCACGCCCGACCTCCGTCGTCCGTGTCACCAACGACATGCCCTCACCCTCCGTTGACGCAACTAATCCAGCTTGAAACCGGTGTAGCCGCCGGCCGCGATCTCATCGCAGCGACGTCGATATTCGGGAATCCCGCCGACATAGCCCAGGTACATCCGCTTCTTGCCGGGAACATTGCCGCCGTTGTACCAGGAGTTGCAAGTCGGGTGGACGAGCACGGTCGGCGCCACCAGTTCGGTGGTGTGATCGATCCATTCCCGCTGCGCGGTCTCCAGCGCCTCTATGGTGCGAATCCCGTTGGCGCGCAGGTGGGCGATGCAGTCGCCGATCCACTCCACATGCTGCTCCATGGCGGCGACGAAATTGGTCGCCGCGCTCGGGCTGCCCGGCCCCTGGATGGTGAACAGGTTCGGGAAGCCCGCGACCGCCAGCCCGAGGTAGGACAGCGCGCCTTGGCCGGACCAGAAGTCGCCGAGCGACACCCCGTCGCGACCACGGACATCGATGCGGCTCAGCGCGCCGGTCATGGCGTCGAACCCGGTGGCATAGATGATCACGTCGAGCTCGTAGTGGCCCTGTTCGGTGCTGATCCCCGTCGGCGTCACTTCCCGGATGGGTCCCTTGCGCAGGTCGACGAGGGTGACATTGTCGCGGTTGAACGTCTCGTAATAGCCCTGATCGATGATGGGTCGCTTGCACGCGAAGGGATAGTCGGGCACCAAGGCCGCCGCCGTCTGCGGATCCTTGACGATCCGGGCGACCGCCTCGCCATACAGCTTGGTGGCCATCCGATTGGCTTCGATGTCGAAGAAGACATCGCCCCAGTTCAGCGCGCCCAAAATGCCGTTCTCCTCGATGGCGCGCAGCTGCTCCTCGCGCGACGCCGTTTTCAGCGGCGGCTTGCCGAGCATGCCGAGCAGCACCGAAAACGCGCTCAGCCGCGCCGCCCCGACGGGGTGTGCGCGTTGCGCGGCTCGGATTTCGGCGTAGTTGGCCTTCATTTCGTCCAGCTCGCCGGGTTCGAATCGACGCACCTGCCAGGGCAAGGTGTACGCGGCGGAACGCTGGAACACGTTCAGCCGCAGCGCTTCCCGGGCCACGACGGGGATCAGCTGGATGCCGGTCGAGCCGGTGCCGATGACCCCGACGCGCTTGCCGGCCAAATCGACGTCGTCGCGCGGCCAGCGGCTGGTGTACAAGGAAGTTCCGGCGAAGGATGCCATCCCCGGAATGTCGGGTTCCAGCGGCACCGACAGGATGCCCGACGCGGCGACGACGAACGGTGCGACGAAGGATCCGCCCGCCTCGGTGTGCAGCACCCACTGCGCGGCTTCCTCGTCGAAAGCCATCGCGACGACCCTGGTGTCGAACTGGATGTCGCGGCGCAGATCCAGTCGGTCGGCGACGAAGTTCAGGTAAGCCTCGATCTCGGATTGGGCCGGCATCGATTCCGTCCAAACCCATTCCTGCTGAATCTCTTCGGAGAAGCTGTAGGAGTATTCGATGCTCTCGATGTCGCAACGCGCGCCCGGGTATCGGTTGAACAGCCAGGTGCCGCCGACGTTTTCGGCCTGCTCCAGCACCCGGGCCCGCAACCCGAGCTGGCGCAGCCGATGCAGCATGTACAGGCCGGAAAACCCGGCGCCGATCACCAACACATCGAAGCGCACACCAGAGTCTTCCTGCGCACCCATCAAGCAGCTCCTTGTCGCACCCTGGACGAACTTCCCTCGACCTGCTGAAATCTATACTGTAACGAATTAAGTATCAGCGGAACTACCGAAACTAGTGGAGGCGCCCACGTGAAGGTTCCATTCACCTGGAAGGTCACCGGCTGGTTCATGGTCGGATGGTCGCCGGAGTTTCCGGTCGGTGAGGTGCGGCCGCTGCGCTACTTCGGTGAGGACCTGGTCGCCTACCGCGACGAGTCCGGTGACCTGCATGTTTTGGAAGCACACTGCAAACACCTCGGCGCCCACATCGGCCACGGCGGCAAGGTGGTCGGCGACTGCGTGCAATGCCCCTTTCACGGCTGGCGCTGGGGCCCGGACGGCACCAACCGATACATCCCCTATCAGCCGGATCGGCCCAACCGCGCGCTGCGGCTCCGGGTGTTCCCGGTGCGGGAGCAGTACGACTGCGTGTTCATCTGGCATCACCCGCACGGCAAGGAGCCGCAGTGGGAGATGCCCGACATCTTCCACAAGTTCCCCCAGTTCGAGACGGACCCGGCGGCCTACTACCGCGCGTACCCGGAGTTCTCCCGCCGCGCGGAGTGCGAACCCGTGCACCCCCAGATCGTCCAGGAGAACGCCCCGGACAGCGCTCATTTCGAGTACGTGCACCACGCCACGGTCACCCCGAGGGTGCTGGACTGGAAGATCGTCGGCCAGGAATGGCAGTTCACCGCGGGCTGGCCGGACGCGGCCAGCAACAACCCCGACGATATGGCGCTGGTGTTCCACAGCCATCTGTTCGGCCTGGGCGGCGCGATCAGCGTCTTCGAGGGCGCGCAGAATCACCGGCTGATCTTCACCTGCACACCCGTCGACGACGAATGTTCGGACCTGTTCTATTCGATCTGGTGGCCACGCGTTGCCGGCGACGACTCCCCGGTTCCTGAGGGCAAACTGCGCGACCTCATCGAAAAGCAGTTCCTGTCCACCGTTTTCGACGATCTGCAGATCTGGCGATACCAGAATTACGTCGAACACCCCCCACTGTCCAAGGTCGACGCGAAAGGCTATATGGCGCTGCGGAAATGGGCCACTCAGTTCTATGACGTGCCGGCATGAAGCCACAACTCGCCGACCTCGTTGATCCCGGCCACACCGCGATCGTCGCGCAAGAGTGTCAGGGCGCGGTCATCGGTCCCGATGCGGGGCTGGCCATGCTCGCCGAGGAAGCCCGCCGCGTCGCGCTGCCCAACATCGTGCGGCTCTTGCCGGTGGCGCGGGCCGCCGGCGTCCACATCGTGCACTGCCTGGTGCAGCGGCGTCCCGACGGGCTCGGATCCAACCGCAACGCCAAGATCTTCAACATGAGTCGCGGGGCGGTTGACATCACCCCGGGTACGCCCGGCGCGGAAGTGCTTCCCGAATTGGGGCCCGAGCCAAGCGATCTGATACTGCGCAGGTGGCACGGCGTCGGACCGATGGGCGGCACCGACCTGGACGCGGTCCTGCGCAACCTCGGCGTGTCCACCATCGTCGTGGTGGGTGTTTCGCTGAACATCGCGATTCCCAATCTCGTGATGGACGCGGTCAACGCCGCCTATCGCGTCGTCGTTCCGAGGGACGCTGTGGCTGGCATCCCCACCGAGTACGGAGAGGCCATCATCGCCAACACGCTGTCGCTGCTGGCGACCATCACGACCACCGACGAACTGCTGCACGCCTGGGGGAGCAAGTGACGGACACCGCCGAAACCCGCGGCGGATTCCCGGAAGTCAGGCCCGTCGAAGACGCGCCGCCGGAGCTCGCGCAATTTGCGGCCGCGATGCGTCGGCTACAAGATCTGACCGTTTCCACCCGGCCGGACAGTGCGGCGTGGGCCGCCGCAACCGAGCACATCCTCGACGCGTGCGCGCTGCTGGACGGCCACCAGGTTGCCGAGACCGACGTGGTCGCGGGCCGGGTGCTGAGTCTGCCCGGCCTAGGCCATCCCCTGCTGCCGCCGTGGACCCTGACCGAGTTTGGGCCGGACGGTGTCACCATGGCCGGACGCTTCACTCAATCTCACGTGGGCGGAAACCGCGCGGTGCACGGCGGCATGATCCCGCTGCTGTACGACTGGCTGTTCGGGATGGTGGTCACCAGCGCCGAGATTCGGCCCACCCGCACCGCCTACCTTCATGTCGACTACCGCAGCATCACCCCGATCGACGAACCGCTGACCGCCCACGGCCGCATCACCGAAATCGACGGCCGCAAGGTCTTCATCGCCGCGACCATGACCGATGCCGACGGCAAGCTGCTCAGCGAAGCCACCGGCCTCATGGTGCGCCTGCTGCCCCACCAGCCCTGACACCAGCGCTAGGCGTGGCGCAGCCTGTCGAGCACCTGCACGACCACCTCGCCGGGGAGCCCCGGCGGAAAAGCCGGCAACACCCGGTCCACCACGCCATGGCAGCGCATTCGTACCGCCGCGGCGACCTCATCGACGGACGCGACCACGGCGAAAGCCGCGAGCACATCCTCATCGATCAACGCGCCCATGGCTTCCCAGTCACCTTGCCTCGACAGCCGGTGCAACTCGGTGTGTAGGTCGCCCCAACCATGCAGCTCGAGCACTCTGCGATAGGCGGGCGTCGACCCGTAGAACGCGATCTGCTTTTTCGTGGCGGCCGCCGCGGCGCTCAACTCGGCTTCCGTTCGCCCCGTTACCACGAAGACCGGACACGACACCGCGACGTCACCGCGCCCGCGGCCCGACCGCTGCATCCCGCGCTGCAGCGCCGGGACGGTGACCTCTTCCATATATCGCCGGGTGGTGAACGCGTGCGCGATCACCCCATCGGCGACCTCACCACACATCTGCGTCATCGCTTCGCCGACAGCGGCCACGAATACCCTTGGCGCCGGGCATGATAGCGGCTCGGGCGTGAACATCGGAGTCATCAATTTGTGCGTGTAGAAGTCGCCTTCGAAGTCCAGCTTCGACCCGGTCTGCCAGCAGTCCCAGATTGCTCGCAGGGCCAGGATGAACTCGCGCATCCGCGAGACCGGCCGACTCCAGGGCATGCTGAAGCGCTTCTCGATGTGGGCCTGGACCTGGGTGCCCAGGCCGAGGATGAACCGGCCTCCCGAATATGACTGCAAATCCCACGCGACGTTGGCGACGTTCATTGGAGTGCGCGCGAAGGCCACCGCGATGCTGGTGCCCAGCTCGATCGTCGAGGTGTGTTCGGCCGCGAGCAACATGGGCAGAAAGGGATCGTGGCTGATCTCCCCCGTCCAGCCCCCGTCGTACCCACGCGATTCGAGCTCGGCGGCCGCCGCGGGCACGCGCGCCAGCTCCATGGGGATGCCACCGTCGATCTTGATTCCACCGTCGCAGCCACTAGACACGAACGTGGACGCTACAGTAGCGAGACATTCGAACCGCAAGCGGGCGGGAGGATCTGGGTGATGACCGAACTGCGTCAAGCACTGCTGGGCGGCTGGCTGCTGCAGTCTTTCGTTTCCCGCGATGCCGACACCGGCGCTCAGCGGTATCCGTTCGGTGAGGACCCCGCCGGTCTCATCCTCTACACCGCCGACGGTTACATGTCGGCTCAGTTGACGCCCGGCCGGGGCGGCGAATACATCGCCTACGGGGGCCGGTTTCACGTCGACGAACAATCCGCGACCGTGCGGCACGACGTCGCGGTTTCGAACCTGCCGGAGTTGTTGACGCAGGCGCAGTTTCGTCACGCCCACGTCGAAGGCGACCGGTTGACGCTGTCGGCGAGCCAGACCTCGGCGGACGGAGTGACCACACACAGCACGCTGGTGTGGCACCGAAATCCCGTGAGCTAGCGCAACACCCGGACCGGGACGTTGCTCCAGCCCGCGACGTTCTGCATGTTGACCCGTTTGCAGCCGGCCCAATCGACTTCATAACGCGGCATGAAGTCCAGCATCCGGTCCAGCGCGATCGCACTCTCCAGCCGCGCCAGAGCCGCACCCAGGCAGCTGTGGATGCCGTAGCCGAGGCCGAGATTCTGGGACTGCGTGCGGTCGCGATCGATGTCGAAGGTGTCGGGATCGGTCCACGCCAACGGATCCCGATTGGCGGATCCGCCTACCAGGAACACCGGCTTGCCCGCCGGGATCGTCACGCCGTGCAGCGTGATCTCACGCATCGAGCGCCGCACGTTGTACTGCGCGGGCGCCTCGTAGCGCAGCAGCTCCTCGACGGCCAACGGAATCTTGCCGCGGTCTTCGAGCAGCTTGGCCCACTGCTCGGGGTTTTTGGCCAGCACCACCGCGGCATTGCCCAATAGCTTGGTCACGGTCTCGGCGCCGGCACCGCCCAATAGCGTTGCGAATTCCGTGATTTCGATGTTGCTCAGCGGTGTCATCTGGCCGTCGTCGCGCTCGATCTCGGATTCGATCAGCCTGCTCAGCAGGTCGTCACCCAACTTCTCGCGGCGCTGCTTTGTCAGCCGGTAGTAGTAGATCGCCATGTCGACCGCGGACTTCACCCCGGCCTCGCCCATCTCGACCTCGCCGGGGGCGCGGTGTAGCAGGTCGTCGATCCAGAGCCGGATCTGTTGGCGGTCCGGCTCCGGCACCCCCTGCAGGGCCGCCATCAGATCGACCGGGAACAGCGCCGAGAAGTCCTGAACAAAGTCGAATCCGTCCGGATCGACGGCGGACAGGTGCTTGTCGACCACCTGCGTGACCAGCGGCCGCAGCCCTTGGATCGCACGTGGAGTGAACACCTTGTTGAGCAGTCCCCGCATGCGGCGGTGCGCCGGCGGGTCCATGGCGATGATTGATCCATGCTCGGTGACCTCACCCTTGCGCACCTGGGCGAGGTCCACCCCGTACGCCGAGGAGTAGGTCTCGTAGTCCTTGAAGGCCGCCGCCACGTCCTCGTGACGGGTCAGGGCGTAGAAATCGTGTTGCTCGCTGTAATAGACGGGGGCTTCCTCCCGCATGCGGCGGTAGGTCGGATAGGGGTCGTTGAAGAATTCCTCGGAGAACGGGTCGAAGACCACCGTGGCAGCGGTCATGGCCTGGCCTCCAATCCGCGCGCACGACGGGCTCTCGTCATCCCTGCCCTCTCTCAGCGTCAAGGGTTTGCGCCGACAAACACCCATCCGGCACGATCAACGGTAATGGTTACAGTAGTATAGACAAGCGATCCTGAACAGCAGCGCGGCGACGACGGGAAATCACAGGGTATGACTGGGAACGATGTGGCGATCATCGGTGTGGGCCTGCATCCCTTCGGGCGATTCGAGGGAAAGTCCGCGATGGAGATGGGCGTTGACGCCATCTTCGCCGCGGTGGCCGATGCCGGTGTGCAGTGGGGTGACATCCAGGCGGCGACCGGCGGCAGTTGGACGGTGGCCAATCCCGATGCGATCGTGGGGATGGTCGGGCTGTCCGGGATCCCATTCACCAACATCTTCAACGCCTGCGCCACGGCGGCCAGCGCAGCCAAGGCCTGCGCCGACGGAATCCGATTGGGCGACTACGACATCGGCATCGCGGTCGGCTTGGACAAGCACCCCAGGGGCGCGTTCACCGAGGATCCGGCGTTGGTCGGCATGCCGCGCTGGTACGCCGAAAACGGCCAGTATCTGACCACACAATTCTTCGGCATGAAGGCCAACCGCTACCTGCACAACCACGGCATTTCCCAGCGGACCCTGGCCAAGGTGGCCGCCAAGAATTTCCGCAATGGTGCATTGAACCCGAATGCGTTTCGGCGCAAGGCGATTCCCGAGGACGACATCCTCAACTCGGCAATGCTCAACTATCCGCTCACCCAATACATGTTCTGCGCTCCGGACGAAGGCGCGGCCGCGGTGGTGATGTGCCGAGCCGACCTCGCCGCCCGCTACACCGACAAACCGGTCTACCTCAAGGCGGTGGAGGTGCGCACCCGCAAATACGGAGCATACGAGGTGAACACCACCTTCGCCCCGGTCGAGGAGGATGTCGCGCCCACCGTCTATGCCGCGCAAGCCGCCTTCGAAAAGGCCGGTGTCGGCCCGGATGACGTCGACGTGATACAGCTGCAGGACACCGATGCCGGCGCCGAGATCATCCATATGGCGGAGTGCGGCTTCTGCGCCGACGGGGAGCAGGAGAAGCTGCTGTCCGACGGCGCCACGGAGATCAACGGTGCGATGCCAATCAACACCGACGGCGGACTGATCGCCAACGGCGAGCCGATCGGCGCCTCGGGCCTACGCCAGATCCACGAGATCGTCCGACAGTTGCGCGGTCAGGCCGGTGACCGTCAGGTTCCGGGCGAACCCAAGGTCGGCTTCACCCAGCTGTATGGCGCGCCCGGCACCGCCGCGGCGGCCGTCCTGACCACCTGAGACTGCAGCATGAACGGTATGCCCTCGTTTCGGGACGCGCCGATCTTTGACGCCGACCAGCACATGTACGAGACCGCCGACGCGCTCACGAAGTACTTGCCGGAGCGCTATCGCTACTCGGTCCAATACGCGCAGTTCGGCCGACAGACCCGGATCGTGATCAACAACAGGGTCACCGACTTCATCCCGAACCCGACCTTCGAACGGGTCGCCGCACCCGGCGCCCATGAGCGGTTCTTCGCCGGAGAGAACACCGAAGGCCTGACCCTGCGCGAAATGCAGGGTCCGCCGATCGAAGCTCCGGCCGCGGCCCGCAACCCCGACGACCGGGTCAAGGAACTCGACCGCCAGGGCGTGGTAGAAGTGCTCAACTACCCGACGCTGGCAAGCCTGGTCGAACACTCCAGCGCCGAGGACCCCCAGCTCACGCTGGCGATCATCCACGCCCTCAATGAGTGGATGGCCGAGCACTGGACGTTCAACTACCACAACCGGATCTTCTCGACGCCGATCATCAACCTGTCCGAGGTGGACGCGGCTCAGCGCGAACTCGCGTACATCCTGGACAACGGCGCCAAAGTCGCGTTGATCAAGCCCGGACCCGTGAATGGCTTGCACGGCTGGCGATCTCCGGCCCTGCCGGAGTTCGACCCGTTCTGGCGCGACGTCGAGGCAGCGGGGTTGCCGATCGTGCTGCACGCCAGCTACCCGCCGCTGGACGACTACATCGCCAAGTGGGAGCCGCCACACACGCAGAACTTCATGGCGCAAAGCGCTTTTCGATGGATGACGTTGGGTCATCGGGAGATCGCAGACATGATCACCAGCCTGATCTGTCACGGCACACTCACCCGATTCCCCAAGCTGCGTATCGCCAGCGTCGAGAACGGCAGTGGCTGGATCTTCCCGCTGTTCAACGACTTCGAGGAACTGCAGAAGAAAATGCCGCAGAACTTTCCCGAGCACCCCCACGACGTGTTCCGTCGCAACATTTGGGTCAGCCCGTTCTGGGAGGGCTGCGTGGCCGACGTCGTCGACACCGTCGGTTGGGACAAGGTGATGTTCGGCTCGGACTATCCGCATCCCGAGGGCTTGGCCGAACCCAGGAAATTCTGGAAGTACGCCGAAGGGATGGACATTCGCCGAACCTACGACTTCATGGGCGACAACGCCCGCAGGTTCATGGGTCTGCCGATCGCCAACCCCGACCCCGACGCGGTCAACCCGCCCCAATTGGTCGCCCCGGGAACCTGATTCAGGAAACTTTGGTAACCGGCGGCGCGTAGCTAGGCTTGCCGAGTCCCAGCACGTGCTGGGCGATCATGTTGCGGAACACCTCGAGGGTGCCGCCGTAGATCCCGGCCAGCGGAGCGAACCGGTAGATGTATTCCGAGGCCCCGCCGTCGGCGGCGCCGTCGGTGTCGATGGGCAGCACCGAAGCCGCCCCGGCGATGTCCATCAGCTCGGGCGCGATGTCGCGCATGGTTTGCGCCTGGGCGACCCGGCCGAAAATGCCGGGCGTGGACAACGCCGCCTCGAGGCGAGCGGCGCTGCGGCCCAATCGATATGCCACGGACCCGTCGTCGATCAGCCGCGCCCCGCTCGGATCGGGTCGGGTGACGCTGGCGGCCACCGCGTCCACCGCCGCGGACATGAACCCGGCCTGATGCGCCATGATCGCAACGTCCTGCAAACCGTCCGGGGCCGCGGCGACGGCGCCGTGCTCGGCATCCAGTGGCCCGCGCAGGACGGTCCAGCCACCGTTGACCTCACCCAGTAGGTATTTCTCGTCGACCCGGACGTCGGTGTAGTACACGATGTTGGTTCGGTCGCCGTCGACGGTGCGGATGCCTTGGATCTCGATGCCCGGCAGGTCAAGGGGCACCAGGAACATGGTCAGGCTCTTGTGTTTCGGCGCGTCCGGATCGGTGTTGGTGATGAGAAAAACGTACTGGCAGTTGTGCGCACCGGTGGTGAACATCTTGGAGCCGTTGATGACCCACTGATCGCCGTCCCGCACCGCGCGGGTCTTGCACGTCGCGACGTCGGATCCGCCCTCGGGCTCGGTGTAGCCCAGGCACATCCGGACCTCGCCGCTGAAGACCTTCGGCATCACCTCCTCGACCAGTTCCGGCTTGCCGAACGCTGCCACGGCCCGCGCCACCATCGCCGTCGTTCCCCACGTCACCCAGGGCGTGTGCACACGGCGCTTCTCCAGCTCCCAGATGCGGCGGCGGACCCGGGTGAAGCCGCCCTCGGACCCGGGCGTCCACTCCTTCTGCAGGTACCCGGCCGCGCCGATCGCCAGGTGGACGCCTTCGTCGAAGTTGTCGCCGGTCTCGCGGTCCCGCCGGCGAACATCGTCGGTGACGTGCTCGGTGAGAAACGCGCGAACGTGAGCAAGAAAGGCCGTGTCCTCGTCGTCGAGGGCTACGTGGCTGAAATCCATTGTCCGGTACCCCTTTAGGCGGATTGGTGTGCGGTCGCCGCGGCCTTCTCGCGCTCGGCGACAAGGCGTCCGACGTGTTTGGCCGTCAACCCGGGATCGCCGCCGGCCAGCGCCCAGCCACGAGCGCGCACCAGATACGCCGTCGCGGCGGCTTCGACCGACACCCCGAGACCACCCTGGATGTGCACGGCCATCGTCGCCGCCTTGGCGGCCTCCTCGGCCATGAACACGAACGCACACCCCGGCAGGTCCGGTCGCTCGTCGGGCTCGTTGTCGAGGAACCACGCGGCGCGGCGGGCAAGGTTGCGGCCGCCCTGGACAACGATTGCCATGTTGGCCAACGGGTGTGAAATCGCCTGCAACGTCGAGATCGGCACGCCCAGCGTGTAGCGCGACTTGGCGAACTCGGCCGCGATCGTCATCGTCTGCTCAACCAGGCCGGTCAACGCGGCGGCGGTCAGTACCCGCCACTCGTCGAGCGCGCGCGCATAGGCCGCGATCGCCTCGGGCCCCGAACCCAGCACGGTTCGGGTGTCGGCCGCGGCCGGGTCGACCCAGGCCATCGGCAGCTGCCCGAGATTGGGCACCCGTGCGGGCCGGGTGGCGAACGTCAGCAGGGTCACGTCGTTGAAATCCTTTCCGTCGCGGACGATCAAGCCGTCGGCGATCGCCCCGGCGGGAACGAGGCGCGCGCCCGTGCGCGGTTCCGGCGCGACGTCGAGCCCCAGGATCCGGCTGCCCTCGACGACCTCGGCCTCGACCGCCCCCAGCCGTGCGGCCAGCCGAGCAGCGCAGACGTGGTCGATCCACGGCACCGGGGCCAGCACCCGACCGAGTTCCTCGGCGACCAGCGCCAGATCCACCAGGGTCGCGCCGTCACCGCCGATGTCCTCACCCAGCGCCATCGACGATGCGCCGGTTGCGCACAACCGCTCCCACAGGCTCTTGTCGAACCCGGTTTCCTGTGCGGCCCATACCGTCTCGATCGGGCAGTGGGTTTCCAGCAGCTGCCGGTAGGCGTCCTGCAGCGCCTTGTGGTCGTCGGTCAGGCTGTAATCCTGCCTGCGCAGCTCGTAGCGATCCATCGGCTCAACGCTCCTGATTCTGGTCTGGCCCGCCGCCGAAAAAGAACTCGTCGGCATTGTGGTAAAGGTACTTGTCGAGGACTTCGGGTGGCAGGTCGAGGGCATTTGCCTCGGGTATCACGCGATGCTGGCGCAGCACGGGCCAGTCGGAAGCGAAGATGACCTTGTCGGGGCCCCGCGTACGCATGTAGTGGATCAGGCTCTCCGGCAACCGTTTTGGCGACCATGCCGACGTCATCAACCGGAGGTTGCGGTACTTGATCAGCATCCGGATCGCGATGTCCCACCAGGGATCCGCGCCGTGGATCATGCATAGCTTCAATTCGGGGAAGCGCACGCACACCCGATCCAGATGGATCGGGTTTTGCACCTCGCCCGGGATCGGCGGGCCCGGGATGCCGGTGTTGACGCACAGCGGCAATTCAATCTCGGCGCATTTGGCGTACAGCGGGTAGTACACGGCGTCGCTGGGCGGGTACATGCCATCGGCCCAGAAGCTGGGACCCACCGCGGCGTAGGCCACCGGGAGGTCCGCCACGGTGGACGTCAGCTCCCGCAGGGACGCCACCGGGCGCAGCAGGTTGACCCCACCCATGGCCAGGGCGAATCGATCCGGGCGCGCCTCGACGAATTTGCGCGCCGTCACCGATGGCTTGACGAGGTTGTCCATCAGGATTGCCTTTTGCACGCCGTGCTCGTCCATCTCGTCGAGCAATTCCGAGAGGTCGACCGGATCGAACATCGACTTGGGTCCCTTGAAATAATCCTCGCGGACCCTGGTCATGAATTCGGGCTGGACCTGCGTCTCCCCGAAGTGCACGTTGACCAGGCAGTCGATCGCCGGCCGAGCCGCGTCCCGTGTCGCTGTATCCTGTGTCACGGCCCGCCCGTCCTCGCAGTAGTCGAAACATGCTGTGTGGCTTGCTGTTTGGCCCATCGGTAATCGGCCTTGCCGTTTCCGAGGCGGCGCACCCGATCCACCACGATGAACGCCTTGGGCACCTTGAACCGGGCCAACTCGGCGCTGCAATGCGCGGACAACACCTCGTCGTCCAGGGCGAAGCCGGGGCGCAGCTGGATCAGCGCTGCGACTTCCTGCCCCCAGCGCTCGCTGTCACGGCCGACGACCAACACGTCCGCAACGGCGGGGTGCGCACGCAGCACCTCTTCGACTTCCTCCACGAACACCTTCTCGCCACCGGTGTTGATCACCAACGAATCCCGGCCGAACAGCCGCAGCGTGCCATCGGCATCCACCGAGGCGCGGTCGCCGGAGATGACCACCCGCTGGCCTTGCACCACCGGGAACGTCTTGGCGGTCGCCGCCTGATCATCGAAGTAGCCCAATGGGATACGGCCGACCCGGGCCACCCAGCCGACCTCGGCGTCGCCCGGATCGAGGAAGCGGCTGTAGTCCTCCGACACCACCAGCCCGCCGCTGCGGAAGGTGAATGTGTCGGTGCGGCTGCCATGCCGGCTGTGCCCGAACCCCATGTTCCCTGTCTCCGAGGAGCCGTACCCGTTGATCAAGGTGATCTGCGGCAAGTGCTCGAGCAGTGCGTTTTGGTATTTGACGTTGGTGGCGGCGCCCCCGGTGCCGATCGCGAACAACGCCGACAGGTCGTAGCTTCGACGGCCGAGTTCCTCGACCAGTGGCGCCGCATAGGCGTCACCCACCATGGTCATCATCCCGACCTTCTCGCGTTCGGCGATTTCGAGGACCGTGGTCGGGTCGAACTTGTGCCTGGTGTCGTAGAGGACGACGGTCAGCCCGGACAGAATCGCCGCGAACGCCGTCCACATGCCAGCCGCGTGCATCAGCGGGGACACGGCAAACCAGGGCGCGCCACCGTTCTGCACCTTTTGATGAATCTCCTCGACGGTGGCGTGATCCGCACCGTTCATCGACACGACGTACATGTCGCCCTGCCGCCACAGCACACCCTTGGGACGACCGGTGGTTCCCCCCGTACAGATCATCAGCGCGTCATCAGGCGACGGGGTGTTGGTGTGATCGGAATCGCCTTGCGCCAACGCGTCTTCGAAGGAGACCGCGCCTGCGAGTTCGGGGTATTCGCTGCCGTCGTCTATCGAGATCAGCAACTCGGCGCCCGGACACGGCAGCACGTCGGCGAACTTCGCGCCCAGGGAGCGGTGGTAGATCACACCGCGCGGCTTGACGTAAGCCAGCAGGTCGGCCACTTCGCGCGGGGTGTAGTAGTGGTTGACATTGACCGGCACCACGCGGGCCTTCAGGCACGCAATGACCATGTCGGGATACAGGTCGTTGTGCATGATGAGGGCCATGCGGTCCTGCCCGCACTCCCAATTGGCGAGCGCGTCGCGCTCGACATGTGCGCCAAAGCCCTTGTGCGCCAGATAGTTGGCCAGCCGACGCGTCCGCTCGGCGGCTTCGGCGAAGGTGCTGCGCCGATCCCCGCACACCGTCATCACGCGGTCGGGCACTGCGTCAGCGATCGCGTCCAGGACAGCGCCGATCGGCCATTCGCTCATCGGCTACGCCGACGCGGGCACGTTGGCACCCAGCAGCTCAAGCGCGTTGTCGCGCATGACTTTACGGGTGTCTTCGGCACTGAATTCCGGGAACTGGGGAATGTCCGCGGTGAAGGTCATCGGGTCGGCGAGCCCTTCACCGTGGGGCCAGTCCGAGCCGAACAGGATCTTGTCCACACCGATGGTGTCGGCGAGCAGCTTCACGTCGTCCTCGTAGTACGGCGCGATCCAGACGTTGTTTTTCAGCTGCTCGACGGGGTCCTCTTTGAAGTGCGACGGCGCGGTGTTGGCGGCCTTCTTCAGCCGTTTGATCAACCGGTACACGAAGTACGAGCCGTTCTCGATGCTGACGGCCTTCAACTTCGGATGGCGGCTGAACACCTGGTGCACGATCATCGATGCCATCGTGTCGTGGATCGCCCGATCGTCCACCAGCACCTGATCCAGCGGGTCCTTCGCGCCGAAACCCTCGAAGGTGGCCTTGCCGCCCCACAATGCGTTGATCGCGTTATAGCCGCTATCGCTCAGGTGAAAGCCCACCGGGACACCGGCTTCGGCGAGCCGCGCCCAAACCGGATCGTGCAGCGGATCACCCAGCGAACGTGGCTTGACCCGCCCGGGCACCGGGGCGGGCCGCACCAGCACCAGCCGCGCGCCCTTGCCCAGCACGAACTCGACTTCCTCGACCGCCCGGTCCGGGTCGGCCAGCGAGATGATCGGCGCCGAGATCATTCGGCCGTCCGGGCGGTTGAAACCCCAGTCCTCATCCAGCCACAAGTTGAACGCGTGCACCGAAGCCATGGTGGCCTCGATGTCCTCCTTGAGCGCCTCCTCGACCCCGCACGCGAACGTCGGCAACATGAACACCGTCTCGAGGTTTTGGCCGTCCATGATCTTCAACCGCGCCTCGCGGTTTTGGTATTCGGGATGGTTCTCCAGCCGATCGACCTTCATCAACGACGCGGGGTCGACGCCCTCGGGAATCTCCCCGCGGAACAACAGGTCCAGGCAGCCCGGCTCGATGATCGGATCGAACGTCGGGTTCGGGATGAAGTGGTTGATCCGCTCCCCCATCACCGCCCAGGTGCGTTTGCCGTCCCGGACCATTTGCACCCCGCGTCGCTTGAACTCCTTCGGCAGGTAACGAGTGAACGAATCCAGCGGTTCGTAGTAGTGGTTGTCGACGTCAATCGCCTGATAGTCCAGCGTCGTCATCGGACTTCCTCTCCATCCTTCTCGACTGGTGAGCTGTGGCCGCCGCGAACCGACGGAACCGACGGAACCGTTAGAGGCGGGAACTTGGGCGGGCGTTTCTCGAAGAACGCCGTAATGCCCTCGATGAAATCGGGACGCGTCATGGATTCGTGCATCAGCTGCTCGGCCCGATCGCTGGTCTCGACGATCGGCAATCCGGCGTCGGCGTAAAGCTGCCGCTTCATCACGGCCAACGAGCTCGGCGCACAGTTTGCGGCCATGTCCTCGGCGTAGGCCAGCGCCCGGTCCATCAGCTCCTCGCCGGGCACCACCTCTTTGACCAGGCCCAGTTCGGCGGCCTCCTCGGCGAGGAACGTGCGGCCGGAGAGCAGCAGGTCGACCGCGGCGCCCCAGCCGACCAGCCGGGGCAGGATCCAGGAGATGCCGTATTCCGCGACCAGCCCGCGCCGCGCGAACGACGTGCTGAACTTCGCGCCGGCCGCGGCGAAGCGGATGTCGGCCATCAGCGCCACCGACAGTCCGATCCCGGCGACCGAGCCGTTGATCGCGGCGATCACCGGCTTGCTCAACTGGGTCAGAAAGTAGGGGTGCTTCTCCGCGACGAGGGCGCTGACGTCGGTCTTGCTCGCCGACTCGACCGTCGTCGACGAGATCGAGTCCAGGTCGCCCATGTACGCACCCGCGCAGAACGCGCGGCCGGTGCCCGTCATCACGATGACGCGGACGTTGCTGTCCGCCTCCGCGGCGTCGACGAGGCGGAAGAACGCCGACGTCATCGGCCCGCCCCACGCGTTCAGCCGCGCCGGCTGGTTGAGGGTGATCACCGCAACGCCGGAGTCGCGCACCTCGTAGAGCACCGGCTCGCTCGACGCGATCGGCCGCTCGGCGACCGCGCTGCCGTCGCTCATTCAACCCGTCCCTCCGTCGACGTAACGGCCACCAGAAACATGGCCGCGTAGTAGATACTGTATACCTATCGGTACAGCTTTCTGCAAAGTCTGCCGGACCTCCGCCTTTCGGCTTAATGCCTGATCAAAACCGCTGACGTCGGGCGGTTTCCGACCGGACCACGCCCGCGCTGAACACCAGCCTCACGGGTTGCGCTTCCGGTGACGATCGCGGCCAAGTAGGGTGCCGGAAATGGTCAAGGTAATGGAGGGCTTTCGGGTCCTGGAGCTCGCACAGTTCACGTTCGTCCCGGCCGCGGGTGCCATCCTCGCCGACTGGGGCGCCGATGTGCTCAAGATCGAGCATCCGGTGCGCGGTGACACCCAGCGCGGCTTCCTGAACATGGGTGGCATCCAGGTCAACCCGGACAGGCATCCGCTGATGGAGCACCCGAACCGGGGCAAGCGCAGCGTCGGGGTCGACGTTTCGACCCCGGGTGGCCAGGAAGTGATCTACGAACTGGCGAAGACTTCCGATGTGTTCCTGACCAACTACATGCCCGCGCAGCGAAAGAAGCACAAGTTCGACGTCGAGCACATTCGTGCGGTGAACCCGAACATCATCTACGCCCGCGGATCGGCCTACGGCGACAAGGGCGCCGAGCGCGACATCGGCGGCTATGACGGCACGGCGTTCTGGACGCGTAGCGGGGTGGGATACGCCCTGACCCCGGAAGAGCTGGGAGGTGCACTGGGACAAGGCATTCCGGCTTTTGGCGACTCCATCGGCGGCATGTTCATCGCCGGCGGGATCTCGGCCGCACTGCTCCATCGCGAGCGCACCGGCGAAGCGGTTGAACTTGACGTGTCGCTGCTGAGCACCGCGTGGTGGGCGGCGGGGGCAAGCATGACGCAAGGCATGGAGACCGGCGAGGTGATGCGCACGTTCATGCCGGGCTCCGCCGCCGCGATGTCGGTGAACCCCTTCATGGGCAACTACCTGACGTCCGACGGCGGCACCATCAACCTGTGCATCATCAGCCCGACCGGCTTGATCCGCGACACCTTCGAGCACCTGGGTATTCCCGAGGCCGCCGACGACCCGCGCTTCTCCGACGTGCTTCCGCTGATACAGAACGCCGCCGAGGCCGCCGATCTGATCGCAAAGGCGTTCGCCACCAAGCCCTTTGACTATTGGCGCCAGCACCTGAAAACGATGAAGGGTCAATGGGCGCCGTTCCAGAGTTTCCTCGACCTGGCCAACGACGAGCAGGCCATCGCCAACGACATGATCGCCGAGGTCGAACTCGCCAGCGGCGGAGCACCGTTCAAGGTCGTGCGCGGGCCGGTTCAGTTCAACCACGAGCCGCTGGAGACCACCCGTGCGCCCCAGGCGTCGGAGCACACCGAGCTCGTCCTGATGGAGATCGGCATGGACTGGGATCGCATCGAAGCGCTCAAAGAAGCGGGCGCCATTGCGTGAACGTTCATTGGTCCTCGGTGTAGGTCAGGGTCCACTCGGGGGCACCAAAGGCCTGGACCAAGAGCTTGCAACCCAGCGTGGCCGAACTGAGGCTGCCGATATGCGGTCGGGCTCCGCTGTAAGTTCCCAGCCAGCCGCACCCCGCCCCGGGACAGTCCAAACTCAGGCTTAACGTGCTGCCGTCGTCGAGTCGCTGATGGATGACAAGTCCGGCGCCCGAGAGCATTTGGAAGACTTCGTCGATGCCCGTGCCGTCCACCCCACTATTCACGTGAAACCGGTCAAACCTGGTGTAGTCGACCCCTGGTAGGACCTGATGCAACTGGGGGTAGTGGTGGCCCAGATTGGCGACGAACGTGGCGAGGGCGCCCCCGCCGACGACGGCCGGCATGCGGCCCGCCTGGGCCACGACCTGCAGCAATCGTTCCCTGGACAACAGGAAGTGCGTCCTGACGCGTTCGGCTTCGGTCGCGTCGAGAACCGGTTTGTCCAGCAGGGCACGGACGTCGGGCGGGCTGTCGCGCAGATCCAGCGGCCACACCCCGGCTCCGATCGTCCGCAATTCGGCATTGATGGCCGCCAGCGTGTCCGGCACCGTGCGGTTATCCGAAAACTCCAGAGTTAGGCCTTTGACGGAAGCCATGACGCCCCTCAATTCAGCTATGCAGCTTGATCACCAGACCGTCGCTGTCGTCGTCCGTTATCGCCCATTTGCCGAATAGCTTTGCCGGCGAACGGTATCCGGTGTGATCGGTGACGTATACGTCTCCGTGGGTATCCACGGCCAGTCCTTGTGGGTCGTTCAAGGCAGGCGCCCCCGGGAGTTCGGTCCAGTCGCTCGATCCGGGTGCCCGTCTCATTACTCGTCCGGTGTCGCCCGACGTTATGACGTACACGGCACCGGCGGTGTCCACCGCCACGTATTGCTCGACGCCCGCCGACTCCAATTGCGTCCACGAGTTCGACCCGGGCGCCAGCCGCATCAGGTAGCTACAGGTCCGCCTGCCACAGCTTTTGCCGACGCTCACATAGACGTCGCCCGAGGTGTCCACCGCCACATCGCTGGGAAGGACGCCCCTTCCGAGCGGCGGCAGGACGGTCTGATCTTGTGCTCCGTGCGCCAACTTCACCACTCGATCGGCGCTGCCCTCGGCGACGTACACCGCGCCGGCACCGTCCACCGCCAAACCCTTGGGAAAAGACAGGCCCCTGAACGGCAGCACGTTCTGTGCGCTCGAACCGGCCGCCAGCTCGAGCACTTGGGCGTGGCCGGTGTCGACGACGTAGACGTTGCCGGCCGAATCGACCGCCACACCGCCGGTGGAGTTGTCGACGACGCCGGCGCCGAGGTCGAGGTTGGCGAACGGCAGGACCGTTGGGCTGGTCGACCCAGCCGCCAGTTTGAGCACCCGATTGGTGTGGGTATCGGTGACGTACACACCGCCGGCCGCGTCCACCGCTACGCCATGCGGGAGGCGCAGATCGGTGAACGGCAGGGCGAACCGCCGCTCCTCAGCCGCGATCGACGCAGGGTCCCTGTGCTGGCGATTGTTGGCGCGCAACGCAGTCCACCCGATCGCGGGAATCGCGAGACATGCGATCACGAACAACACGCCGACGAAGAGCCAGAGCTTGACCTTGGGCCGGGGTGTGTCGGGGTCTTCGTGGACCATCACCGAATTGTTCCTCGTGGGCGGTGCGGCCATAGAGGATTTGTTGAACTGCATTCCATAATCGCCGCCGCGGCGAACTTCCGGCCCGGTGAAGCTCGATTCTCAGGCGGCGATGAGCCCGAGGCGCCGATAGGCGTTCTCAATCTGCGCCTTGGCCTCCGGCGGCAGCTGCGCCTGCGGGGGCCGGGAATGCGGATAGTCGCCGATCGGCAGTCCCAGCACCGAGGCGGCGTACTTGAAAGCGCCACCCCAGTGGGTGAAGTAGTCCGCGCGCCCGGGATAGCAGGTCCACCATGAGCCGATGTCGAGGTCGAACTGATCCATGCCCGAATCGCGCCCGTAGTCCATGGCCTCGAGCAGCTTGTCGTTCCAGACCAGATCCCAGTACTCGGAAAACAGCCGCTTTTCCGGCGTTTCGAACAAATAGCCGGCGGTGCCCAGCTGTGCCGGACACACGATCCCGGCGCGCAGCCACCCGGCGCGATACACCGTCCTGTCGCACTCCCAGACCGCGAGATTGGGCGCCAACTCGTGTAGCCGCCGGCTCGCCTCCGGGCGGAAGGCGCCCTCCTTGGTGGCGCACACCGCCGGCACCTCGTCGTAGATCCGCGCGCTTTCTGCGGGTGTGAGCACGTAGCCCGACGATGGCGAATTGAACATGCCCAGCGCGAGGTCCGTGCGCGCGGCGATGTATTTGAAGAACCGCAACACGCCCTCGCCTCCGTGCGCCTCCATCATCGGGGTCTGGATGTAGGCGATGTCCGCGCCGGCCTGCTGGGCGTGCAGTGTCAGGTCCAGGCAGTCCTTGGCGCTCGTCGCCGCGGTGCAGGCCTGGATCACGACGTCGGGATTCGCGTGGCGCGCCTCCTCGATTGCCACCTCCAGCAAGCGCTTTCGCTCCTCGATCGTCAGCGACCAGAACTCGGCGATACCGCTGGTGCACCACAACATCGGGTGCCCGAGGTCGCTGACGCAGTAGCGCACCAGCGTCCGATAGGCGTCCCAATCGATGTCATCGCCATCCGCGCCGCAGAACGGCGTGTACAGCGAATCGCCGATTCCCCGCAAGGCACCGCGCGCCCAGCTGCGCGCCTCAGCCGCCGTCGCCATAGTCCACTCCTTTTGTCGGCCAAAGGTTTTCGAGGCTCAGGTGAAGTCCGAACCACCATCGACGTTGATGTTCGCGCCTGTCATGTAGGAGTTGCGTCGCGATGCCAGGAAAGCGACGACCGGACCGATTTCCTCGGGCAGACCGGCTCGGGGCATGTGCGCCGGGTGTCCGAAATGCTTGGCAATCGCGTCCATCAGGGCGTAGGGATCGTTGCCGTCGACACCAACCGACGTCGCCCAGCCCACCAGCGACTCGGAGGCGATGCTCCCCGGCGACACCACGTTGACCAGGATCTCGTCCTTGGCCAGCAACAGAGACAGGTTCTTCGACACGCTCGTCAGCATTGACTTGGCCGCGGTGTAGGCGGGCAGCATGACGCTTTGCCGCTGGGTCGAGTGCGCCGAGAAATTCACAACCCGGGCCCATTCCGCCTTGCGCAGCAGTGGAAGTGCCGCACGGACGCAACGGACCATCCCCATCACGCCGTCTTCGACGGCCTCGCGCCACTGCTCATCGGTGAGATCTTCGAAGCTGCCGGGCGCTCCCGGTCCAACCGTATTGATGAGCACGTTGAGCTCGCCGTCCCAGCGTTGCCTCAGCTCACCGAATACCCGGTCGACCTCGCCGGCGTCACCGATGTCGGCGGCCAGCCCAACGGCATCCGGGCTACCGAGACCCGTCAACTCCGCGGCGGCGCCCTCCAGGACGGCTGGGGTGCGGCCGATCACCGCGACTCGGGCGCCTTCCTCGGCGAGACATCGCGCCGCGGCGAGGCCCATGCCGCGGCTGCCACCGACCACCGCCGTCGCGGCACTTGCCAGCCCTAGATCCATGGCTTACTACGCCTGTCCAGCCGTATTTACCAGAAACCCTACGATAGGTATTACAGTAGCAGACGAACAACCGCACGAAGCAGCACGTTTGGGCCGGTGACATGGGCTCGGGACCGCATCCGCAGGATACATCTCGAAGGAGGTGCCCGTAGTGGCAAAGCAGGCAACTGCCGATAAACGGCAGCGCCGCGAACGCGGATCCATCAATCCCGATGACATCATCAGCGGCGCCTTCGAACTCGCCGAGCAAGTATCGATAGACAACCTGAGCATGCCGCTGCTCGGCAAACACCTTGGGGTCGGAGTCACCAGCATCTACTGGTATTTCCGCAAGAAGGACGATCTGCTCAATGCAATGACGGACCGAGCTTTGAGCAAGTACGTGTTCGCCACCCCCTATGTGGAAGCCAGTGACTGGCGAGAGACGCTGCGCAACCACGCGCGCGGGATGCGTAAGACGTTCATGGGCAACCCAATTCTGTGCGATCTGATTCTCATTCGCGCCGCCTTGAGTCCCAAGGCGGCGCGGATGGGTGCGCAGGAGATGGAGACGGCGATCGCCAACCTGGTGGAGGCCGGTCTATCGCCCGAGGACGCCTTTGACACCTACTCCGCTATATCGCTTCACGTCCGCGGATCGGTGGTGCTGCAGCGGCTTTACGAAAAGAACCAATCGTCTGACAGCGGGCCGCGCTCCATCGAGGATGCGGTGGGCGTCGATCTGCAAGGTACGCCGTTGCTCGCGCAGGTGACCGGCAAAGGCCACCGCATCGGGGCGCCCGATGAGACGAACTTCGAGTACGGCCTGGAATGCATCCTCGACCACGCCGAGCGGTTGATCGACGAGGCCACGAAGGGCTCTAAGTCGGCATCGTCCGGCCAGCGCAAGCCCGCCAAGTCAGCCGGCGCGCGCAGGAAGGCCTGACGGCCGGTCGAAACCCGGCGCGAATCGGCTTGTCACGCTTCCGGTTCTGGCACGTGGAAGTGCTCATCGCGCAGCCGGAAGGCCTCCTTCGCCCCGTGCTGCGCGCGCGTTTTGACGAAATTGAATTCGTCGGGCCCGAACTGCAAATTCGTGCCGAACGCGTGGAACAGGTAGCTCGCGACTTCCTCACCCTGGTAGGCCTGACTCTGCTCGACCAGACGAAACGCCTCCTTGGCGATGACCACTCCATCGGCGGGCATCTTCGCCGCCTTCTCAGCCCAGTACCGGGCGCGCGCGGTAACCGAGCCGGGATCGCATGTGTCGGTGAAGATTCCGAGATGCTCCAGCTCGCCCGCTTCGATGATGTCACCGGTCAATAGCAGGCGCCGCGCGATAACCGGTCCCAGCCGGTGGAAGAACATGTGCAGGCTGCCCAGCGCGGGCCCGAGGAATCGCGTCGCGGGCATGCCGATCCTGGTGTCTCGCGCGATCACGGAGATGTCGGTCATCAGCGCCATCTCGAATCCGCCGCCGAGGGCGTAGCCGGCGATCTCCCCCACCGTCACCTTCGGGAAGCCCATGAAGTTGTGATAGAAGCTAAATGACTTGCGGTCCACGGTAAGTCGTCGGCGCTGGCTGGGTCGGCGCTTGTTATCGGCAGCCTTGCCCTCGCCATACCAGCCGTACGCGTTGTTCATGTCAGCCCCAGTGCTGAACACGCCCTCGGCTCCGCGCAGCAGCACCACCGTGAGATCGTCGTCTTCGGCCACCCGGTCCAGACAGCGGGCAACCGCCTCGCGCATGGTGGCGTCATAGGAGTTGCGTTGCTTGGGGTGGTTGAATGTGATTGTGGCAATCCGCTTGTCGCGATCCACGTCGAACAGCACGCGATCGTCCGAAGCCTCCCGGTTGGTCATGTAGCCGACTCCTTTCGCCGTCTGGCGAACTGAAATACGGAAAGCTGTTCCGGCGGCGACGCCACGGTGCTGACCTCGCCCGTGCACAGCACCTCGTCATCGAGCAATAGCCGCGCGGTCGACGTGATGGTCCGGTCGATTTGCGACCGCGCGATGTCGAAACCCAGCTCGATCAGCAGTGGGGTCGGCCGGCGGAAGGTCACGGTGAGCGAGCGCGTCTTGCCGGATAGGCCGGTCACGCAGTTGTGATGCTGTATCACCGAATCGAAGAAGACACCGAGGAAGCCGCCGTGCACCAACCCGGGTGGTCCCTCGTAGATCAACGGAAAGGTGACCCGTCCGGTCGCCTTCTCAGGGTCGAGGTGATCGAACCGGTACTCGGGGAAGCACGGGTTGTAGGCACCGATGTCGGTGGCGTGGTTGAGGTAGATACGCCGGGGGTCGTCGGGGACGGCGCCGATTCTCGGCGCGCTGTCTCGGGGAGCGACGGTGGCCAGTTCGCTTTCCCACTCGGCGAACTTCGCCAGCATGGTGTCCACCGTCGGGTGGTCGTGCTCCAGCGAGAGCAGCAGCGAGCCAAGGCGGCGGATCGCGCCGGCCGCCGCCACCGTCTGAGCAAGGGGGGCCTCCCCGAATTTGGCGTCGCCGGGAGTTGCCGCGGCTTCATTCATCGGGGCCACTCCTCCTCAGCATTGATTGGGTTTCGCCCGCTCGTTGCCCCAGATGTTTCTCGGGCAGCGTTTCCTTGCTAACTTATACAGCGTATCAATCGTATTGCCTACTGTATGGGTAACCGTAACGGCGAGGAAGGCCGGATGCGACCGTGAGCAACGAGACCGACGCGGACGACGCCGAGGGCTCGGTGACAGCACACCGGGACGGTGCGGTGTTGCGGGTCACGCTCGATCGGCCCGCACGTCGAAACTCGTTGAACCACTTGATGATCGACGCGCTGGTCGACCTACTGACCGATGCCGCCGCCGACGACTCGCTGCGCGCGATTCACCTGCGAGGTGCCGGAGAGGACTTCTGCGCCGGCGCCGACTGGGTGGCCGCCAACAGCGGCGGACCACGCCCCCGCACCGGCAATCTGGTGCGCAGGATTCCCCACGCCGCCCACCGCGTGATCGAACTGGTGGCAAGCATCCAGCTGCCAGTGGTCTGCAGCGTGCGGGGATGGGCGGTGGGCATGGGCTGCAATCTCGCGCTGGCCGCCGACTTCACGGTCGCCAGCACCGACGCCGTGTTCTGGGAGCCATTCGTGGACCGCGGCTTCAGCCCCGATTCGGGTTCTACCTGGCTGCTGCCCCGGTTGGTCGGGGTGGCGCGGGCACGGCGAATGTTGCTTCTCGGCGAGAAGGTGAGCGGAGCGGACGCGGCCGACTGGGGATTGATCCACCAAGCCGTGAGCCCGGCGGAGCTTGACGATGCGACCGAAATGCTGCTGGGACGTTTCGCGTCCGGACCGACGGTAGCGATCGGACTTGCCAAGCAAGCGCTGAGCTTCGGCCAGCACGCGTCGCTGAGCCAATCGTTGACGCAAGAACTGTACGGCTTGGAACTATCGTGCAGGACAACCGATTTCAAAGAGGGCCTGGAAGCTTTTCGGCAGCGCCGCGCGCCGAAGTATGAGGGCCGATGACCGGCTACGAAGGGATTGCCGATGCCTGACTCGTTCGACACCATCAAATACGAGGTCGACGGTCACACCGCCACGATCACGCTGAACCGCCCGGAAGCTCTCAATGCGCTTAGCCCGCACATGATCACCGAACTCCGGGCCGCCTACGACGAGGCCGAAAACGACGACAAGGTGTGGGTCATCGCCGTCACCGGAACCGGTCGCGCGTTCTGCACCGGCGCCGACGTCAAAGAAATCCCGGAAGACGGCAAGGTCATCTACGAACGGCCGTACCTGTCGACGTACGACCAGTGGGAGGCGCCGCAGGAAGGCACGCCGCCGTTTCGCACCATGGCTAAACCGGTGCTGACCGCCGTGAACGGTTTGTGCTGCGGTGCTGGCATGGATTGGGTCACCACGACCGACATCGTCATCGCCTCCGAGCAGGCGACGTTCTTCGACCCGCACGTCAGCATCGGACTGGTCGCAGGGCGCGAGATGGTCCGGGTTTCCCGGGTGCTGCCGCGCTCGATCGCATTGCGAATGGCGTTAATGGGCAAGCATGAACGGATGAGCGCACAACGCGCCTACGAGCTCGGCCTGATCAGCGAGGTCGTCGAGCACGAGCGGCTGATGGAACGGATCCATGAAATCGCCGACATCGTCAACTCCAACGCGCCGCTGGCGGTCCGGGGAACCCGGCTGGCCATCCTCAAGGGCCTGAACGTGCCGCTGCACGAGGCCGAGATACTTGCCGAAACCTTCCGCGAACGCGTGCTGCGGACCGAGGACGCGCAGGAAGGCCCCAAGGCGTTCGTCGAAAAGCGGAAACCGAATTGGCAGTGCCGTTGATGAAGTTCGAAACCATTCTGCTCGAGGTCGACGCCGCCGATCACGTCGCCACGATCACGCTGAATCGGCCCGAGCAGTTGAATTCGTTCAACCGCACCATGTGCGAGGAGATGGCCCGGGCCTGGCGCGCGGTCAAGCTCGACGAGTCGGTGCACGCGGTCGTCCTGCGCGCGGCCGGCACCCGGGCGTTCAGCGCCGGACTGGACATCAAAACACCCTACGGTCAACCCGAAAACGTGTGGAACCACGAGGATCCCGGCGAGGCACTCAGCCCGAAGTGGCAGAAGATGTGGAAACCCGTGGTGTGTGCCGTCCAGGGCATGTGCACGGCCGGCGCGTTCTACTTCGTCAACGAGTCCGACGTCGTCATCTGTTCTAGCGACGCAACGTTCTTCGACTCGCACGTCTCGGCGGGGCTGGTCTGCGCGCTGGAGCCGGTCGGGCTGATGCGCCGGATCGGGCTGGGCGAGACGTTGCGAATAGCCCTGATGGGCAACGACGAGCGCGTCGGCGCCGAGACCGCACTGCGGATCGGTTTGGTGTCGGAAGTTGTTTCCGCCGAACGGTTGTGGGCCCGCGCCCACGAGATCGCGGCCGCGATTGCCGCCAAACCCCCGTCGGCGACGCAGGGCACGGTCAAGGCGATCTGGGAGTCGCTGGACAAGCCCTATCGCACCGCCATGGAGCAGGGACTGATCTACACCCGGCTGGGCAACCCGCTCGGCAAGTCCGAACTGGCCGCGCAAGGCGAGGGCGCGCCGCGCCAGCCCAAGATCCGGTGATGACGGTTCATCCACTCAGTCGACGCATCTCCGACGTGCTGGGGTTGGATCCCGGCGCGAACGCGATCGAGTACGACGGCAGATGGGTGTCGTGGGGCCAGGTCGGCGAGGGCGCGCGGCGCATCGAATCGTTGACGACCGAGCAACGGCTCCCCGAGATCGGAATGTTGTTGCGTAACAGGCCGGCTCAGGTGGCCGCGTTCCTGGGCGTGCTGCTGGCCGGCGGGACGGTGGTCACCATCAATCCGTCACGCGGCGACGACCGCACCCGGGACGATATCGCCGCGCTGGGGTTGCCGCTCGTCGTTGGCGAACCCGAGGACCTCGCGACGCAGGTGCCACCAGGGGTACCGACGGTGTCGCTCGCGGGTCTGTTGGACCAGGAGCCCAAGGCGCCGGCCCGAGAGGCCGCCCGGCAGGGCGTCGCGGTGCGGATGTTGACCAGTGGAACGACCGGGCCGCCCAAACGCGTCGACCTGAGCTACGACATGCTGGCCCGCAGCGTGCTGGGCCCCGACCCCGAGCGAGCACCGGCTCCTACCGAACTACGCAACGGCGTCGCCATCGTCAACTCGCCGCTGGTCCATATCGGCGGCGTCTTCCGGATATTGCAATGCGTCGCGGACGCGAGACCCTTTGTGCTGCTGGACCGATTCGAGCTCGACGCATGGGCCGCGGCGGTGCGCAAACACCGGCCGCGCACCGTCTCGCTGGTACCGGCGGCGCTACGGACGGTGTTGCACTCCGACCTGACACGAGCCGACCTAGAAAGCATCCGTGCGGTTACCTGCGGGACCGCGCCGCTATCGGCGGAAGACTCCGACGCCTTCACCGAGAAGTACGGCATCCCCGTGCTCACCTCCTATGCGGCAACGGAATTCGGCGGCGGTGTGGCCAGCTGGACCCTCTCCGACCATCAGCGGCACTGGCGCGCCAAACGCGGCAGCGTCGGGCGAGCCAACCCCGGCGCGCAATTGCGGGTGGTCGACGACAACGGCACGGTGCTAGGACCCGACCAGGTCGGCCTGCTCGAGGTCAAGCCGGGCCAGTTAGGGCCGTCGGCGGAATGGATGCGGACCACGGACATGGCGCGCATCGACGCCGACGGGTTCATCTGGATCGTCGGGCGCGCCGATCAGGCCATCATCCGCGGCGGATTCAAGGTGATGCCCGACGACGTGCGCACCGCGCTGGAGAGCCACCCCGCGGTCGCGGGCGCCGCGGTGGTAGGGCGTTCCGACGCACGCCTGGGAGAAACTCCCGTCGCGATGGTAGAACTACGTGCATCGGCATCCGCCGATGCGGCCGAGCTGGCCACCTATCTGCGTAAGCGACTGGCACGCTACGAGATACCCACCGAGATCGCGATCGTCGAGACCATCCCGCGAGTACCGTCGGGCAAGGCGGACCTGAGCGCCATCCGGCGCTTCTTCGAGGCGGCCCACAGCGACCATGCCCGCTGACTCACCCACGGTCGCCGAGATTCTGCGCCACCAGGCCGGCGCCCGGTCAGATCACCCGTTACTCATCTGCGACCATGACCGCACCAGCTATGCCGAGGCCGAGCAGCGCTCCGCGGAGCTCGCGCGCGGACTGATCACCCTGGGCACCGGCAAGGGCACCCATGTGGGCCTGCTCTATCCGAACGGCACCGACTTCGTCGTCGGGATGCTCGCGGCGGCGCGGATCGGCGCCGTGGTCGTGCCGTTCTCCACCTTCGCCACTGCCCGCGAACTGCGCGAGCAGCTTGTCGACGCCGATGTCGAGATCTTGCTGAGCGCATCATCTTTCCGTTCCCACGACTATCGGGCCCGACTCGTCGAGGTGCTGGCGGTCTTAGACCTCGATTCCAGCGACCGGTTATTCGTACCCGCCGTACCGCAGCTGCGCCACGTAGTGATCAACCGCGAGCGCGTGGACCAGCTCGCCGACGCCGCGTTGCTCGAAGCGCTGGAAGATGACGTCGACGGTTCGGATCCGCTGGCGATCATCTACACGTCCGGCTCGACCAGCACGCCCAAGGGAGTGGTGCACACGCATGCCGCGCTGCTGGGACATCAGCGGAACCTCAACGAGATTCGCGGCCTGGCCGCCGACGACAGACTGTTCTGCAACTCGCCATTCTTCTGGGTCGGCGGATTTGCCTTCGGTCTGCTGGCGACGCTGGTCGCCGGGTCCACGCTGATCTGTTCGAACGCCACCGACGCCGGTCAGACGCTCGACTTGCTCGAAGCCGAAAAGCCAACCATGACCAACGGGTTCGCCGCCGGGATCGCGCACTTGGCCGCGGATCCCAGCTTTGCCGGGCGCGACCTGTCGTCGCTGCAACGGGGCAACCTGTATCCGATCATGGCGCCGTCCGCCCGGCCGGCGGACCCCGAACTGCGCCACAACATGCTCGGGCTGACCGAAGCCGGCAGCATCGCGCTGATCAGCGGCGACGAATCCGATCAACCAGAGAAGCGGCGCGGGTCGTTCGGCAAGCCGGCACCCGGATTCCAGACCAAGATCCTCAACCCCGACGCCGACGGAGTCGGCGAACTGTGCATCCGCGGCCCGTTCGTTATGCAGGGCTATCACAAGCGAAGTCGCGAAGACTGCTTCGACGCCGACGGTTGGTTCCACACCGGCGACTTGGTACGCACCGACGACGACGGATTTGTGTATTTCGTCGGGCGGCTCAGCGCGATGATCAAGACGGCGGGCGCCAACGTCTCGGCGGCCGAAGTCGAGAAGGCGATCGCCAGGGTCGCCGGCGTGCAGGCCCACGTCGTGGGGCTCCCGGACGCCGAGCGGGGAGAGCTGGTGGCCGCCGTCCTCGTCGAGCCCGGCATCGACGAGGCCGCGCTGCGGGATCGACTCAAGAAGGAATTGTCGTCCTACAAGATTCCCAAGCGGTTCCGCAGCCTGTCCCGAGCCGAGCTGCCGCTACTGTCCAGCGGCAAGGTCGACACCCGACGACTGAAGAAGCTGTTCGATGCCTGACACGATCGACAGCCTGGTGCGGCGTCGCGCCGAGTCCGAAGGCGACAAGCCGATGGTGATCGATCCCGCCGGGCGCATCACCTACCGCGAACTCGACTCCACCACAAGAGATTTGGCTGCCGCCTTCATCGAGGCCGGCATCGCTAAGGGCACCCGGGTGGCTCTGATCATGCCCAACAACAGCCGCTGGGTGCAGATCGCCGTGGCCCTCACTCGGATCGGCGCGGTACTGGTTCCATTGAGCACCTTGCTGGCCGCCGGCGAACTCGTCGCGCAACTGCGGACGGCTGCGGTCCAATTCCTGGTGAGTGTCGAGGCGTTCCGCGGCCATCGCTACCTGGACGATGTCCACTCCGTGCCGCCGCTCGAACTTCCTGCCTTGCGGCAGGTTTGGACGGTCGATCAGCTCGCCGGGCTGGTCGCGAGCGATCGCGCCCGCGGAATAATCGATGCGTTGTGCGACACGGTCACCGAAGCCGACCCGCTGTTCATCGTCTTCACCTCGGGCAGCAGCGGGCCCCCCAAAGGGGTCATGCATTCGCACGGAAGCGCTCTGGGCGCGGTGCGATCGGGCCTGGCGGCGCGATGCATCACCTCCGACACGCGGCTTTATCTGCCGATGCCGTTCTTCTGGGTCGGCGGCCTGGGCAGCGGGATCTTGTCGGCCCTGCTGGCCGGCGCCACCCTGGTGACCGAGGAGGTGCCGCGACCCGAAAGCACGTTGCGTCTGCTGCAAAGCGAGCGGGTCACGCTGTTCCGCGGCTGGCCGGATCAGGCCGAGGCATTGGCGCGCCACGCCGGCCCCGCAGGTGCCGATCTCTCCACGTTGCGGCCGGGCAGCCTGGACGCCCTGCTGCCCCCCGAGCATCGGGCCCGACCCGGGGCGCGCGCGAACTTGTTCGGCATGACCGAGGCATTCGGACCGTACTGCGGCTATCCGGCCGACACCGACATGCCGCCGACAGCGTGGGGTAGTTGCGGAAAACCGTTCCCCGGCATGCAAGTCCGCATCGTCGACCAAGAATCCGGCGAGCCGGTCGCACCGGGAACCGTTGGCATGATCCAGATCCGGGGACCGCACACGCTGCGCGGCATTTGCCGTCGAGCCCGCGAAGCCGTGTTCACTCCCGACGGCTTCTACCCCACCGGCGATCTCGGACATCTGGACGGCGAAGGCTTCCTGTTCTACCACGGCCGGTCCGACGACATGTTCAAAGTCAGCGGCGCCACCGTCTATCCCAGCGAGGTCGAGCGGGCGCTGCGCTCCATCGCCGGCGTCGAGCACGCCCACGTCACCAACGTGCCCGGCGCCGCCGGCGAACGCGTCGGCGCCGCGGTGGTGTGTCGCGGGCTGACCGCCGAGCAACTAAACGCCTCTGCACGCGAACTGTTGAGCGCATTCAAGAGGCCGACGGTGTGGCTGGTGTTGACATCCGATGACGACCTGCCGCGCGGTGCGACGGGAAAGGTGGACACCCGACGGCTGCGGGAGATGCTGGCCGCTGTCTAACCGCCCGCTTCTTCAACCACCCCACGGGCGACGAGATGCTCGATCAATGGAACCGCACCGGCCGCGAGGTGATCGGACATCGCGGCGCGAGCGAGTTCGCGGTCTCGCTTCGACAGCGCGGATAACAGCCGGCGATGGTCCTTGATCGACTGGCGGGGCCAGCCCTCGATCGCGGGGAACACCGATTCCGGTGCGTAGCGCGTGATTTGGGACATCAGTTGAGCGAGCTTTGGCGAGTCCGCAGCGACGTTGATCGCCCGGTGGAACTCATGGTTGAGGCGAACGGTCCGCTCATCGTCATTGCCCGCGTAGGCCCGTTCCAGCTCGGCCTGGATTTCCTTGAGTTCGCGCAGTTGCTCGTCGGTGATGTTGACCGCGGCGCGTGCGGCGAGCTCGCCGCCGACGTGGGCCTGCACGTTGGCAACGTCGGCGAGATCACGTCCGGTCACCGGCAGCACCACAAACCCGCGGTGCGGCTGCTGGGCCACCAAACCTTCGCCGCGCAGCGCGAACAGCGCCTCCCGCACCGGTGTGACACTGATGCCCAGTTCCGCCGCCAGTTGGTCCAACCGGACATACTTCCCCGCGGCGTAGGTGCCGTCGAAGATCCTGCTGCGCACAAATCGGGCGACATCCTCGGAAAGCTGAGGCCGCGCAACAAAGTCCGGCCCGGACATGCTCGCCATCGCGTCAGATCCGATACTCCGCGAGCAGGCGCTTGCTGATGATCTGCTTCTGGATTTCGCTGGTGCCCTCGCCGATCAGCAGAAACGGCGCATCGCGCATCAGCCGCTCGATCTCGTACTCCTTGGAGTAGCCATACCCACCGTGAATTCGGAAGCTCTGCTGGGTGACTTCCGAACAGAGCTCGCTGGCAAGGTATTTCGCCATGCCTGCGGCCACGTCGTTGCGCTCTCCCGAGTCCTTCAACCGCGCGGCGTTGACCATCATCAGGTGTGCCGCCTCCACCTTGGTCGCCATCTCGGCGAGCTGGAACGCGATCGCCTGATGCTCGGCGATCGGCTTACCGAAGGTTTCGCGCTGCTGGGCATACCGCGCAGCCAGCTCGAAGGCGCGTATCCCGACTCCGCAGGCGCGCGCCGACACGTTCACCCGGCCGACTTCGATGCCGTCCATCATCTGGAAGAAGCCCTGCCCCGGGGTGCCACCCAGAATATCGTCCGCACTTGCCTGATAGCCGTCGAAGATGAGCTCGGTGGTGTCGATGCCCTTGTAGCCGAGCTTGTCGATTTTTCCCGGGATCACCAGACCCGGCGCCACTTCGCCGAATCCCGTTGGCTTCTCGACGAGAAACGCGGTCAGGTTGCGGTGCGGTTTGTCCGCGCCCTCGTCGGTGCGCACCAGAACCGCGACCAGCGTCGAACTGCCGCCGTTGGTCACCCACATCTTCTGGCCGTTGATGGTGTAGTTGCCATCCGGGTTGCGTTGGGCCCGGGTACGGATCGCGGCGACATCGGAACCCAGCTCGGGCTCCGACATCGAGAACGCACCGCGCGACTCGCCCACCGCCATGCGCGGCAGGAATCGCTGCTTCTGTTCGTCGGTGCCGTGCTGGCGCAGCATGTAGGCGACGATGAAGTGGGTGTTGAGCACCCCGGAGACGCTCATCCAGCCGCGGCCCAACTCCTCGACGCACAGCGCGTAGGTCAGCAGCGACTCGCCCAACCCGCCGTACTCCTGCGGAATCATCAACCCAAACAAGCCCATGTCGCGCATCTGGTCGACGATGTGCTGCGGGTAGCTGTCCGTGCGTTCCAGCTCGGCCGCGTTGGGAATGATCTCTTTATCGACGAACTGCCTGACCGTAGCGAGGATCTCGGTCTGAAATTCGGTCAGACCCAGCGTCTGGGCAAGTCTCGTCATGGCTGTCCTCCGATCGTGTTCGCGTCCACCAGGCGCGTGATGTCGTCGGCCGTCAACCCCAGGCACTTGGAAAGGACATCGGCGGTGTCTTGCCCCAGCGCGGGCGCGGGTCCACTGGCCGGGTGGGCGCCGTCGAACGCAATCGGCATGGCTGGCGCCAGATAGTCCCCGAGGCCCGGCTGGTGCAGGACCGAAAACAGTGGGTTGGCAGTCACTTTGGGGTCTTCGACGACTTCGGCGAAGGTGCGGTACCGCTCGAACAACACGGTGCTGCCCGAAAGCCCCGCGGTGATCTCCTCGGCCGTGTGATCGCCGAACCAGGTGGCGAACAAGCCGGACAGCACGTCGCGGTACCGGTACCGGTCACCCTCGATGGTGAAGTCCGCCCCCAACGCGTCGGCCAGCGCCGCCACCGCGGTGCCGGTCCCGGTGACGTCGACCAGGTCACGAAAATGCCTGCCGGTCAACAGAACCACCATGAACGCGACGCCGTCCCGGCTGGTGAAGTCCTGGCCGTACTGGCCGTAGATGGCATTGCCCAGCCGCTCCCGTTGCGTCCCAACCACCTGTGGTTCGGTCAACAGGCCCAGGTTTCCGGCGGTGGCCAGCGCAACGTCCTCGAGCGCGAGGCTGATCCGGGAGCCTTGCCCGGTCTGGTCACGACGGCGCACCGCGGCCACGACGGCCAGCGCGGCGTACAGTCCGCAACACACGTCCCAGGCAGGAAGCACGTGGTTGATCGGGCCGGCGTGGTCGGCGGGACCGGTGACCAGCGGGTAACCGATCCCAGCGTTGACGGTGTAGTCCACCCCGGTTGATCCGTCGCCTCGCCCGAGCAGCTGCACGTGCACGACGTCGCGACGTTCGGCCGCCAGCACGTCGTAGTTCAACCAGGGCAGCACCGCGTTGGTGACCACGATGCCGTCGCCCTCCACGATCAACCGGCGGACCAGCTCCTGCCCGTCGGGCGAGCGCAGATCAATGGTGGCCGAACGCTTTCCCTTGTTCAGCCCGGTCCAATAAATCGACGTGCCGTCCGCCGTCAGCGGCCACCGCTGGGTGTCCGAGGCGCCGCCGATCGGATCCACGCGGATCACCTGTGCGCCCAGCTGATTCAGCGTCATGCCGCACAGTGGGGCCGCGACGAAGCTGGATACCTCGACGACGGTGATACCGGCCAGGGGGTTCACGCCGAAGCGACCCGTTCGAACACCGCGGCCAGGCCCTGGCCGCCGCCGATGCACATGGTCTCCAGCCCATAGCGCGCCTGGCGGCGGTTGAGCTCGCGCGCCAGGGTGGCCAGCATCCTGCCGCCGGTCGCGCCGACCGGGTGGCCAAGCGAGATGCCCGAGCCGTGCACATTGGTCCGCGCGTGGTCGGCGGCGCCGAAGTTCCACTCCCGCATCACCGCAAGTGCTTGCGCGGCAAAGGCTTCGTTCAGTTCGATCACGTCGATGTCGCCGAGCCGCAGCCCGGCCTTGGCCAGCGCGACCTGCGTGGCGGGCACCGGACCGATGCCCATGATGTTGGGCGCCACACCGGCCTGGCCCCACGACACCATGCGCACCAACGGGGTCAGTCCGTATTCGTCGGCCTTCTCCGCAGTGGTGACCACGCACATCGACGCCGCGTCGTTCTGACCGCTGGCGTTGCCGGCGGTGACCGTCGCGTCCGGGTCCTCAGACAGCAGAACGGGTTTGAGCTTGCCCAGCGATTCCACCGAGGTGTCCGCGCGCGGATGCTCGTCGGTGTCGATCAACTCGTCGCCCTGCCTGGTGGGCACGGTCACCGGCACAATCTCCTCGCGCAGGATGCCGTCCTTCTGCGCGGCCACCGCACGCTGGTGCGACGCCACGGCGAGCTCGTCCTGCTCCTGACGCGAAATGCCGTACTGGCGACGCAAATTCTCCGCAGTCTCCAGCATTCCGCCCGGGACAGGGTAGTGCCGGCCGCCGGCCGTCGTGCGGCCCCGGGCGAGGCCGTCGTGCACCTTGACACCACCGCGGGCACCGCCCCAGCGCATGTCGGTCGAGTAGAACGCGACGTTGCTCATGCTTTCGCATCCGCCCGCGACGACCAGATCGTTGTCACCGCTGGCCACCTGCAGGCAGGCCTGGATGACCGCCTGCAGGCCCGACCCGCAGCGCCGGTCGACCTGCATGCCCGGAACCGTCACCGGCAGGCCGGCATCCAGCGCCACCACACGTCCGATCGCGGGGGCCTCACTGCTGGGGTAGCAGTGCCCCAGGATGACGTCCTGCACCGCGTCGGGCGCGAGTCCCGTTCGGTCCAGCAGCCCTTTGAGGGCCGCGACGCCGAGGTCAACGGCGCTGAGAGACTTGAACATTCCGCCGTAGCGGCCGATGGCCGTCCGCACGGGCTCACAGATGACGGCTTGACGCATGGTTACTCCTGTGTGGGCCGGGCGCTGGGTCTCAAAGGTGTCGGCCGCCGGTGATTTCCATGACGGTGCCAGTCATGTACGACGACAGGTCGGAAGCCAAAAACAGTGCAACGCTGGCGACCTCGCTGGGTTCACCGGCACGGCCCATCGGCACCTCGGCCACCTTCGAGTCCCAAATCCGTTGCGGCATCGCCTCCGTCATCGCCGAACGGATCAGGCCGGGCGCGATCGCGTTGACCCGGATGCCAAGGTAGGCAAGCTCTTTGGCGGCGGCCTTGGTCATGCCCACGATGCCGGCCTTGGCGGCGGAGTAGTTCGTCTGGCCAATCATGCCGACCTTGCCCGAGACCGAGGACATGTTGATGATCGCGCCGCGCTTGTTTTCCCGCATGATCGCGGCCGCCAGGCGGGTGCCGTTCCACGTTCCCTTCAGGTGCACCGAGATGACCTCGTCGAACTGCTCTTCGGTCATCTTGCGCATGGTCGCGTCGCGAGTGATGCCGGCGTTGTTGACCATGATGTCCAGATCACCGAAGCGATCGACGGCGGTTTTGAGCAGCGCGTCGACCTCGTCCGCCTTGGCCACATTGCAGCGCACGGCGAGGGCCACGTCGTCACCGCCGAGTTGTTTCGCCGCGACCTCGGTCGCCTCCAGGTTCACGTCGCCGAGCACCACCCGGGCGCCCTCGGCGATGAATCGCTCCGCGATGGCGTAGCCCAGTCCCTGCGCTCCACCAGTGATCACCGCGGTCTGACCGCTCAGCAATGGCAACTGGATCACACCCTTCGTTTCCAATTTCATATTTCATATAGGATCTTGCCCAAACAGGGTACCCAACGGCAACCAGCTGCCAGCAAGAGGAGCGAGATGCACCCAGGACCCACGCCCGCCGAGGTCTCGGACGAGGACTTTCAGGAGATCTTGGCCCAGACACGGCACTTTGTGCGCAGCGCCGTGCTCCCGCGCGAGCAGGAGATCCTCGATGACGATCGGGTGCCCGACGACTTGCGCGAGCAGGCCAAGAAGATGGGGTTGTTCGGCTACGCGATCCCGCAGGAGTGGGGCGGGCTCGGCCTGAACCTGATGCAGGACGTCGAGATGGCGATGGAGCTCGGCTACACGTCGCTGGCGCTGCGCTCGATGTTCGGTACCAACAACGGCATCGCCGGCCAGGTCCTCGTCGGGTTCGGCACCGACGAGCAGAAGGCGCGTTGGTTAGAGCCGATCACGTCGGGCGCGGTCGCATCCTTCGCGCTGACCGAGCCCGGCGCCGGATCGAACCCGGCCGGCCTGCGCACCAAAGCCGTTCGGGATGGCTCGAAAGACGATGGGGCTTGGGTGATCAACGGGCAAAAGTGCTTCATCACCAACGCGCCCGTCGCGGATCTGTTCGTGGTCTTTGCACGCACCCGGCCCGCCGACGACGACGGCCCCGGCATCGCGGTGTTCCTCGTCCCCGCCGACAGCGACGGCGTGGCAGTGGGCGCCAAGGACGCCAAGATGGGCCAGGAAGGCGCCTGGACCGCCGACGTCAGCTTCACCGACGTCCGGGTGGGAACCGAGGCGCTGATCGGCGGCAGCGAGGACATCGGGTACCGCGCGGCGATGACCTCGCTGGCGCGCGGCCGGGTCCACATCGCGGCGCTCGCGGTCGGCGCCGCCCAGCGCGCTTTGGACGAGTCGGTGGCGTATGCGGCCACCGCGACGCAGGGTGGTGTTCCGATCGGCAGCTTTCAACTGGTGCAGGCGATGCTTGCCGACCAACAGACCTCCGTGCTGGCCGGACGTGCGCTCGTCCGGGACACCGCCCGGCAGTGGGTGAGCGGGGAGGACCGTCGGATCGCACCGTCGGCGGCGAAGCTGTTCTGCACCGAAATGGCGGGCAAGGTAGCAGATCTCGCGGTGCAGGTGCACGGCGGCAGCGGCTACATGCGCGGAGTTCCCGTCGAGCGGATCTACCGCGACGTCCGCCTGCTGCGGCTCTACGAGGGCACCAGCGAGATTCAGCGGCTGATCATCGGGTCGAACCTGGTCAAAGCGGCCCAGCGGTGATGCGTCGGGCCCCGCTAACTGCCGGCCGGGCGAAAAATACGCGCTTCCGCTGATGTTCTGCGGCGTGCGATATCAGCATGCTGGCTAACATGAGCGAAATCGATCCCCGGGCTTTGAGTGAAAGCGACTGGAGCGACGCGGGCATGAGCCGACCCCTGCCGACCGGGACCGTGACGTTGCTATTGGCCGATGTCGAAGGCTCGACGCTGCTATGGCAATCCCGGCCGGAAGAAATGACCGCAGCGATCGCCAGCCTGGATCGAACGCTGGCGGACTTGGTGAGCGACCATCGCGGTGTACGCCCAGTCGAGCAGGGCGAGGGCGACAGCTTCGTCATCGCCTTCGACCGCGCCACTGACGCGGCGGCCTGCGCGCTCGCGCTGCAGCGGGCACCCCTGGCGCCGCTGCGGCTGCGGATTGGCGTGCACACCGGCGAGGTGCAACTGCGCGACGAGAACAACTACATCGGCCCCACCATCAACCGGGCGGCACGACTTCGCGAGCTGGCGCACGGCGGCCAGACGGTGTTGTCGGGCACCACCAGCGATCTGATCGCCGACGCGCTGCCCGACGAGGCATGGCTGACCGAACTCGGCACACACGCCCTGCGCGATCTGCCTCGTCCCGAGCGGGTCGCGCAACTCTGCCATCCCGACCTGTGCAACGAGTTCGCACCCCTCCGCAAGGCCGTGACGCTCGAAGGCTCTGTCGCACAACACCTTCCGGTCCACCTCACCAGCTTTGTGGGACGCGACACGGAGCTGGCCGAGGTGCGCGCCGTGCTGGCCGACAACCGGCTGGTGACGTTGGTTGGGGCCGGCGGGGTGGGCAAGACTCGGTTGGCGGTCCAGGTCGCAGCCGCTGCGGCCGGCGGCTACGCCGACGGCGCCTGGTACGTCGATCTGGCTCCGATCACCGACCCCGACCTGGTGCCGACCACCGCCGCCCGGGCGCTGGGATTGCCGGAGCAGCCGGGACGTTCCGCGGTGACCAGCCTGCTGCAGTTCGCCGGCGGCCGAAACATGTTGGTGCTGCTGGACAACTGCGAGCACCTGCTGGACGCCAGCGCCGCGCTGATCACTGCCCTGTTGGCCGGCTGCCCCAGGTTGACGGTGCTAGCGACCAGCCGCGAGCCGATCGGATTGGCCGGTGAGGCGACCTGGCGGGTGCCGTCGCTGTCGCTGGCCGACGACGCCGTGCAGCTGTTCGGCGACCGCGCCGGCCACGGGCGCCCCGGCTTCAGCATCAACGACGACAATACGAACACGGTGGCCGAGATCTGCCGGCGCCTCGACGGCATGCCGCTGGCGATCGAATTGGCGGCGGCACGGGTGCGGGCGTTGTCGCCGAACGAGATCCTCGCCGGCCTGCAGGACCGGTTCCGGTTGCTGACCGGAGGGTCACGCACCGCGGTGCGGCGCCAGCAGACGTTGCAGGCTTCGGTGGACTGGTCGCATGCGCTGTTGACCGAGCCGGAGCGAATCTTGTTCCGCCGGCTGGCAGTTTTTGTCGGCGGATTCGACCTGGCGGCGTGTCAAACGGTCGTGTGCGATGACCAGCTAGCTCGCCACCAGGTGCTGGACCTGCTTGCCCTGCTCGTTGACAAGTCGCTGGTGATAGCCGAAACGGCCGGGGCTTCAACACGTTACCTGCTCCTCGAGACGATGCGTCAATACGCGCAGGAGAAGCTCACCGAATCCCCTGAGGCCGTTGTCATTCGAGACCGGCACCGCGATCACTACACCGCGATGGCCGCGGCTCTGGACGATCCGACGATCAGCGACATGGGGCAGCTGCTCGACCAGGCGGAGGCCGAAATCGATAATCTGCGTGCCGCATTCGCGTGGAGCCGGGAGAGGTCCGACACCGATAAAGCATTACGACTCGCCGCAACCCAACGGCTCTGGCTGACGCGTGGCCTCCTCAGGGAAGGATCGAGCTGGCTCGGCCTGGCTCTGGCAGACGCCGAGGCGCCCGATGCCGGTGCGACCCCGGCGGCCCTAGCTCAAGCGCTGGCCGATAAGGCGTTTATCGACAACATGCGTAACCCAGACAGCATCCCACAAGCCCAGCGCGCGTTGACAATCGCGCGCGAGCTCGGCGATCCGGCGCTGCTGGCGCGCGCTTTGGCCGCGTGCGGTCGGGTTACCGGCTGGAAAGGCGACCTGGCATGGCCCTATCTGGCGGAGGCGGCCGACCTAGCCCGCGCCATGGGCGACCGTTGGCGGTTGAGCCAAACTCTGTACGGGCAGGCATTCACCGCAATGGTCGGGACCGGCGACATCGAGACCGTCCTCACGGCTGGGACGGAGGGCCGCGAACTCGCTGAGACGATCAACGACCAGCTTTACGTGTGGGGCTGCCGCTGGTGTCTGAACGGCGCGCAATGGGTCCTCGGAGACGTGGCCGGGGCCGAAGCGGCACAACGTGCCCTGATGAGCGAAGCGGATGCGGCACACACCTTGATCTGGCAGGTCTCCGCTCGAGGCAGTCTCTGCCTGGTGCTCGCCCACTGCGGGCAGGGGGACGCCGGGTGCGCTCTCGCGCTCGAGGCCCTCGATGGCGCTGCACAAATCGGCCCCTACATGCAAGGTGTGCTGTATGCGGCGCTGGCTTTAGGCCACCTGGCCGCGGGCGACGTCGACGCGGCCGCTGCCGCCAGCGAGACGTCCCGACGGCTGCTCGGCGCGATGCTCCCCGAACTTGCGACCACCACGGCCAAGCCCGCCGCGCAGGTCGCGCTGGCCCGGGGTCATCTAGCGGAGGCGCGGCGCCAAGCCGACCAAGACGTTGCCGTCGCCAAGGGCTGGTTCACGGTACAAGCGCTGGCCACCCGGGCCCGCGTAGCGCTGGCGCAGAACGAGACCGGGCAAGCAGAGCGCGACGCGCACGACGCGCTCAAGCGCGCCGCACAGACGCGGGCACACCTTTTTGTCCCCGACTTGTTGGAGTGCCTAGCCGGTCTGGCACGCGGCGCCGGTGACCATCTGGAAGCGGCGCGGCTCTACGGCGCCGCGCATGCGATCCGCCAGTGCATCGGTGCGGTCCGATTTCGGGTGTACGACGCCGAGTACACGGCATCGCTGGAAGCAACCCGTAATGCGCTGGGAAAAACGGAGTTTGACACAGCATGGGAGGCTGGTGCGGCACTGTCCACTGACGCTGCCATCACCTACGCGCAGCGCGGCCGCGGGGAGCGGAAGCGGCCGCCCAGCGGCTGGGCCTCGTTGACCCCGACCGAGCTCGACGTGGTCCGTCTCGTGGGCGAGGGCCTCGGCAACAAAGACATCGGGACCCGGCTATTCATCTCCCCGCGCACTGTCCAGACCCACCTCACCCACATTTACGCCAAACTCGGCCTCACGTCGCGACTGCAGCTTGCGCAAGAAGCGGTCAGGCGCGATTAACTATGAGGCGCGCCACGACCGCGCGGAATAGTGATCGGCGCCACACCGGTTCGTGAAGCAGTACTTCCGGCGGCGCTCTTATTCTCTGTGCATGAGTCGGGACCCCTCCTTGATTCCTGCTGCCCAGCCAGCAGTAGCCGACATCAACGACTACGTTCGTGCCGACGGCACGATCGTCTTACCGGACGACGCGACGGTGACGGGGTTTTTTGATCAGAACCGGGCGGCGTATGGCGACCGACCGTCGTACCGCTTCGTCGACTACGCGAGAGAGCAAGACGGGTGCGTGGTCGAGCTCAGCTGGAACGAACTCTGGTCGACGGTTCGTGCGATCGGCGCCCGCCTGCAGCAGGTCACCCAGCCGGGTGATCGGGTGGCAATCCTGGCACCACACGGCCTCGACTACGTGGCCGCCTTCTTCGGCACCGTCCATGCGGGCCGGGTTGCGGTGCCACTGTTCGCACCAACGTTGTCCGGGCACGCGGAGCGGTTGGCGGCAGTGCTTGGCGATGCCCGCCCTGCCGCGGTTCTGACGACAACCGCAGCGGCGGAGTCGGTTCGAGCTTCACTGCGGGCACATCCGGTGGTGGGGCGGCCGCGCCTCATCGCGGTAGACGCGATCCCCGAGACGCTCGCGGCGATGTTCACCGAGCCGGACATCGTCGCCGACGACGTCGCGTATCTGCAGTACACGTCGGGTTCGACCCGCACCCCCGCCGGGGTGGAGATCACCCATCGCGGTGTGTGCACCAACGCGCTGCAGATGATCCTGGCCGGCGGTCTGGACCGGGGCATCCACAGCGTGAGCTGGCTGCCGCTGTATCACGACATGGGATTGATGATGATCATGTTCCCGGCGCTGTGCGGCGCTGGCTATCTCACGATGCTGGACCCGATGGCGTTCGTCCGACGACCCTTCCGATGGATCAAAGAGCTGAATAGCGAGGCGGCCCTAGGCCGGACGTTTGCGGCCGCGCCCAACTTCGCCTTCGAGCTCACGGCCGAGCGCGGGTTACCGCCGAAGGGTCACCCCCTTGACCTCAGCAACGTCGTGACCCTACTCAACGGCTCCGAGCCGGTGACGATGGCGGCCATCGAAAAGTTCACCGCCGCGTTCGCTCCCTATGGCCTGCCCGCGACGGCGATCAAGCCCGGGTACGGGATGGCGGAGGCGACGCTGGCGGTGACCAATACGCCCCCGGGTTCGTCGGCCAAAAACGTATTTCTCGACCGTGTTCAACTCGCCGCCGGTCACGCGCTGGCGGTCTCGCCGGACACCGAGGGTGCGGTCTGCTATGTCTCCTGCGGCCAGCCGATACCTGACCTGTGGGTGGTGATCGCCAGTCCGGACGGTGTCGAGGTGCCCGACGGCACGGTCGGGGAAATCTGGGTGCACGGCAACAACATTGGCCGCGGATACTTCGGGCGCACCGAAGAAACGCAACGCACGTTCGGCAACAAACTGCAGTGCCGGCTCGAAGACGGCAGCCACGCCGAGGGTGTGCCCGACAACGGGTGCTGGCTTGCCACCGGCGATCTCGGCGTCTACCTGGACGGCGAACTCTATGTGACGGGTCGCCTCAAAGACCTCATCATCATCGACGGCCGCAACCACTATCCGCATGACGTCGAAACCACCGTCGGTCTGGCATCGGGGGCCGTCCGGACCGGCTACGTGGCCGCGTTCTCCGTTCCCGCCGAGACCTTGGACTCACCGCGGGGCAACTCCGGAGAACAGCTCGTCATCGTGGCCGAACGCGCGGCGGGTGTGCGGCGTACGGATCAGGACGCGGTCGCGGTGGCCGTGCGGGCAGCGGTCGCGCGCGAACATCAGGTCCGGGTCGCGGACTTCCTCCTCGTTGCGGCCGGCACCATCCCCCGCACCACCAGCGGCAAACTTGCCCGCAACGCGTGCCGAGCCGAATACCTTGCAGGACAACTCAACCGATGAGTTCGAGGGTGCCCAGATCCCGGATCGCCTGACAACCCCGCGTAAGCATGGCCACCACCATGTCGTCGCCCCGGTCGGTGGCGGCGGCGAAGGCAAAACCCAGTGCCGAGATCAGCAGGGCCTGGGGAACCCCCAATCGGTAGTCACGCCAACAGGTTTCGCGGTCGTAGTCGGTGACTCCGTAGCCCAGCAGTGCGCGGTGATACTCGTCGACAAGGTCGTTCTCGATTGCCGAACGCAACTGCGGGTCCAGGCTGGTCGCGGTGAAGTACGCGAGATCGCGGGTGGGAAGACCCACGCCGAGCGTCTGCCAATCGACCACGCTGATTCGGGTTCGGTCGGGATCGAACAGCATGTTGTCGAGCCGATAGTCGCCGTGCAGCAGGGCGAATCGGTCGTATTCGCTCAGCAGCCACGGTGTCACCAAACCCATTGTCGCGGTGAAGGTCTCGCGGTCACCCGCGCTCATCCGGTCGCCGAGTTTCTCCAGTGTGATGTCCGCGCTCATCTTGGCCACCTCGCCCAGGCCGTTGGCGGAAGCTTCGTCTGGGCGCCCGAAGGCGATGGCCGGAAAATCCAGGTACGCCGGGTCGCACCAGCTCGGCCCGTGCAACCCGGCCACCGCCACGGCCGCCAGCCGCGCCTCCTGTTCACCGCAGCCCGCGATCTGGTCTCCCTGGACCGCGGGTGCCTGGTCGGCGAGCAGCAGCGCGTAGTCCATGGCGTCGTCGGTGATTTCGCAGTAAAAACACTGCGGCGTCGGCACCCGAACCCGGTCGGCCACGGTGGCGTAGAACGCGCACTCGCTGCGATAGCCGATGACGACCCGGTCGCGCACGGTGTCGTCTTGGGCGGGCAGTTTGATCACGAAAGTCCCCGGCAAATCGCCCGGGTCGGTTCGGTAACTGGCCGTCACCCGATAGGTCGCGCCGGTCTGCCCGGTGCCGATCGCGACGACGTCGACCTCGGCCACGTCGACGGGCGCGCCGCGCCCACTGAGCACCGCCGACAACCACCCAGGGGTCACGTCGCCGGGATAGCGGGGTATTGACATCGTCTTGGACAACTGCGCCTCCGAAGGGTCCGACTGGCTGGTCTACTGTAAGCCATTCGGCAATGGCCACTGCGGGGTAGCGGGCCATACGGATAGAGCAGCCGGACTCACCAGAACGGCGAGTGACACATGCGCTCTTCGATGAACGCTCTGGTGCGGGCGGAGGGACTCGAACCCACACGCTCTTTCGAGCAATGGCACCTAAAGCCATCGCGTCTGCCATTCCGCCACGCCCGCGCGTTTTAGGGAGCCTACCGCCTTCGATCATCGACAACTTGTCGGCTATGCCCCATAACTTGGTGTTCACAGACCAGCCAAGGGGAGCGTGATCGTGAGGCCTGCGGAGCAGTTCGACGCCGCCAGACGCCTAATCGCAGCTGGCGTAAACGACTGCGCTATTTCCCGTGAACTCGGTGTGCCGCGACCGACGGTGCAGGACTGGCGACGCCGACCACAAATTCGACCAAGGATCGCGGACGCGTCGTCGTTGTGCGGCGTCACTCACGACTTCCCGCAACTACCACCTACTAGTTACGCTATCTGCTCGGTCTGTACTTAGGCGACGGGTGCATCTCACGGTGCCGTCGGGTGTGGCGACTCAGAATCACGCTCGACACGAAGTACCCGGCGATTATCGATCGGTGTCGTGAGGCCATCGACTTGATCATGCCCGCACAACGCCCATCCCTAGTTCCGCAACCGAGCAACTGCGTTGTGGTTTCGCACTACTCCAAACACTGGCCGTGCTTCTTTCCGCAACACGGTCCGGGCAGGAAGCACTTGAGGCCGATTGCATTGGAGCCATGGCAGGACGTGCTCGTCCAGCAAGCGACCGAGGAATTCATTCGCGGCTTGATCGACAGCGACGGGTGCCGTGTGGTGGCGAACGATCGCGGTGTCAGGAGTGTCCGCTACCACTTCTCGAACCGATCCGACGACATCCGAGCGCTGTTCTGCGACGCACTCGACAAGCTCGGCATTGCATGGACCACACCCGCCAAGTACCAGGTCGCGTCTACCGCAAGGCTGCGGTCGCCCGCCTCGACGAGTTCGTCGGTCCCAAGTCATGACTACCGGCGCGGTACCGTCAGGAGGTGTCCACTACACGTCGTCGCAGGCCTGCGCTGGTCGCGTTGGTGATCGTCGCGGCCTGCGGATGCCTGGCCCTGGGCTGGTGGCAGTGGACCCGGTTTCAGTCGACGTCGGGCACCTTCCAGAACCTCGGCTACGCCCTGCAATGGCCGTTGTTCTCGTGGTTCTGCATCTACGCCTACCGCAAGTTCGTCCGCTACGAAGAGGTGCCACCGGAGCCGCGGACCAAAGACGCCATCACCGAGATACCCGCCGGGCTGCTGCCCGAGCGGCCCAAACCTGAATACCAGCCGCCCGATCCCGCGCTGCGCGAATACAACGCCTATTTGGCCGAGCTCGCCAAGGAAGACGCCGAAAAGCAGAACAGGACCACCGCATGACAACCCCCGAGACCCCTGAAGCGCAGCAGAGCGCCTTCCCCGTCGAGAAGATCCGCACCGCGCTGCTCGGCTATCGCGTCATGGCGTGGACCACGGGCCTCTGGCTGATCGCGCTGTGCTACGAGATCGTCTCGCACATCGCCTTCCACCACGAGATCCGGTGGATCGAAGTGGTGCACGGCTGGGTGTATTTCGTCTATGTGTTGGCCGCGTTCAATCTCGCGATCAAGGTCCGCTGGCCGATCGGAAAGACCATCGGCGTGCTGCTCAGCGGTACCATCCCGCTGCTGGGCATCATCGTCGAGCACTTCCAGAGCAAGGACGTCAAGGCGCGCTTCGGGGTGTGAGCTCGCTTCACCCTCGGCGCGTGGCCAGCTCACGCAGCGCCGGCACCAACAGGCCCAGCGCGCGACCCCGATGCGACATCGCGTCCTTCTCCGCCGGGCTCAACTCCGCGGCGGTGCGGTCGTATCCGTCGGGCACGAAAACCGGGTCGTAGCCGAACCCGCCGTCGCCGCGCGGCCGATGGGCGATCGTGCCCGTCCACTCCCCCCGCACGACCACCTCGTCGGACCCCGAGACCAGGGCGCACGCCGACACGAACGCCGCACCCCGCAGGCCGTCGGGCACGTCACGCAACTGCGCCAGCAGCAAAGCGGTGTTGCCGGCGTCGTCGCCGTGCCGGCCCGACCAGCGCGCCGATAACACGCCGGGCATGCCGTTCAAGGCCGCCACCGTCAGTCCCGAGTCGTCGGCGACGCTCGGCAGGCCCGTCGCGGCGAACGCGTCGCGCGCCTTGGCCAGGGCGTTGTCCTCGAACGTGGCGCCGGTTTCGGGCGCCTCGCCGAAAGGCTCCACGTCGTTCAGCGACACCAGCGCCACGCCCGACAACCCGGCGCCGTCGAGCACCCGGCGCAGTTCGGTCAGCTTCTTGCGGTTGCGGCTGGCGACCAAGAGTTGGGTCACGCCAACAAGTTAGCCCCCCGGCCAGGTCAAGCCGGGTCAAGGGTTGACAGCTCCGCCGCACGGGGCACAATGTGATATGGGTCATATGACCACTGGTCACAGCGAGCGGAGAGGGGATGCTCATGACCACGAGGGACAAATACACCGAGGTGCCGGCGCCGTACTCGTGGGAGGTCCCCAGCGCCGGCGACACCCGCTTCACCTGGGAGTACGACGAGGGGCGCGCCCGGCTGCTTTCCCTGTATCAGAAGGGAAAGGACAAACAGTGGGATGCCCAGTCGCGCATCGACTGGGCGCAAGACGTCGACCCGACGAACCCGGTGGGGCTCCCCGACGAGTTCCATCCGCTGTTCGGCAGCCCGATGTGGGACGCGGCCGACGACGCACGACGGGCCGAGATGCGCCAGCACTTTCAGGCCTGGCAGTTCTCCCAGTTCCTGCACGGCGAGCAGGGCGCCATGGTGTGCGCGGCCAAGATCGTCGAGGTGGTCCCGGATCTGGACGCGAAGTTCTACGCGGCCACCCAGACCATGGACGAGGCCCGACACGTCGAGACCTTCGCGCGGTTCCTGCAGGACAAAGTCGGCCTGGTCTACCCGATCAACAAGCACCTGACCGCACTGCTGGAAGACACCCTGCGCGACTCGCGCTGGGACATGCCCTACCTCGGCATGCAGGTCCTCATCGAGGGGCTCGCACTCGCCGCCTTCGGCGTGCTGCGTGACATGGCGCCGCAGGACTCGCTGGCCAAGCAGTTGCTGGCCTACGTCATGCAGGACGAGGCGCGTCACGTCGCCTTCGGCCGAATCTCGTTGAAGGACTACTACTGTGCGCTGACGGAAGCCGAGCGCGACGAGCGTGAAGAGTTCGTCGTGGACGCCTGCTATCTGATGCGTGACCGCTTCCGCGGCGAGGAGGTTTTCGAGACCCTCGGCCTCGACGTCCAAGCCTGCGCCGAGTGGGTGGACACGTCGCCGCTGATGATCCAGTTCCGCTCGCATCTGTTCAGCCGCATCGTGCCGATCGTCAAGGACATCGGGTTGTGGGGGGACAAGGTGCAGAAGGCCTTCTCGGAGATGGGTGTCCTCGACATGGCCGGCTTCGACATCGAGACACTGATGAAGGCGGACGAGGATCAGGCCGACGCGCTGGACAAGGCACACGCCGAAATGGCAAGCCGCGCAATCGAAGTGGACCAGGCCATCGCGGCGGGCGCGAGCTAGCTTCCGAACGCCTTCGACGGCGGGGGCCCCTCGGGCAGCACGCCCGGATACGGCGCCGCCAACGCCTCGCGCTGAGCTTCGAACAACTTGTCACACGCGCTCAACGCCAGATCCAGCAGCTTGTCCAGCGTCGAGCGCGGGAACGTCGCGCCCTCACCGGTCCCCTGGATCTCGACCAGGGTGCCGGTGTCGGTGGCGACGACGTTCATGTCCACCTCGGCGCGCGAGTCTTCCTCGTAGGGCAGATCGACCCGGACCCTGCCGTCGACCACGCCGACGCTGACCGCCGCGATGGCGCACGACAGCGGCCTCGGATCCGACAGCTTGCCGGCGGCCGACAGGTAGGTCACCGCGTCGGCCAACGCCACGTAGGCGCCGGTGATGGCCGCGGTCCGAGTGCCGCCGTCGGCCTGCAGCACGTCGCAGTCGACGGCGATCGTGTTCTCCCCCAACGCCCGCAGGTCGATGCACGCCCGCAACGACCGACCGATCAGGCGGCTGATCTCCTGCGTTCGTCCGCTGACCCGGCCCTTGACGGACTCGCGGTCCGAGCGGGTGTGGGTGGCCGACGGCAGCATCGCGTACTCCGCGGTGAGCCAGCCCAGGCCCGACCCTTTGCGCCAACGCGGCACGCCCTCGGTGACGCTGGCGGTGCACATGACCTTGGTCTGACCGAACTCGATCAGCACCGACCCCGCCGGGTGCTCGGTGAATCCTCGGGTGATGACGACGGGGCGGAGCTCGTCGTCAAGGCGACCGTCATCTCGTTTGGACACACGCCAACACTAGCGACAGCTCGGCGGGACTAGCGCACCTCCTGGATGCGGACCATGTTTCCGGCGGGATCACGCAGCGCGCAGTCACGAACCCGTAGGGCTGCTCGGTCGGCTCCTGGACAACGTCTCAGGCACGACCGATATCGAACGTCTCACCGGACACCACCGCGTGCACGGGACCGTCGAACTCGGCCTTGGCCTCGGTGATGACGTCCTCGCGCGACGTCCACGGCGGGATATGCGTCAACAGCAACTCCCGGACCCCCGCTTGTTTGGCGGCCCTGCCGGCTTCGGTGCCGGACAGATGAAGATCGCGGGGACGGTCCGGCGAGTGCGTCCAGGAGGCCTCGCACAGGAACACATCCGCACCGCGGGCCAGCTCGACCAGCTGATCGCAGACGCCGGTGTCGCCGCTGTAGACCAGGCACGCGCCGGTGGAATCGGTGATCCGCAGACCGTAGGACTCGGTGGGGTGCGCAACCACCCGTGGCACCACCGTGAGCGCACCCAGCGTCACCGGCTCACCGTCCACCCAGTGGCGGATATCGAAGATGTCCGAGCAGTCGTCGATCTCTCCGCCGTACGGTGACGACGCCGCGCCCAACCGCGACCAGGTGTCACTCGGGCCGTACAACAGGGCCTTGCCGCCGGGGCGGGACGGGTGATACCGGCGCCAGACATACAGGCCCGGCATATCCAGGCAGTGGTCCGCGTGCAGATGAGACAACAGCACATGCACCGAACCGGGGTCCGCGTGCCGTTGCAGCGCGCCCAGCACTCCCCCGCCGAAGTCGAGGACCAGCGGTGGCGTGTCCGGCGCCCGGAGCAAATAACCCGAGGCAGGCGAATCCGGGCCCACGACGCTGCCGGAGCAGCCGAGCACGGTGATTCGCACGGACACTACTGTGCCATGCCCGATAGCGGGATGTAGAAAACATCGCCGCTTTGGTGTGACGAGAATCTCCGCACGTTCATCTAATGAACACGAAAATGGCGGTGCACTGGTTGAACGCCGGTGACGGCGGGGCCGAGGAATCGCGACGCCAGTTTGGTGAATTCCTCCGGGTCGCCGGTGGCCTCGAATACTCGGGTGGCGGCCGGCGCGTCATGCGGACGCAGCAGGTCCCGTTCGGTGAGCACCCGCAGCACTTCCTTCGCGGTCTCCTCGGCGCTGGAGACCAGCGTGACGTTGTCGCCCATCGCCAGCTGAATCAGTCCGGACAGCAGCGGGTAGTGCGTGCAGCCGAGCACCAGCGTGTCGACCGCGGCGCGCTGCAGCGGCTCGAGGTATCCCTCGGCCAGTCCGAGCACCTGCCGGCCGCTGGTCACACCGCGCTCGACGAAGTCGACAAAGCGCGGGCAGGCCACCGCGGTGATCTCGGTGTCGCGCGCGGCGGCGAAGGCGTCCTGGTAGGCGTGCGAGGTGATAGTGGCCTGCGTACCGATGACGCCGATGCGCCCGTTGCGGGTGGTGGCCACCGCACGTCGCACCGCCGGCAGGATCACCTCGACGACGGGCACGTCGTAGCGCTCGCGAGCATCGCGCAGGCACGCGGCGGACGCCGAATTGCACGCGATCACCAGCGCTTTGACCCCGCGCTCGACCAGGTCGTCGCCGATGGCCAGCGCGTGCGCGCGGATCTCCGGGATGGTCAGCGGACCGTAGGGGCCGTTGCCGGTATCGCCGACGTAGACGATGTCCTCGTCGGGCAGTTGGTCGATGATCGCGCGCGCAACGGTCAGTCCCCCGACGCCGGAGTCGAAGACCCCGACGGGCGCCAGCGGCGAGCTCATGTTTTCAGCCGCGGCGACGCAGCGCCGGCCCTTTTGCGCGCGCGGGCCTTGCGCTCCGGGGCGGACAACAGATACGCGGCGACGACGCCGGCGACCGCGCCCGACAGGTGACCCTGCCAGGACACACCGCCGCACTGGTGCAGCACCGGCATGGCACCGAGCAGCACGCCGCCGTAGAGGAACAAGACCACCAGCCCGACGATGATGTGCCACACCCGGCGCACGAACAAGCCGAACACCAGCAAAAACGCCAGGTAGCCGAAGATCAGGCCGGAGGCGCCGATGTGGTCGGTCGGCCCGCAACTGCTGCCCACGTTGCCGATCAGCCAGGTACCGAAGCCGCCCAGGATCCAGATGATGGCGGTGGCCCACACAAACCGGGAAATCCCGGCCAGCGTCATCAAAAAGCCCAACACCAGCAGCGGGATCGTATTGGCCATCAGGTGCGCCCAGTTGGCGTGCAGAACCGGGGCGAAGATGATCCCCCACAGGCCATCCGTGGTCTGCGGCCGGATGCCGTTTCTCTCCAGGGAATGGTTCGTCAGCAGGTCAAGCAGCTCGACCAGGTACAGCAGCGCCACGAAGGTGAGGATGGTGGCGCCGCCCACCACCCACCGGGGGCGTTTCTTCTCCTGCCGGGCGGGCGGGTGCGGATGTCCGGACGTCATGGCATCGTCCAGGCTACCTGCAGGTCAGGCGGTCTTGAATGCTCCGGGCGCGATGCCGCGATAGGTCGGTATTCCGGCGACGGATTCGGCGGCGAGCACGCCGACCAGGACCGCGCGGGCCAGGCAATCGGCGGCGGCCGCACCCACCGCGGTGACCAGCGCTGTCTCCGGCGACATCGCGGCGGGCGCGTCCGGCAGCGGGGGGACTTCGACCGCCCCGGTCGCCAGCGCGAACACCGTGTCGCCGTCCACCGGCGTGTGTGCCGGCCGGATCGTTCGGGCCAGCCCGTCGTGGGCGGCGATCGCGACGCGTCGGCACGCCGCCTTGGTCAGCGCGGCATCGGTGCCGACGACTGCGATCGTCGTGTTCAGCGCGGTCGAGCGGGGTGGCAACTCGGCCAGCGCGGTGATCTGCTCGGCGGGCGGTGGGGTCAGACCGAACTCTTCGATCAAGTCCGCCTGCCACGGGAGCCCGGTGGTGGTGTCGACGACATCGCCCGCGGAATTCACCACGACGATCGCGCCGACGGTCACGCCGGACTGCAGCGTGGTCGACGCGGTCCCGACGCCGCCCTTGAGCACACCGGCGCGAGCGCCCACCCCGGCGCCGACGGTGCCGCCGGCTACCGTGTCCGCGGACGCTCCCGCGGCGGCGGCGTAACCGAACTCGGCGGTCGGGCGGCAGTCCCAGCCGCCGACGGGCAAATCGAAAATCACCGCCCCCGGCACGACGGGCACCACCCCGCCGCTCATCGCCACGCCGCGTCCCTGTTCCTCCAGCCAGCGCATCACTCCGTCGGCGGCCGCCAGGCCGTAGGCGCTACCGCCGGCGAGCAACACCGCATCGACGAAGCGGACACTGTTGGACGGATCCAGCAGATCGGTCTCCCGGGTGCCGGGCGCCCCACCGCGGCAATCGACCGCGCCGACGGTTCCGGGCGGGGTCAGCACGACGGTGACCCCGCGGGCCCAGCCCGCGCCCAGGGACGCGTCGGGATCCAGCCGCTGATAGTGGCCGACGCTGATCCCGCCGACATCGGTGATGGCGCTCACCGGGAATCCATCAACGCGAGCACCAGGTATTCCTGCAGGACGGTCAGCCATTGGTAGACGTCGTGGTGCGCCGCCAGGGGATGGTCGGCCGGCAGTCGGCTTGGGCCGTCCGGGCCTACATCGAGCATCACGCCCAAGGACAGCCGGAGGTCGTTGACCGCCGCGATCCAGGCGTTCGCGCCCTCTTCGGTCAGTTCAAACCGACCGCCATTTTCCGGAAGCGTGTCCAACAATTGTTGGGCCGCAACACGTTTGGCGTCGATGATCTCCGGCTCGTGCAGACTGCGCAGCGCGGCATTGAGGCTGTCGGCGGCATTGCTATCAGGGGAATCCGGCTCGTCGGTGTCCTCCTCGTCGGGCCTGTGGAAGTCGGGCAACAAGCGGCGCAGCGTCGGATCGGCCGGCGGTTCCGTGTTGCCGGTCTTGATCCCGGTGATCTCCTCGAGTTCGTCGGACGGAGCGGAAGATTCGCGCTCGTCGAGCAGGCCGATCATCGATCCGACCAAGTTCTTCAGCAGAGCCGCCTCATGTACCGCCAACGACGACCGAAAACGGGGACCGTCGGCGGTCTCGACGCGCTTCCATTTGCGCACAAAAAATCCTGGATGCCCTCTGATCTCAGCTGTCCTGCTGCAACGTCGCCCACAATCCGGCGGCATGCAGTTTGGACACGTCGACTTCCATGGACTCCCGCGTGCCGGACGACACCACCGCCTTGCCTTCGTGATGCACCTGCAGCATCAGTTTGGTGGCGTGCGGCTCGCTGTAGCCGAACAATTTCTGGAACACGTACGTCACGTAGGTCATCAAGTTGATCGGGTCGTCCCACACGACGGTGACCCATGGCCTGGCCGTGACGTCCACCGGCGCGGACTCGCGTTGCCCGGTAGTGCCCGGTTTGGTGGGCGCTGACGCAGCAACCATGCCCTCTACGATACCGAGCCCGTGTCGCCAGCCGATACGGTTACGGCATGAACGACGCGGTCTTGGCCGGACTGCTAACCGACAGGTACGAGCTGACCATGCTGGCGGCGGCGCTGCGCGACGGCACGGCCAAACGCCGAACCACGTTCGAATTGTTCGCCCGCCGACTGCCCGAGGGACGTCGCTACGGTGTGGTCGCCGGAACCGGCCGACTGCTAGAAGCGTTGCCGCAGTTCAGGTTCGACGAAGCGGCCGGCCGGCTGCTGGCGCAATTCCTCGACGCCGACACCGTGCGCTATCTGCGCGATTTCCGGTTCGGCGGCGACATCGACGGCTATGCCGAAGGTGAGTTGTATTTTCCTGGCTCGCCCGTATTGTCGGTGCGCGGCAGCTTCGCCGAATGCGTGGTGATCGAGACGTTGGCGCTGTCGATCTTCAACCACGACTGCGCGATCGCGTCCGCGGCCGCACGCATGGTCAGCGCCGCAGGAGAACGCCCGCTGATGGACATGGGAACCCGACGCACCCACGAGCGTGCGGCGGTCGCCGCGGCCCGGGCGGCCTATATCGCCGGCTTCGCCGCGACGTCCAACCTGGAGGCGCAGCGGCAATACGGGATCCCCACCGAGGGCACCGCCGCGCACGCCTTCACCATGTTGCACACCACCGGAGATGGACCAGACGAGCTGGCCGCGTTCCGCGCCCAGGTCGACGCCCTGGGCGTCGGCACCACGCTGTTGATCGATACCTACGACGTGACCACCGGGGTGGCCAACGCCGTGGCCGCCGGCGGTACCGCGCTCGGCGCGGTCCGCATCGACTCCGGCGAACTCGGCGTTCTCGCCCGCCAGGTGCGCGAGCAGCTCGATCAGCTGGGCGCCACCCAGACCCGCATCGTCGTATCCGGCGATCTCGACGAGTTTGCCATCGCCGCGCTGCGCGCGGATCCGGTGGACAGCTATGGCGTCGGCACGTCGTTGGTGACCGGCTCGGGTGCCCCGGCCGCGGGCATGGTTTACAAACTCGCCGAGGTGGACGGTATCCCGGTGCAGAAGCGCAGCAGCCACAAGGAATCGGTGGGAGGCCGCAAGGAGGCGGTGCGGTTGTCACGGCCGACCGGCACGATCACCGAAGAGGTGGTGCATCCCGCGGGGCGACCGCCCGACACGACGGAGCCTCGACGGGTGCTGACCGTTCCGCTGGTCCGGGAGGGAGAGGTGGTCGCCGATACCGACCTGTCGTCGGCCCGTCGGCTGGTCGCGTCCGGGCTGCGCAGCCTGCCGTGGGAGGGGCTGAGCCTGGCCCACGGCGACCCGGCGATCCCCACCACGCAGATCGCGGGGGGGTAATCACGGCAGACGTATCCCTGTCCGTACCAGAACTGCTGGCCATCGCGGTGGACGCGCTCGGCGGCAGCGCGCGCAGCGGCCAGCAGCAGATGGCCGAGGCCGTGGCGCAAGCCTTTGAGACCGGACCCGAGGCCGGCGAGCACCTGATCGTGCAGGCCGGCACCGGCACCGGCAAGTCGCTGGCGTATCTGATTCCGGCGATTGTGCGCGCCGTGGAGGGCGACGGCCCGGTCGTCGTGTCGACGGCGACGATCGCCCTGCAGCGCCAGCTGGTCGATCGGGACCTGCCGCGCCTGGCCGACTCGCTGGCCGATGCGCTGCCACACCGTCCGCAGTTCGCCTTGCTCAAGGGGCGACGAAACTACTTGTGCCTGAACAAGGTTCATGGCGGCAGCACGGGCGATGCCGAGGACGAACAGCCGCAGGACGAACTTTTCGACCCGATGGCGGCCACCGCGCTGGGGCGTGACGTGCAGCGCCTCGCCGCGTGGGCGTCGACAACCGATTCCGGCGACCGCGACGACCTCAAACCCGGTGTGCCCGACCGGTCCTGGTCACAAGTCAGCGTGTCCGCACGGGAATGCATCGGCGTGTCCCGCTGTCCCTATGGGACCGAATGCTTTTCCGAACGGGCCCGTGGCCGCGCCGGCGCCGCCGATATCGTCGTCACCAATCACGCGCTGCTGGCCATCGACGCCGTCGCCGAATCGGCTGTGCTGCCGGAACATTCGCTGCTGGTGGTCGACGAAGCACACGAGTTGACCGACCGGGTGACATCGGTGGCCACCGCCGAACTCACGTCGGCCGCGCTCGGTGTCGCGTCACGGCGAATCGCGCGGCTGATCGATCCGGAACTGATCGAGCGACTGGAGGCGTCGTCGGCCACCTTCGCGTCGGCGCTCCACGACGGAACCCCAGGCCGCATCGACTATCTCGATCAGGAGATGGCGGCCTACCTCACGGCGTTGCGGGACGCGGCCAGCGCGGCGCGATCGGCGATCGAGTCCACCAGCGACTCCAAAGCCGCCGCCACCCGCGCCGAGGCCGCTGCGACATTGAGTGAGATCTCCGAAACCGCCTCGCGCATCCTGACATCGTTCAGCCCGGCTATCCCCGATCGCACCGACGTGGTCTGGCTGGACCAGGAGGACAACCGGGGTTCTCCGCGCGCCGTGTTGCGGGTGGCTCCGCTCTCGGTGGCAGAGCTGTTGCGCACCCGCGTGTTCTCGCGTTCCAGGACGGTGTTGACGTCGGCGACGCTGACGATCGGCGGGAGCTTCGACGCGATGGCCGCCGCATGGGGGCTGACCGGACCGGAGCCCGGAGAGTACCCGCGCTGGCGCGGCCTTGATGTCGGATCGCCATTCCAGCACGCCAAGAACGGAATCCTTTACGTCGCAGCCCATCTCCCGCCGCCGGGCCGCGACGGCGCCGGATCGGCCGAGCAGCTGAGCGAAATCGCCGAGCTCATCACCGCGGCCGGCGGGCGGACCCTGGGGCTCTTCTCGTCCATGCGGGCCGCGCGGGCCGCGGCCGAGGCCATGCGGACGCGGCTGTCCACGCCGGTGCTCTGTCAAGGCGACGACAGCACCTCCACGCTGGTCGAGCAGTTCACCGCCGACCCGGCCACCTCGTTGTTCGGCACGCTGTCGCTGTGGCAGGGCGTCGACGTGCCCGGGCCGTCGCTGTCGCTGGTGCTGATCGACCGCATCCCGTTCCCGCGGCCGGACGATCCCCTGCTCAGCGCGCGGCAACGCGCGGTGGCGGCGCGCGGCGGCAACGGCTTCATGGAGGTCGCCGCCAGTCACGCCGCGCTGCTGCTCGCGCAGGGTTCGGGCCGCCTGTTACGGCGAGTCACCGACCGCGGCGTGGTCGCCGTGCTGGATTCCCGGATGGCCACCGCCCGGTACGGCGGTTACCTGCGCGCCTCGCTGCCGCCGTTCTGGCAAACCATCAACGCCGCGCAGGTGCGCCAAGCGCTTGGGCGCCTGCGCACTGCGGCCGACACCCGCCGGACCGACGCATCACCGTCTTAGTGTCGGCACCATTCGGGCCGCACGGGCCTGGCCAGCCAGTTTCCTGTTGAAGGTCCACAATGGTTCGGCGTTCGCCAATTCGGCGTACGTGGCAAGGCAGCAGTCCTCGAACGACAGCTTCGGATGATCGGTGAACAACGGCAGCGCGCGCTTGAACAGGGCACGGTTGCAATCGATTTGGGTCAACGAAATCAGGCCCTCGATCGCCTCGGATGCCGAAGCCCGGCTGAATTCGTAGTGGCGGCACAACGCAAAGACCACCTCGATGACAGCGATATCCGACACGAGGAGGGGCGCATCGGCGCTTTCGACAAGTGCGACTGCCGCCGCGTGTTGGTCCGGAACGTCATTGAGCAGCAGGCGAAGTACGACGTTGGCGTCAAGCGAACCGCCAAATGTGGGGTTCACCCTTGCGACTCACGCTGGGACTGGTAGAAGTCGTCGACATCCAGCAGCGGGCGGGTTCCCGATTTGATATGGCGACTGATGCGCTCACTCAACTCGTCGACACTCGGCGGCTTGGTGATGATGAGTTCCCCGGTCTCCTCGTTCAGGTGCGCGTGCAACACTCCACCCGAGTCGGCCAGACCGAGTCGGCGACGAATGGCAACCGGAAGGGTCGTCTGTCCCTTCCTGGTCACGGTAATGCTTACGTCCATATCCATTACTTTACCGTTTTGCATTACCTCGACGGCGATGTAAGGAGATCTGCGGTCCGCAAGGGCACGCAGTGTGGTTGTGGGCTAGGCGAGGGTGACCAGACCGAACTCGTTGCCGGCGGCAAGCAACCGATGCCGGGGCAGCACGCGCACCGTGTACCCGACCGCGCCGGCCAGCGGCAGCGGTGTCGTCGTCGAGAACACCTGATTGCCCGCGTCGGCGGCGCCGGTATACGACATCTCGACGGTGACCGGATCCAGCAACACGTCGCCGGAGTCGACCCGGCCCAGCACCGCCTGCACCGTGACCTCCTCGGGCGAGAGGCCAGCCAGCTGCACGGTCGCGGTCAGGGTCAGCTTGGAACCCAGCACCGGGGTGTCGGGCAGGCCGGTGCTGTCGACGTCGGTGACGACGATCTTCGGCCACGCCTCCTCGGCGCGGCGACGATACGCCGCCAGCTCACGGGCCTCGCCGTACTCGGCGGTGTCGTCGGTGGCGCTGACGGTCTTGCGCAGCGATTGCGCGGCCGGCACGTAATACTGCTCGACGTAGTCGCGCACCATGCGCGACGCCAGCACCTTGGGCCCGAGCGTCTGCAACGTGTGCCGCACCATCTCGATCCACCGCGGTGGCACGCCGCGATGGTCGCGCTCGTAGAACTTCGGCACCACCGCGTGCTCCAGCAAGTCATACAGCGCGCTGGCCTCCAGATCGTCGCGACGGACCTCGTCGGTCAATCCGGTGGCAGACGGTATCTCCCAACCGTTTTCGCCGTCGTACCATTCGTCCCACCACCCGTCGCGGATGGACAGATTCAGGCCGCCGTTGAGCGCGCTCTTCATTCCGGAGGTGCCGCACGCCTCCAGGGGCCGCAGCGGGTTGTTCAGCCACACGTCGCAGCCCCAATACAGCATCCGGGCCATCGACATGTCGTAGTTGGGCAAGAACGCGATGCGATGACGCACATGCGGTCGATCGGCGAAGCGCACCACCTGTTGGATCAGCGCCTTGCCGCCGTCGTCGGCCGGGTGCGACTTGCCGGCAACGATCAGCTGTATTGGCCGGTGTTCGTCGAGCAGCAGCCGCTCCAGGCGAGCGGGATCGCGCAGCATCAACGTCAGCCGCTTGTACGTCGGCACCCGGCGCGCGAATCCGATGGTCAACACGTTCGGATCGAACGCAGCCCCGATCCAGCCGAGCTCGGCATCCGACGCGCCGCGTTCCAGCCAGGACTGGCGCAGCCGCCGTCGCACGTCCTCCACCAGCAGCGCGCGCAATTGCGAACGGATCCACCACAGATGACCGGGATCGACCTGCTCCAGTTTCAGCCAGACACCGGGATCACTGAACGACGAATCCGACCCGGCCAGTTCGCGCCCCAGCTGCAACCATTGCGGCGCCGCCCAGGTGCGCGCGTGAACGCCGTTGGTGATCGACCCGATCGGCACTTCCTTGCGGTCGAAGCCGCGCCACAGGTCGTTGAACATGGCCCGGCTCACCCGGCCGTGCAGCAGCGAGACGCCGTTGGCCCGTTGGGCCAGCCGCAGGCCCATGTGGGCCATGTTGAATTTGGTCGGATCGGCCTCCGCGCCGAGCGCGATGATTCGCTCGGTCGGCACGCCCGGCAGCAGCGCCGAGGCGTTGGTCGGATCAGCCGCCTTGCCGTCGAGGTGGTCGTCGAAGTAGCGCTCCACCATGTCGACGGGAAACCGGTCAATGCCCGCGGCCACGGGAGTGTGGGTGGTGAACAGGGTGCTCGACCGCACCACGGTCAACGCGGTGTCGTAGTCCAACCCGGCATCGATGATCAGCTCGCGGATGCGCTCGGCCCCAAGGAAGCCGGCGTGTCCCTCGTTCATGTGGAACACCTCGGGCGCGGGCAGACCTTCGATGGCGGTAAAGGCGCGGATCGCCCGCATCCCGCCCACACCGGCCAGGATCTCCTGCTTGATGCGGTGCTCTTGGTCGCCGCCGTACAGGCGGTCGGTGACGCCGCGCAGGTCGTGCTCGTTTTCGGGGACGTCGGAGTCCAGCAGTAGCAGCGGGACGCGACCCACTTGGGCCACCCAGACCCGGGCCCGCAGCCGTGCGGAATCCGGCAAGGCCAGTTCGACCAGAACCGGATCCCCGTCGGCGGTGGTGAGCAGCCGCAACGGCAGCCCTTGCGGATCCAGCGAGGGGTAATTCTCGTTCTGCCAGCCGTCGGCGGTCAGCGACTGGCGGAAATACCCGGAGCGGTAGTACAGGCCCACCGCGATCAGCGGCACGCCCAGGTCGGAGGCGGACTTCAGGTGGTCGCCGGCGAGGATCCCCAGGCCGCCGGAGTAGTTGGGCAACACCTCGGCGACACCGAACTCCATCGAGAAATACGCGATGCCGCGCGGCATCTCGAGACCATCCTGCTGCTGTTGCTGATACCACAGCGGACGAGTCAGGTAGTCGTTCAATTCGGCGGCCAGCCAATCGAGGTGGCTCAGGAACCCCTCGTCGATGGCCAATTGGTCGAGCCGAGCCGGATTCACCACCCCCAACAGCGCAACCGGGTCATAGCCGACGTGCGCCCACAACGCGGGGTCGATGCTCGCGAACAGATCCTGCGTCGGTTTGTCCCACGACCAGCGCAGGTTCGTCGACAGCTGCTCCAGCGCTGCCAGGCGGGCGGGAAGGTGGGCACGGACGGTAAAACGCCGGAGGGCTTTCACGCATCACTACCTTACTGAGGATTGCGGTGCGCGCCGAGCCAGAGAGCGAGCGTTTACCTCCGTTTACGTCGGGGGTGTGTGGCCGGCCACTAGGGTGGGTATCGGGTACTTGTTGGGGCCGCAAAGGTGCATCCCCATTCGGGGGGAGTTCCCCAGGAGAAGAAGTTTCCGGAGACGAGAGCACGCAATCGGAACGGAGCTGTGGTGCCCGGTCGTGTCGAGATCGATAACGTCCAGCCCGTCGTTTCCTGCGGCGCCTACCCGGCCAAGGCCGTAGTCGGTGAGGTCGTCCCGGTCAGCGCGGCCGTGTGGCGCGAAGGCCACGAGGCGGTCGCGGCGACATTGGTGGTGCGCTACCTCGGGCCGCGCTATCCGGCAACGGAAATGCGGCGGATCCAGGCGGTGCAGGCTCCCGAAAAGCTGGCGACCGTGTCCCGCGATTCCGCGAGCGATTCACAAAAGGTCAAGCCGCTGCTGATTCCGATGGCGATGGGTCAGGAGCCGTATGTCTTTCACGGTCAGTTCACCCCCGACAGCGTCGGATTGTGGAGCTTCCGCGTCGACGGCTGGGGCAACCCGATTGAAAGCTGGCGGCACGGGCTGATCGCCAAGCTGGACGCGGGGCAGGGCGAGAAGGAATTATCCAACGATCTGCTGGTCGGCGCCGCGCTGTTCGAACGCGCCGCAACGGGTGTGCCACGCGCGCTGCGCGATCCGCTGCTCTCGGCCGCGACGGCGTTGCGCACGCCCGGGGACCCGGTGACCCGCAGCGCGCTGGCATTAGCGCCTCGAGTCGAGGAGCTGCTGACGACCTATCCGCTGCGAGACATCGTCACCCGCGGCGAGCAGTGCCACATTTGGGTGGACCGGCCCGCGGCGCGCTTCAGCGCGTGGTACGAAATGTTTCCGCGTTCGACCGGGGGCTGGGACGCCGACGGCAAGCCGGTCCACGGCACGTTCAAGACCGCTGCCGCGGCGCTGGGGCGCATCGCCGACATGGGCTTCGACGTCGTGTATCTGCCCCCGATTCATCCGATCGGCAAGGTACATCGCAAGGGCCGCAACAACTCTCCCACCGCCGCCCCGGGGGATGTGGGGTCGCCGTGGGCGATCGGGAGCGACGAGGGTGGCCACGACGCGGTTCATCCCGACCTGGGCACGATCGACGATTTCGACGCATTCGTCGCCGCGGCGCGCGACCTGGGCCTGGAAGTGTCTTTGGACCTGGCGCTGCAATGCGCGCCGGATCATCCGTGGGCTCGCGAACATCGACAGTGGTTCACCGAATTGCCCGACGGCACAATCGCGTACGCGGAGAATCCGCCCAAGAAGTACCAGGACATCTATCCGCTCAATTTCGATAACGACCCGGCGGGCCTCTACGACGAGGTGCTGCGCGTGGTCCGGCACTGGATTGAGCACGGCGTCAAGTTCTTTCGGGTCGACAACCCGCACACCAAGCCGCCCGACTTCTGGGCCTGGCTGATCGGTCAGGTGAAGGCCACCGACCCCGACGTGCTCTTCTTGTCCGAGGCGTTCACGCCGCCCGCCCGTCAGTACGGGTTGGCCAAGCTCGGCTTCACGCAGTCCTACACGTATTTCACCTGGCGCACCGCCAAGTGGGAGCTCACCGAATTCGGCAATGACATCGCCGCACTCGCCGACTTCCGCCGGCCGAACCTGTTCGTCAACACTCCCGACATCTTGCACGCGATCCTGCAACACAACGGCCCCGGCATGTTCGCGATCCGCGCGGTGCTCGCGGCGACGATGAGTCCGGCCTGGGGCGTGTACTCGGGCTACGAGCTGTTCGAGCATCGTGCGGTGCGCGAAGGCAGCGAGGAATACCTGAACTCGGAGAAGTACGAATTGCGGCCCCGCGACTTCGCGGGTGAGCTCGCCGCCGGCAGATCCCTGGAGCCGTTCCTTAAACAGCTCAACGCTATTCGCCGGCTGCACCCCGCGCTGGAGCAACTGCGCACCATTTATTTCCATAACGTCGACAACGACGCGTTGATGGCGTACAGCAAGTTCGACCCGGTCACCGGCGACTGCGTCTTGGTGGTGGTGACGCTCAACGCGTTCGGCCCCGAGGAAGCGACGCTGTGGTTAGACATGCACGCACTGGGTATGGAACCCCACGAGCGCTTTTGGGTGCGGGACGAGCTAACGGGCGCGGAATATCAATGGGGGCAAGCAAATTACATCCGCATCGATCCTGGGCAAGCGGTCGCCCACATCATCAACATGCCCCTCATCCCGCCGGAATCCCGAATCGCGCTGCTGCGCAGGAGGTGAGCGGACATGAGTCGAGCTGATCAACTCGCCGGGACTGACCTGGCGCCCGACCCCGCCGACTTGAAACGCCTGGTGGCCGGGGCGCACCACAACCCACACGGGATCCTGGGCGCCCACGAGTACGGTGATCACACTGTCATCCGGGCGTTTCGGCCGCACGCGGTCGAAGTCATCGCGATCGTCGGCGACGAGCGCTTCCCCCTGCAGCACATCGAAGCCGGATTGTTCGCCGTGGCGCTGCCGTTCACCAACCTCATCGACTACCGGTTGCAGGTGAGCTATCAGGGTTCGGAACCGTACACCGTCGCCGACGCCTACCGCTTCCTGCCCACCCTGGGCGAGGTGGACCTTCATCTGTTCGCCGAGGGGCGACACGAACGGCTGTGGGAAGTCCTTGGCGCGCACCGTCGCTCATTCACCACCGCCGACGGTGTGGTCAACGGGGTGTCGTTCGCCGTGTGGGCGCCCAACGCCAAAGGTGTGAGCCTGATCGGCGAGTTCAACGGCTGGACCGGCAACGACGCGCCGATGCGGGTGCTGGGCTCCTCCGGGGTGTGGGAGTTGTTCTGGCCCGGGTTCCCACCCGACGGTCTGTACAAGTTCCGGGTGCACGGCGCCGACGGCGTCGTCACCGACCGGGCCGACCCGTTCGCCTTCGCCACCGAGGTACCGCCGTCGACGGCGTCGCGGGTGACGGAGAGCAAGTACACCTGGAGCGACGAGGCCTGGCTGACGGAGCGCGCGCAGCGCAATCCGGTGTTCGAGCCGATGAGCACCTACGAAGTCCACCTCGGCTCGTGGCGTCCCGGACTGAGCTATCGGCAGCTTGCCAAGGAGCTGACGGAATACGTTGTCGAGCACGGGTTTACCCATATCGAGCTGTTGCCGGTCGCCGAGCATCCGTTCGCCGGATCGTGGGGATACCAGGTCACGTCGTACTACGCGCCGACGGCCCGCTTCGGCACACCCGACGAATTTCGGGAGCTGGTTGATGCCCTGCATCAGGCCGGCATCGGCGTGATCGTGGACTGGGTGCCGGCGCACTTCCCCAAGGACGCGTGGGCCCTGGGGCGTTTCGACGGCACCGCGCTGTACGAGCACTCCGACCCCAAGCGCGGAGAGCAACTCGACTGGGGCACTTACGTTTTCGACTTCGGCCGACCGGAGGTGCGCAACTTCCTGGTCGCCAACGCGTTGTACTGGCTGCAAGAGTTCCACATCGACGGGCTGCGCGTGGATGCGGTCGCGTCGATGCTCTACCTGGACTACTCGCGTCCCGAGGGCGGCTGGACCCCGAACATCTACGGCGGTCGGGAGAACCTGGAGGCCGTGCAGTTCTTGCAGGAGATGAACGCCACGGCGCACAAGGCCGTACCGGGCATCGTCACCATCGCCGAGGAGTCCACATCGTGGCCAGGCGTGACGCGACCGACAAGCCTTGGCGGCCTGGGCTTCTCGATGAAGTGGAACATGGGCTGGATGCACGACACGTTGGACTACGTCAGCCGCGACCCGATATACCGCAGCTTCCACCACCACGAGATGACGTTCTCCATGCTGTACGCGTTCAGCGAGAACTTCGTGCTGCCGATCAGCCACGACGAGGTGGTCCACGGCAAGGGCACGCTGTGGGGGCGGATGCCGGGCAACAATCACGTCAAGGCCGCCGGCCTGCGCAGCCTGCTCGCCTACCAGTGGGCACACCCGGGCAAGCAGTTGTTGTTCATGGGTCAGGAATTCGGCCAGCGCGCCGAGTGGTCGGAGCAGAACGGCCTGGATTGGTGGCAGCTCGACGAGCAGGGCTTCTCCAACGGGATTCTGCGTTTCGTGCACGACATCAACGAGATCTACCGCGCGCGTCCCGCACTGTGGAGTCGCGACACCACTCCCGAGGGCTACTCCTGGATCGACGCCAACGACTCCGGGAACAACGTGCTGAGCTTCCTGCGCTACGGCACCGACGGCTCGGTGATGGCCTGCGTGTTCAATTTCGCCGGCGCCGAGCACAGCGGCTACCGGGTGGGGCTGCCCTCGGCCGGCCGATGGCGCGAGGTGCTCAACACCGACGCGACGGACTACAACGGCTCCGGGATCGGTAACCTCGGCGGCGTCGATGCCACCGAGGACCCGTGGCATGGCCGTCCGGCATCGGCGGTGCTGGTGTTGCCGCCGACGTCGGCGCTGTGGCTGGAACCCGAGTAGGCTGCTCGCGCTAGTACAGCGCGTTGGCGAGGTTGCGCCGGCCCACGACGACCTCGGGATCGGCGGGATCGAAGAGCTCGAACAACTCGATCAGCCGGGTCCGCACCGAGGTCCGGTCGTCGCCGGATGTGCTGCGTATCAACGCGATCAAACGCTCGAACGCCGCACCCACGTCCTGGTTGAGGATTTGCACGTCGGCGGCCGCGAACGCCGCGGCGATGTCGCCGGGTGCGGCATCGGCGATCGCGACGGCATCGGGGCGTTGCGCCGTTGCGCGACTGAGGAAATCGATCTGCCGGATCGCTCCCTTGGCTTCGGCGCTACCCGGGTTGGCATCGAGGACGGCCTGATACGACTGCTTCGCCGCGTCGAAGTCCCCGGCCTCGAGCTGCTCGCGGGCCTGGGCGAGCTCGGGGTCGACCTGCGCGGAGTCCTCCGAACCGCTTGCGCCCCTTAGCTTTCCCTCCGTCGCCGATAGCAGCGAGTCCAGCCAGCGCCGCAACTGATCGGCGGGCTGCACGCCCTGGAAGCTCGAGATCGGCTGTCCGGCCGCCAAAGCCACCACCGTGGGGACGGCGTCGACACCGAAGATCCGGGCCACCCTGGGCGCCGCGTCGACGTTGACCGTCGCCAGCGACCACTTGCCGTTGTCGGCGGCCGCCAAGCCAGAGAGCGTGTCGACCAATTCGACGCACGCGTCGCTGCGCGGCGACCAGAGCGCCACCACAACGGGCACTTCCTCCGACCGGACGATCACTTCCTCTTCGAAATTGGCCTCGGTGATCTCCACACCGCCCGGCTCCGGCCCGGGGCCATCGGGCCCGGACGGCCCAGACGGCCCAGCCTTCTGCTGGGCCCGCTGCTTGAGACCGGACAGATCGACAGCACCGGCCATTGCAGGCCCGATCGAGGGTCGCGGACGCGTCACGCAGTCAAGTCTGTCACGTCGTCGCGATCGCCGGCCCACCGGGCGAAATCAGCCGGATATCACTGCTCAAACAGCTCCTATGACGCAAATCACACCTGCTGTGCGGACTGCCCAACCGCAGCAAAGTTACCGGTCAGTTTTCTCTTCGATCAGCCCGCCCGAAGAATCAGCGCGTCGCCCTGGCCGCCCGCGCCGCACAGGGCCGCAACGCCGATGCCGGAGCCGCGGCGCGCCAGCTCCAGCGCCACATGCAGCGTGATCCTGGCTCCCGACATCCCAATCGGGTGGCCCACCGCGATCGCACCGCCGTTGACGTTCACGATGTCGGGGTTGACCCCGAGTTCGCGCGTGGAGGCCAGCGCCACCGCGGCGAACGCTTCGTTGATCTCCACGACGTCGAGCTGGTCAACGGTGATTCCCTCGCGGTCCAGCGCCTTCTTGATCGCGTTCGCCGGCTGTGACTGCAGCGTCGAATCCGGCCCGGCCACCACGCCGTGCGCACCGATCTCGGCCAGCCACGTCAGCCCCAACGCCTGTGCTTTGTCCTTGCTCATCACCACGACGGCGGCGGCACCATCGGAGATCTGCGACGCCGAGCCAGCCGTGATCGTGCCGTCCTTGCGGAATGCCGGCTTGAGACCGCCCAGGGATTCCGCCGTGGTGTTGGCGCGGATCCCCTCGTCCTCGGTGAACTGCAGCGCATCACCCTTGCGCTGCGGGATATTCACCGGAACCACCTCGTCGTTGAAGACGCCGTCCTTCCAGGCGGCGGCCGCCAACCGGTGCGACCGCGCCGCGTACTCGTCCTGTTCGGCGCGGGTGAACTTGTCGACGTCGTTGCGCTGCTCGGTGAGCGCACCCATCGGCTGATCGGTGAACACGTCGTGCAGGCCGTCGTAGGCCATGTGGTCCAACACCGTGACATCGCCGTACTTGTAGCCGGCCCGCGAATCCATCAGCAAATGCGGCGCCCGCGTCATGGACTCCTGGCCACCGGCCACCACCACCTCGAACTCCCCGGCCCGAATGAGCTGGTCGGCAAGCGCGATGGCGTCGATACCGGACAGGCACATCTTGTTGATGGACAGCGCCGGAACATCCCAGCCGATGCCAGCGGCCACGGCGGCCTGCCGCGCCGGCATTTGACCTGCTCCGGCGGTCAATACCTGGCCCATGATCACGTATTCGACGGCCGACGCCGGAACGTTGGCCTTCGCCAGCGCCCCCTTGATGGCGATGGCGCCCAGATCGCTGGCCGAAAAATCCTTCAATGAGCCCATCAACTTGCCGATGGGCGTCCGTGCTCCAGCAACGATCACCGAAGTCGTCATGACTACCTCCAAGACGGGTGTGGAAGGCCCATTCGACCTACCGGAGAAGCGCAATCTTCTCCGTCAGGTTACCGTTATGTGATGACGACCGATCAAGTTGACGCCCGTCGACTCTTGGCAACCTCCCTGGTGACCGGTGTCGATCACGTCGGCATTGCAGTCGCCGACCTGGATGTGGCCATCGAGTGGTATTGCGAGCACCTCGGCATGATCCTGGTGCACGAGGAAGTCAACGACGACCAGGGCATCCGCGAGGCCATGGTGGCGGCGCCCGGCGCACTGGACGCAGGGCAAATTCAGCTGATGGCCCCGCTGGACGAGTCGTCAACGATCGCGAAGTTCCTCGACAAGCGCGGGCCCGGCATCCAGCAGATGGCGCTTCGCGTCAGCGATCTGGACGCGCTGTGCCAGCGGCTGCGCGACCAGGGTGTGCGGCTCGTCTACGAGGCCGCCCGACGCGGCACGGCAAACTCCCGAATCAACTTCATCCACCCCAAAGACGCCGGCGGGGTGCTCATCGAGTTGGTCGAACCCGCGTCCTAGCTTGAGTGGCTCGCGATCGCGGTCAGCTCCACCTTCTGGTCGGACCGCGCGTCGCGCGCTTGGCCCAGCACGGCGTGTGCCAATGCCGTCGGTCATCCATAGCTCCTGGTGAGTCAATCGGCCATACCACCACATGCGCAGTGCCGGAACGGATTTGGTGATCGCAACCGGGACACCGATAGATCTTGACGGCCCGGGCGCCGGCAATCGGACGCACTTCGTATTCGTGGCCGTCGGGCCCGGTTTCCACCCGCCGCAGCATCGGCGACGGAAGTGCCGGCAACCTGCGCGGCGGTCTGCGCCGGCGAGCCATCAGAACAGCCGGTACTCGTCGCTATCCATTCCGCGCATCTTGTCGTAATCCAGTGTGAGGCAACGGATTCCGCGATCGTGGGCCAGGGTGCGCGCCTGCGGCTTGATCTGTTGAGCGGCGAACACGCCTTTCACCGGCGCGAGAACCGAGTCGCGATTGAGCAATTCGAGATAGCGGGTGAGCTGCTCGACGCCGTCGATCTCGCCGCGTCTTTTGATTTCCACCGCGACCGAGCCACCGAGTTCATCGCGGCACAACAGGTCGACGGGCCCGATCGCGGTCATGTATTCGCGGCGCACCAACGTGTATCCCTCGCCCAGCAGTTGGACGTGCTCGGCGAGCAACGCCTGCAGGTGAGCCTCCACGCCGTCCTTGACCAGCCCGGGATCGACGCCGAGTTCGTGGCTGGAGTCGTGCTCGATGTCCTCGATGGTGATGCGCAGCTGCTCGCCGGTCTTGTTCTGCACCACCCACACCGGCGCCCCGTCGCCCGCCTCCTCGGTCATCCAGCACGGCGGGCTCATCCAGTTCAGCGGCTTATAGGCACGGTCGTCGGCGTGCACGCTGACCGACCCGTCGGCCTTGATCAACAACAACCTGCGCGCCGACGGGAGATGAGCGGTGAGCCGGCCGACATAGTCCACGGTGCATTGAGCGATCACGAGACGCACCCGACTCACCTTAGAGCGTGTCCGACAAATTAGGCTGACACACGATGCCTAACAAGGCCCACCGTCAGTCCTTGGCGCACCGCCTGGGCCGGGTGCTTGAGAAGGTCACCCGTCAAAGCGGCCGGCTGCAAGAGACCCCGGCCTACGGCTCCTTGCTCCTCGGCCGGGTCACGGAGAGTCAACATCGACGGCGGGTACGCATCCAAATCATCCTGACCGTCGTCGTCATGGTGGTGAATTTAATCGGCATGGCCTTCGCCGGGCTGCTCATCGCGGTCGCCATTCCGGAACCGAGCATCTTCGACGACGCGCCGGGCTGGCTGACATTCGGGGTGATCCCGGGCTATCTCATCTTCGCCATGGTGGTGGGCACCTATTGGATCACCCGACGGACGGTCCTGGCGCTGCGCTGGGCGATCGAGGGGCGCAAACCGACGCGCCTCGATGAGCGCAACACCTTCATAGCCCCGTGGCGGGTCTCGATCGTCGACCTTGGCCTGTGGATCTTCGGGACGCTGCTGCTGACGACGCTGTACGGCCTGGTCAACACGCAGTTCATCCCGCGGTTTCTGTTCGGGGTGGGCTTTTGCGGCGTGCTGGTCTCCACCGCCGCCTACCTGTCCACCGAATTTGCGCTGCGACCGGTGGCCGCCCAGGCGCTGGAGGCCGGACGCCCGCCGCGGCGGCTGACCTCGGGGATCATGGGTCGAACCATGATGGTCTGGTTCGTCGGTTCGGGAGTACCGGTGATCGGCGTCGCCCTGGTGGCCTTCTTCCAGCTGTCGATGCGCAATCTCACCGAGACGCAATTTGCCGTGGCCGTGATGATCGTGGCGATCGCCGCCCTGATCTTCGGTGGTGTCTTGATGTGGATCCTGTCCTGGCTCACCGCCACTCCGGTGCGGGTGGTACGCGCGGCACTTGAGCGCGCCGAGCGGGGCGACTTGCGCGGCAACCTGGTGGTCTTCGACGGCACCGAGCTCGGCGAGCTGCAACGTGGTTTCAACGCGATGGTCGACGGCCTGCGTGAACGTGAGCGTGTGCGTGACCTTTTCGGCCGGCACGTAGGCAAGGAGGTCGCCCTGGCCGCCGAACGCGAGAAGCCGAAACTGGGCGGCGAGGAGCGCCACGTCGCCGTCGTCTTCATCGACTTGGTCGGCTCCACCCAATTGGTGACCAGCCAACCGCCGGCCGACGTCGTGAAGTTTCTCAACCGATTCTTCGCGATCGTCGTCGAGGAGGTGGACGGCCACTGCGGCCTGGTGAACAAGTTCGAGGGCGACGCCTCGCTGGCCATCTTCGGTGCTCCGAATCGCCTGCAGCGTCCCGAGGACGAGGCGCTGGCCGCCGCGCGGACCATCGCCGACCGGCTCGCGGACGAAATGCCCGACTGCCAAGCCGGCATCGGGGTGGCTTCCGGTCAGGTGGTCGCCGGCAACGTCGGCGCCAAGGAACGCTTCGAATACACCGTGATCGGCGAACCGGTCAACGAGGCGGCCCGACTGTGCGAACTGGCCAAAACGTACCCATGCCGGTTGCTGGCAACCGCGGAAGCAGTCCAGGGCGCAGGCGAAGAGGAAAGTGCCCGTTGGTCTTTGGGCGAGACGGTGACGCTGCGTGGGCATGACCATCCGACCCAGCTGGCCTCGCCTGCCTAACCACAGAAAGGACAGCTTGCCCGTGGAATTTCGTGTCTTCGTCGAGCCGCAGCAAGGCACCCGCTATGTGGACCAGCTCGCCGTCGCCCAAACCGCCGAACGGCTCGGCTACGCGGCCTTTTTCCGTTCCGACCACTACCTGGCGATGAGCGGTGACGGCCAGCCCGGGCCGACCGATTCGTGGGTGACGCTGGGCGCAATCGCCCGCGAAACGTCGAGCATCCGGCTCGGCACGCTAGTCACCTCCGCAACGTTCCGCTACCCGGGCCCCCTGGCCATCTCGGTGGCACAGGTAGACGAAATGAGCGGCGGGCGCGTCGAATTGGGGCTCGGCAGCGGCTGGTTCGCGCCCGAACACGAGGCGTACGGAATCCCGTTTCCCTCGGTGACAGAACGGTTCGAACGGCTCAGTGAGCAACTGGCCATCGTCACCGGATTGTGGACGACCAAGCCCGGCGAAAGGTTCGACTACGCCGGGAAGCACTACACCATCGCTGGGTCGCCCGCGCTTCCCAAACCGGTGCAAAGCCCGCATCCCCCGATCATCATCGGCGGCGTCGGCGCCAAGCGCACCCCGGCGCTGGCTGCCGCCCACGCCGCCGAATTCAACGTGCCCTTCACGCCGATCGACGTCGCCAAAACGCAACGCGAGCGAGTCGCCGCCGCGGTCGCCGCGGCCGGCAGACCTCAAGACTCCATCGCGTACTCGGCTGCGTTCGTGATCTGCGCGGGCCGCGATGACGCCGAGGTGGCTCGACGCGCGGCGGCGATCGGCCGAGACGTGGACGAGATGCGGTCCAACAGCCCGCTGGTCGGCACGCCTGCCGAGATCGTCGACAAGTTGGCTCCCTGGCAGAACATCGGCCTCCAGCGCGTGTACACCCAACTGCTCGACCTGTCCGACCTTGCGCACCTGGAGCTGTTCGCAGCCGAAGTCATGCCACAGCTGCGCTGACGCAAACTGGTTCGGGCGCAGCCCTTTTCACCAACGACGCCACCAGCAACAGGCCGGCCAACTGCAGCGCGCCGACGAACACCACGGTGCCCGGCCAGCCGCCGACGCCGTAGACCAGCCCGCCGAATCCGCCGGCCACCGAGCCGCCCAGGTAGTAGCTGAACAGGTACAGCGCCGACGCCTCGGCGCGATCCCGACGGGCAACGGCGCCCACCCAGCCGCTGGCCACCGTGTGCACGGCGAAGAATCCGCCGGTGAATACCCCTGCGCCAAGGACGATCAGGACCAAATTACGCGGAACGGTCGCCAGAAGGCCGAGCACCGCGATCGGCAAGGCGCCACCGAGCACCAGCGCGCGGCCCTTGCGGTCGGCGAGCCGCCCGGCCACCGTCGAGGTCACCGTGCCCGCCAGGTACAGCAGGAACAACAGGCCCACCACCGACGAGGCCAACGAGAACGGCTGTGCGCTCAATCGGTACCCCAGGTAGTTGTAGACCGTGACAAATCCGCCCATCAGCACGAAGCCTAAGGCAAAAAGCTTGCACAGCACCGGGTTTCGCAGATGCGCCCGCAGGCTGTGAACGGTGACCCGGACGCTGGCCATCTTGGGGGTGAAGAACCGTGACCGGGGCGCGAGAACGGCGAAGACGCCCGTCCCGGCCAGCGTCGTCAGCGAGCACACCAGCAGTCCGACGCGCCAATTGCTGACGTCGAAGATCAGCGACGGGACGATCCGCCCGGCCAGGCCGCCAATCGTGGTCCCGGCGACATAGCGTCCCATCGCCGCACCGAGCGACGAGGCATGCACTTCCTCGGCCAGATACGCCATCGCAACCGCGGGTATCCCGGCCAGCGCGACGCCCTGCAGTGCGCGCCCGACGAGCAGGATTGAAAGCGTGGGGCTGAGCGGCAGCAGCAACCCGATAATGCTCGACAGCACGCCCGACGTCAGCATCACCGTGATCCGTCCGTAACGCTCGGACAGGACGCTCGCCGGAATGATGGACAGCGCCAGCATTCCCGTCGTCAACGAGACGGCGAGCGCCGCGGTGGCGGGAGTGATTCGGTAATACGTCGACAGCGCCGGTAGTAGGGCTTGGGTGCAGTACATCGCGGCGAAACTGGCCAGGCCGGCGCCGTAGAGCGCCACGGTCACTCGCCGATAGCCCCGGCTGCCGGCGTGATGCGCGGTGGGGGTCGGGGTGAGCGGAGGCATGGTTGTGATGCTCCGCGCACCCGGCTGTGAACGGAAATGAATTACTTGATCGATTATCATGCTAATACGTAATAAGTAGAGGTGGAGGCGCATGCGCGACGGCGACTACGAGTGGTATGTCACACTCGCCGAGCTGCAGCACGTCACGGCCGCGGCCGACCAGCTGCACGTGGCGCAGCCAACCCTGACCCGAATGCTGTCCCGGCTGGAACAGCGACTGGGCGTCGCGTTGTTCGATCGCCGCGGCAAGCGGCTTTCCCTCAACGCCTACGGACGCATCTTCTACGAACACGCGCGGCGGGCCCAGCTGGAGCTCGATTCAGCGCGGCGCGCGATCGAAGACCTGAACAACCCCGCCGTCAGCGAAATCCGACTGGGATTTCTGAGTTCCTTTGGGGCGCGGGTGGTGCCGCGCTTGATCGCGGAATTCACGGCGTCCTCGCCGCGAGTCGCGTTCACGCTGCGGGAGGGCGCCGCCGAATCGATCGGAGACCTGGTGGGGTCCGATGCCGTCGACATCGGCATAGTGTCGCCGCGGCCAAAGGAGCCAACATTGGCCTGGCGCAGCATGTTCCGTCAGCGTCTGGGAGTGGCCGTCCCCCGCGACCACGGGCTTGCAACCGTCGCGGCGGTGTCGATGAACGATCTCAACCGTGAGCGCTTCGTCACCATGCCCCCGGGTTTCGGGATGCGACGGCTGCTCGACGAGCTATGTGCCGCAGCACAATTCCAGCCGCGGATCGTCCTGGAATCGACAAACCTGAACACCGCAGCGGGCCTTGTCGCCGCGGGGCTCGGCGTCAGCCTGGTGCCAATCGACGGCAGCGACGAGACACCCGGGATGCGCGTCCTACCCCTTGCCGACGCCGACGCCTATCGCGACGTGGGAATGATCTGGAACTCCGCGCGGCAGCCGTCGCGACCAACCCGAGACTTCATCGCGTCGGCGGCGACCATCCAGTACACCTAGCGCTCAGATGCCGTCGTCGGAGAAATCGGCGGTGATCCACCGATCGGGGCGGATGGTGAACAACACACTCTCCTGACCCGCAAGGCTCTGGACGAACGCGCGGCCGAGTTCCTCACCGAGGTAACGGATGGCGATCTCTTCCCGCACCTCCACCGGCGTGGGCTTGGTGGTCTCCACGACCGTGCCCTCGACCACCACGTATTGGTACGGCGGCTCCTCGCGTTGGGCCGTCAGCGTGACGGCACCGGCCTGTTCGATCAGCCTGGCCTTCCGCGATGACGCGCCCGTGTTGATCAAGATGTTCTGCCCGGGGGCGTAGCCATACCAGACCGGGACGCTGGCCGGCGGCCGGCCGTCCGTGGCGGCCACGGACAGCACGCCGACGTGCACTCCTGCGAGGAACTCCTGACGTTCGGACTCGGTGAACGGTTTCATGTGTGGCGGAACACACTTGGCTGCCAAGCTTATTCCTCAGGCGCAGACTGAGTCACATGCCAACAACCATCGGCCACGTGCGTCCCGCGTCCGCACAGGATGCGCCCGCCTGTGTTGCGATCTACCGCCCCTACGTCCGCGACACCACGATCAGTTGGGAAACCGAAGTGCCGACGGTCGAAGAGATGGCGGCGCGTATCGGCGCTGCCCGCGCTACCCACGAATGGCTGGTGCTCGAAAGCGGCGATCAGATCACCGGTTTCGCCTATGCGCACGCGCTGCGACGCCTGCCGTCCTATCAATGGTCGGCCGAAACCGGCATTTATGTCAGCGCCGAGCACCACCGCACCGGCGTCGGCCGCAAGCTGTACACCCAACTGCTGCGGCGCATTACCGAGCGGGGTTATCGACGAGCCTTCGCCGGAATCACGCAGCCCAACGAGGCCAGCAACAGCTTTCACCGATCATTCGGATTCCAGGATGCCGGCCTATACCGCCGCGTCGAATGGAAGCACAACAGCTGGCACGACGTCGCATGGATGCAACTCGATCTGCTCGGCGCCGCCGAGCAGGATGAACCACCCGGCCCGATTGCCTGAGCGCCGAAAGGCGCTCTCCTAAACGGTTGTGTCCGCGCTACCGCGACAGGTCGTTACGACCTGCCGCCGCCACCGCCCAGCCGACCGCCGCCGCCACCGAGCCGACCGCCGCCGCCACCAAGGGCGATCTCGGCTGCGAATTCGCGGGCAAGAAGATCCATCATGAGGCGCTCCTAGCGAGACGGTCACCTGTCCCTCCCGGCGAGGCGACACACTGGGTGACCGGGCCAGCCTACCCTCGGGAAGCCTCCGCCTGAAGGGAGTGCTGCCCAGCCGGGATTGCGAAATCCCAAGAGCGACAAGTGTTCCGCCGCGCGTCGCGCACTTTTAATCTGCGTGCTCCAAACAATTCATCCGTTGGGCGCCGGCGCCAGGCGAAGGGCCCCAGACTGCGATGTCGCTTTTCCGCCAGTTTTGTCGGTGGGTAGGTGTAACTGTGGAAGCATGCACGAGGATTTCGACCACTGCTACCGCGCGGTCCAGTCCAAGGACGCCCGGTTTGACGGCTGGTTCGTCACCGCGGTGCTGACCACGCGAATCTACTGTCGGCCCAGCTGCCCGGTGCGGCCGCCCTTCGCACGTAACGTCCGGTTCTACCCGACGGCGGCCGCAGCGCAGCGGGCGGGATTCCGCGCGTGCAAACGCTGCCGTCCCGATGCATCTCCGGGTTCCCCGGAGTGGAACGTACGCGGCGACGTCGTCGCGCGCGCCATGCGGCTCATCGCCGACGGCACGGTGGACCGTGACGGCGTCGGCGGCCTGGCGCGCCAACTTGGCTACACCACCCGGCAGTTGGAGCGGCTCCTGCAGGCCGAGGTGGGCGCGGGGCCGCTGGCGCTGGCCCGCGCGCAACGGGCGCAGGCCGCACGGGTGCTGATCGAAACCACGCAACTACCGTTCGGCGACGTCGCGTTCGCGGCGGGGTTTTCCAGCATCCGCCAGTTCAACGACACCGTTCGGCTGGTGTTCGAAAGCACCCCGACGACGCTGCGCAAGCACGCAGCCGCCCGATTCGGACCCGGCGTGGGCACGCCCGGAACGGTGACGCTCCGATTGCCGGTCCGGGCACCGTTCGCATTCGAAGGCGTTTTCGGTCATCTGGCCGCCGGCGCGGTGCCGGGTTGCGAAGAGGTCCGCGACGGCGCGTACCGACGCAGCCTGCGGCTTCCCTCCGGGAGCGGGGTGGTCTCCCTGACGCCGGCGGACGATCACGTCCGTTGTGTCCTCACCCTCGAGGACTTCCGGGATCTCACCACCGCGATCGCTCGCTGCCGGCGGCTGCTGGACCTCGATGCCGACCCCGAGGCGGTGGTCGAGGCGCTCGGCCGCGATCCCGACCTGGCCCCGGTGATTGCCAAGGCGCCCGGACAGCGCATTCCGCGCACCGTCGACGAGGCCGAACTGGCCATCCGTGCGGTGTTGGGCCAACAAGTGTCGATGAAGGCCGCGCGCACGCATACCGCCAGGTTGGTCAGCGCGTACGGGCCGCCCGTCCGAGACCCCGAGGGTGCGTTGACGCACGCGTTCCCGTCGGTCGAACAGCTCGCCGAGATCGATCCGGTCCATCTGGCGGTCCCCAAAGCACGACAGCGAACGGTCACCGCCCTGATCGCCGGCCTCGCCGACGGGAGCATCGCCATTGACGCCGGGTGCGACTGGAATAGCGCCCGCCGGCAGCTGCTGGCCCTGCCCGGCGTGGGCCCATGGACCGCGGAGGTGATCGCCATGCGCGGCCTAGGCGACCCGGACGCGTTCCCGGCCAGCGACCTCGGCCTTCGGTTGGCCGCCGAGCAGCTGGGCCTGCCCGGCGAGCAAAAGGCGCTGACCGAACGCAGCACCGCGTGGCGCCCCTGGCGCTCGTACGCCGTCCAACATCTATGGACCACCCTGGTCCATCCGGTAAACCAGTGGCCACCCCAGGAGGTTGCATGATCCACTACCGCACCATCGACAGCCCGATCGGACCCTTAACACTGGCGGGCCGCGGCTCGGTTCTGACCAACCTGCGGATGGTCGACCAAACCTACGAGCCCAGCCGCGCCGACTGGTCGTCCGACCCCGGGGCATTCCCCGACGCCGTCGACCAACTCGGCGCGTATTTCGCCGGCGAGCTCACCGACTTCGATCTCCAGCTCGATCTGCGGGGCACCGAGTTTCAGCAGCGCGTCTGGAAGGCGCTGCTGACGATCCCGTACGGGGAGACCCGCTCCTACGGCGAGATCGCCGAGCAGATCGGTGCGGCCGGCTCCGCGCGTGCTGTCGGGCTGGCCAACGGCCACAACCCGATCGCCATCGTCGTTCCGTGTCATCGCGTCATCGGCGCCAGCGGACGCCTGACGGGATACGGCGGTGGTCTGGAACGCAAACAAACCCTGCTCGAATTGGAGAGACGGCGCGCGGCGACGAGTTTGACGCTCTTCGACTGAGATCTGGGCGCGAGCGTGCGCAGAATGCCGGCGTGACCAGCGAGTCGCCGCGCAAACACGCACGCTCGCCGGGGGGTGGGGTGGGAGTCACGGGTGCCCGGAATGCAAAAACACCCCCGGAGAACCGGGGGTGTTTTTGTATGTTCGGCGGTGTCCTACTCTTCCACCCGAATTGGGCAGTACCATCGGCGCTGACAGGCTTAGCTTCCGGGTTCGGGATGGGACCGGGCGTTTCCCTGTCGCTGTGACCGCCGTAACTCTATTTAATTTCTCATTCAAGAGTACTGGTGGGGGGTGTGGCATTTCACGCCTTGCGGCGAGAAATGGATAAGTGGTTGCGATATGTGTGTTGGTAAGTTTTCGGCCGGTTAGTGCCAGTTCCCTGCACCCATTGCTGGGCTTCCAGGTCTGACCTATCAATCCGGTGATCTGCCGGGGGCCTTATCCCTCTAAAAGGGTGAGAAGCCTCATCTTGGAGAAGGTTTCCCGCTTAGATGCTTTCAGCGGTTATCCTGTCCGAACGTGGCTATCCAGCGGTGCTCCTGGTGGAACAACTGGTGTACCAGAGGTTCGTCCGTCCCGGTCCTCTCGTACTAGGGACAGGTTTCCTCAAGCTTCTGACGCGCGCGGCGGATAGAGACCGAACTGTCTCACGACGTTCTAAACCCAGCTCGCGTGCCGCTTTAATGGGCGAACAGCCCAACCCTTGGGACCTGCTCCAGCCCCAGGATGCGACGAGCCGACATCGAGGTGCCAAACCATCCCGTCGATATGGACTCTTGGGGAAGATCAGCCTGTTATCCCCGGGGTACCTTTTATCCGTTGAGCGACACCCCTTCCACTCGGGGGTGCCGGATCACTAATCCCGACTTTCGTCCCTGCTTGACTTGTAGGTCTCGCAGTCAAGCTCCCTTGTGCATTTACACTCAACACCTGATTGCCGTCCAGGTTGAGGGAACCTTTGGGCGCCTCCGTTACATTTTAGGAGGCAACCGCCCCAGTTAAACTACCCACCAGGCACTGTCCGTGAACCGGATATACGGTTCGACGTTAGGTGTCCAATACGATCAGAGTGGTATTTCAACAACGACTCCACCCTAACTAGCGTTAAGGCTTCACAGTCTCCCACCTATCCTACACAAACCGTACCGAACACCAATACCAAGTTGTAGTGAAGGTCCCGGGGTCTTTTCGTCCTGCCGCGCGTAACGAGCATCTTTACTCGTAGTGCAATTTCGCCGAGTCTATGGTTGAGACAGTTGAGAAGTCGTTACGCCATTCGTGCAGGTCGGAACTTACCCGACAAGGAATTTCGCTACCTTAGGATGGTTATAGTTACCACCGCCGTTTACTGGGGCTTAAATTCTCCGCTTCACCCTTACGAGTTAACGGGTCCTCTTAACCTTCCAGCACCGGGCAGGCGTCAGTCCGTATACATCGTCTTGCGACTTCGCACGGACCTGTGTTTTTAGTAAACAGTCGCTTCTCACTGGTTTCTGCGACCGGTTCCCGCTCCCAGCGCAAGGCTGTTCACGGTAAGCCGGCCCCCCTTCTCCCGAAGTTACGGGGGCATTTTGCCGAGTTCCTTAACCATAGTTATCTCGTACGCCTTGGTATGCTCTACCTGACCACCTGTGTCGGTTTGGGGTACGGGCCGTGTGTGAACTCGCTAGAGGCTTTTCTTGGCAGCAGAGGATCACCGAATTCGCCTCAATCGGCTATGCGTCACCTCTCAGGAATATGAGCGACGGATTTGCCTATCGCTCTCCCTACAGGTTTGCCCCAGTATTACCACTGACTGGTACGGCTACCTTCCTGCGTCACCCCATTGCTTGACTACTACCAACCCGGGTCCCACGCAGCGGGCGATCCTCGCACCCCGAAGGGATTGATAGACCACCTTTTGGGTGGTTAGCAGAGTTGATTCATCACGGGCGCTCATACACGGGTACGGGAATATCAACCCGTTGTCCATCGACTACGCCTGTCGGCCTCGCCTTAGGTCCCGACTCACCCTGGGCGGACTGGCCTGGCCCAGGAACCCTTGGTCTTACGGCGGGCAAGGTTCTCACTTGCCTTATCGCTACTCATGCCTGCATTCTCACTCCCCCACTCTCCACCACCGGTTACCCGGAGGCTTCGCAGCATGGGGGACGCTCCCCTACCCAACCTTGCGGTTGCCGCGGCTTCGGCGGTGTGCTTGAGCCCCGCTACATTATCGGCGCACAATCACTTGACCAGTGAGCTATTACGCACTCTTTCAAGGGTGGCTGCTTCTAAGCCAACCTCCTGGTTGTCTTTGCGACTGCACATCCTTTCCCACTTAGCACACGCTTAGGGGCCTTAGCCGGCGATCTGGGCTGTTTCCCTTTCGACGTACGGAGCTTATCCCCCGCCGTCTCACTGCCACGCTATACACCACGGCATTTGGAGTTTGGCTGACGTCAGTAACCTAGTAGGGCCCATTGGCCATCCAGTAGCTCTACCTCCGTGGTGAAACACGCAACGCTGCACCTAAATGCATTTCGGGGAGAACCAGCTATCACGGAGTTTGATTGGCCTTTCACCCCTACCCACAACTCATCCCCTCAGTCTTCAACCTAAGTGGGTTCGGGCCTCCACGCGGTCTTACCCGCGCTTCACCCTGGCCATGGGTAGATCACTCCGCTTCGGGTCCAGAACACGCCACTAAATCGCCCTATTCAGACTCGCTTTCGCTGCGGCTACCCCACACGGGTTAACCTTGCGACGTGTCCCTGACTCGCAGGCTCATTCTTCAAAAGGCACGCCATCACCCCACGAAGAGGCTCTGACGGCTTGTAGGCACACGGTTTCAGGTACTATTTCACTCCCCTCCCGGGGTACTTTTCACCATTCCCTCACGGTACTAATCCGCTATCGGTCATCGAGAAGTATTTAGGCTTACCGGGTGGTCCCGGCAGATTCACAGCAGATTCCACGGGCCCGCTGCTACTCGGGAATTGATACAAGGCAGGTGCCGGGTTTTCGCGTACCGGGCTCTCACCGTCTGCGGCGGACCGTCCCAGGCCACTTCCGCTAACTACGACACTTTCTGACTGCCCCTCAGCCAGGTAGAGCTGAGATGTATCCTCCCACAACACCGCACGCACAACCCCTACCCGGTTACACATGCATGCGGTTTAGCCTGTTCCGCGTTCGCTCGCCACTACTAGCGGAATCACAATTGTTTTCTTCTCCTACGGGTACTGAGATGTTTCACTTCCCCGCGTTACCTCCCGCACCCTATATATTCAGGTGCGGGTAACACGACATCACTCGTGCTGGGTTTCCCCATTCGGAAATCCTCGGATCCACGCTCGGTTGACAGCTCCCCGAGGCATATCGCAGCCTCCCACGTCCTTCATCGGCTCTCGATGCCAAGGCATCCACCATGCGCCCTTAGACACTTACAAACACTACAAAAAACCAAAGAAGAAATTGCATTAACGAACACGCCTCCGAAGAGACGCATCCATTTGATGCTCGCAACCACTATCCAGTTCTCAAACACCACACCCCACCACCAAGATGGAGGGGCAACTCCCTTGACCCGCGAAGGTCCAAACAAGGGTGTTGCCTCAGGACCCAATAGTGTGTCTGGCGTTTCGTTTGTTGTCGTGCACCCAGCCCTCGCCCACTACAGGCGAGAACCCCTCACGGCTCACACTCCACCAATTGGAGTGTTTCTCGTGGTGCTCCTTAGAAAGGAGGTGATCCAGCCGCACCTTCCGGTACGGCTACCTTGTTACGACTTCGTCCCAATCGCCGATCCCACCTTCGACAGCTCCCTCCCAAAGGGTTAGGCCACTGGCTTCGGGTGTTACCGACTTTCATGACGTGACGGGCGGTGTGTACAAGGCCCGGGAACGTATTCACCGCAGCGTTGCTGATCTGCGATTACTAGCGACTCCGACTTCACGGGGTCGAGTTGCAGACCCCGATCCGAACTGAGACCGGCTTTAAAGGATTCGCTTAACCTTGCGGCATCGCAGCCCTTTGTACCGGCCATTGTAGCATGTGTGAAGCCCTGGACATAAGGGGCATGATGACTTGACGTCATCCCCACCTTCCTCCGAGTTGACCCCGGCAGTCTCTCACGAGTCCCCGGCATTACCCGCTGGCAACATGAGACAAGGGTTGCGCTCGTTGCGGGACTTAACCCAACATCTCACGACACGAGCTGACGACAGCCATGCACCACCTGCACACAGGCCACAAGGGAACTGATATCTCTACCAGCGTCCTGTGCATGTCAAACCCAGGTAAGGTTCTTCGCGTTGCATCGAATTAATCCACATGCTCCGCCGCTTGTGCGGGCCCCCGTCAATTCCTTTGAGTTTTAGCCTTGCGGCCGTACTCCCCAGGCGGGGTACTTAATGCGTTAGCTACGGCACGGATCCCAAGGAAGGAAACCCACACCTAGTACCCACCGTTTACGGCGTGGACTACCAGGGTATCTAATCCTGTTCGCTCCCCACGCTTTCGCTCCTCAGCGTCAGTTACTGCCCAGAGACCCGCCTTCGCCACCGGTGTTCCTCCTGATATCTGCGCATTCCACCGCTACACCAGGAATTCCAGTCTCCCCTGCAGTACTCCAGTCTGCCCGTATCGCCCGCACGCTCACAGTTAAGCCGTGAGTTTTCACGAACAACGCGACAAACCACCTACGAGCTCTTTACGCCCAGTAATTCCGGACAACGCTCGCACCCTACGTATTACCGCGGCTGCTGGCACGTAGTTGGCCGGTGCTTCTTCTCCACCTACCGTCAATCCGAGAAAACCCGGACCTTCGTCGATGGTGAAAGAGGTTTACAACCCGAAGGCCGTCATCCCCCACGCGGCGTCGCTGCATCAGGCTTGCGCCCATTGTGCAATATTCCCCACTGCTGCCTCCCGTAGGAGTCTGGGCCGTATCTCAGTCCCAGTGTGGCCGGACACCCTCTCAGGCCGGCTACCCGTCGGAGCCTTGGTAGGCCGTGACCCCACCAACAAGCTGATAGGCCGCGGGCCCATCCCACACCGCAAAAGCTTTCCACCACAAGGCATGCGCCAAGTGGTCCTATCCGGTATTAGACCCAGTTTCCCAGGCTTATCCCGAAGTGCAGGGCAGATCACCCACGTGTTACTCACCCGTTCGCCACTCGAGTACCCCCGAAGGGGCCTTTCCGTTCGACTTGCATGTGTTAAGCACGCCGCCAGCGTTCGTCCTGAGCCAGGATCAAACTCTCCAAACAAAAACTCCTCGCGAACGAGGTGAATTTCGAATCAGAGAAAATCTGACCTAACAAAAGGACACCAATAACTGGCATCCATAGAAACCACCACACCCACACACGGGGAGTGCTAGGTGTGGTCAAAAAACAACAACAAAATAAATGAAACCACCAAACACACTATTGAGTTCTCAAACAACACACTTGCTTGTTTTCGCCCGATTCCGGGCAACCCTGCCAGCTTAATACAGCTCTGGTAGGGGCGTCAAGGCCCGGTTTCGGCCATCCTGTGCGGTGACCGCTTCAGTCGGGCAGCGCTTACTGTACACGTTCGATCTCCGCTCCCAAAAACGCCAGGTTCTCGACGAATAACGGGTAGCCGCGGTCGATGTGGAAGACGTCGTGGACCTCGGTGTCACCGTCGGCGACCAGGCCGGCGAGCACCAGTCCGGCGCCGGCCCGGATGTCCGAACACCAGACCGGCGCGCTGGAGAGTTGGGGCAGGCCCCGCACGACGGCGTGGTGCCCGTCGGTGCGGGCGTCCGCACCGAGCCGGATCATCTCCTCGACGAACCGGAACCGCGCCTCGAAGACGTTCTCCGTGATCATCGATGTGCCGTCGGCGATCGCCGCCAGCGCGATCGCCATCGGCTGCAGATCGGTGGGAAACCCGGGAAACGGCAGCGTCGCGACATTGACCGCCTTCGGGCGCTCGTACTGGGTTACCCGGAAACTGCTGTCGGTCTGGGTGACGGTGGCACCCGCGTCGTGCAGTTTGTGCAGCACCACCTGAAGGTGCGCCGGATCGACGCCGGTGACGGTGATGTCGCCACGGGTCATCGCCGCGGCGATGCCCCAAGTGGCGGCGACGATGCGGTCTCCGATCACCCGGTGCTCGGTGGGGTGCAGCCGCGGAACGCCGGTGATCGTCATCGTGGGTGAGCCCGCGCCTTCGACCTGCGCGCCCATTTGGTTCAGCATGGTGCACAGATCGACGACGTCGGGTTCGCGTGCCGCGTTGTGTATTGTGGTGACACCCTCGGCCACCACGGCGGCCATCAGGATGTTCTCGGTGGCTCCCACCGACGGGAATTCCAACTGAATCTCCGCCCCGCGCAACGTATCTGCGGTAGCCACCACGCACCCGTGCTCGATGTTGCATTGCGCACCGAGCTGCCGCAAACCCGCCTGGTGCATGTCCAGCGGACGCGATCCGATCGCGTCGCCGCCGGGCAGCGCGACCTTGGCCCGCTTGCAGCGCCCGACCAGCGGTCCGAGCACGCAGACCGAGGCCCGGAACTGCCGGACCGCGGCGAAATCCGCGTCGTACTTGGGTTCGTCGGGTGAGGTGATGCGGGCGACGTCACCGTCGAGCTCGACGGTGGCCCCCAGGCCGCGGAGCACCTCCGCCATCAGCGGCACATCGAGGATGTCGGGGCAGTTGGTGATGGTGCTGGTGCCTTCGGCCAGCAGCGTGGCGGCCATCAGCTTGAGCACGCTGTTCTTGGCGCCCCCCACAGCGACTTCGCCCGCTAACCGGTTGCCGCCGGTCACCACGAATCGCTCGGCCACCCGGGTCAGTCTAGTGAAGCGGTATCGGCTTGTCAGGGAGGCAAGTCCTGCCGAGTACCGTTTCGCTCATGGCCGTACATCTGACCCGCATATACACCCGAACCGGTGACGACGGAACGACGGGATTGAGCGATTTCTCACGGGTCTCCAAGAACGACCTTCGCCTGATCGCCTATGCGGACTGCGACGAGGCCAACTCGGCGATCGGCGTCGCGATCGCCCTCGGCCGGCCCGACGACGAAATCACCGGTGTGCTGCGCCAGATCCAGAACGACTTGTTCGACGCCGGCGCGGACCTGTCGACCCCGGTGGCGGAAAACCCCGAACACCCGCCCCTGCGAGTGCCGCAGGCCTACATTGACCGGCTTGAGGCGTGGTGCGACAAATACAACGAACCCCTGCCTGCGCTGAATTCCTTTGTGCTGCCGGGTGGTTCGCCGTTATCGGCCTTGCTGCATGTCGCCCGCACGGTGGCGCGTCGAGCCGAGCGGTCGGCGTGGGCCGCGGTCGACGCGTACCCCGACGGCGTCAGCGTGTTGCCGGCCAAGTATCTAAACCGGTTGTCGGACTTGCTCTTCATCCTGTCGCGGGCGGCCAATCCCGATGGTGATGTGCTCTGGCAGCCCGGCGGCGGCGCGGGCAAGCCATAAGCCATCGAGTCTGCGTCCAGAGCGAATTCAAGCCAAAAATCAAGCGCTGATTGCAGTTTCGGCGCGGCTAGCGTCCTAGACGCTGCGGCGACGGGCCCGCGGTGACGGTCGCGACTCCAGCCAGGACAAGAACGCGGTCAACGCCCCTTGGTCGAGTGCGATCTCGTAGCCACTTCGACGTTCCTGCGTCGAGTCACGCAGTTCGAGCACGACGATCTCGTTGGTCATGATGTCGAACTCGTCGCCGCGTGGCGCGCGCCGGGCGACGATCTCCACGCCTCGTCTGCTGAGCCGGCGGTCCGGCCACAGTCGCAGGCTGGACAGCCGGTAGAACGCGGCTTCACCCCCGCGATAGCGGATCACCCCGTGCCGCCAGCCATGACCTCCGACCGCGGGGATGTCCCGCATGATCCCGGCGGTTCCGCCCTGCCGCAGCTTCCACAACCGATAGCTGAGGGCCAGAACGGCCGCCCCCAGCACGACGACGAGCGCGACCATGCCGATCATGGGCGCGCTCATGGCCTTGTCCGAGTCGGTTAGTCGAGCGCGCCGACGGCGCGCAGTCTGGCACGACCTCTCGCGGCGATCTTCGGGTCGTCGGACTCGGAGTCCTCCCGGGCCGCTGACTCATCGACCTCCGACTCGAATTCGGCGGACTCGGCGAGGATGGTGACGCCCTCCTCGGTCACCGACAAAAAGCCACCGTCCACCGCGACCCGCAGATCGTCGTCGCCGTCGCGTTCGACGCGCACCATCGCGTCGTCGACCAGTTGGGCCACCAGCGGGATGTGATGGGGCAGGATGCCGATCTCCCCGACGGTGGTGCGGGTGAAGACGAACGTCGCCTCGCCCGACCAGATTTTCCGGTCGACGGCGACGATCTCGACGTTCAATTCAGCCATGCCATAACACCTTTCGGCTCGGCATCAGGATTCGAGTTTGGCGCCAAAGCTCTCAGCCTTCTTAGCCAGGTCGTCGAGCCCGCCGATCAGGAAGAACGCCTGCTCGGGGATGTGGTCGAAGTCGCCCTTGGTCAGCTTGTCGAAGGCCTCGATGGTTTCCTTCACCGGAACCGTCGAACCCGGCTGACCGGTGAACTGCTCGGCGGCCATCATGTTCTGCGACAGGAACCGCTCGATGCGTCGAGCCCGCTGCACCAGCTGCTTGTCCTCTTCGGACAGCTCGTCGATACCGAGGATCGCGATGATGTCCTGAAGGTCCTTGTAGCGCTGCAGAATTCGGATGACTTCCTGCGCCACGCGGTAGTGCTCGTCACCGACGACACCGGGGTCCAGGATCGTCGAGCTGGAGGCCAGCGGGTCCACCGCGGGGAAGATGCCCTTGGAGAACACCGAACGCGACAGCTCGGTGGTGGCGTCCAGGTGCGCGAACGTCGTCGCCGGCGCCGGGTCGGTGTAGTCGTCGGCGGGCACGTAGACCGCCTGCATCGAGGTGATCGACCGGCCGCGGGTTGAGGTGATGCGCTCCTGCAGCTCGCCCATCTCGTCGGCCAGCGTGGGCTGGTATCCCACCGCCGACGGCATACGACCGAGCAGCGTCGACACCTCGGACCCGGCCTGGGTGAACCGGAAGATGTTGTCGATGAACAGCAGCACGTCCTGGCCCGCCTCATCGCGGAACCACTCGGCCATGGTCAGCGCGGACAACGCCACCCGCATACGCGTGCCGGGCGGCTCATCCATCTGACCGAAGACCAACGCGGTGTCCTTGAGCACGTCGGCTTCTTGGAGCTCCACCCAGAGGTCGTTGCCTTCACGGGTGCGCTCCCCCACGCCGGCGAAAACCGAAGTGCCACCGAAGTTTCGCGCGATACGGTTGATCATCTCCTGGATGAGCACCGTCTTGCCCACGCCGGCGCCGCCGAACAGCGCGATCTTGCCACCACGCACATACGGGGTGAGCAGATCCACCACCTTCAGGCCGGTCTCGAGCATCTCGGTGCGAGGCTCCAAGTCCTCGAACGCCGGCGGCTTGCGGTGAATCGACCAGTGCTCGAAGTCTTCTCCGTACCCCGGCTTATCCAGGCAGTGGCCCAGCGCGTTGAAGACGTGGCCCTTCACCTCCTGGCCGACCGGCACCGAGATCGAGTTTCCGGTGTCGGTGACCTCGACGCCGCGCACCAGACCGTCGGTGGGCTGCAAGGAGATCGTGCGCACCAGGTTGTCGCCCAGGTGCTGCGCAACCTCGAGCGTGAGGGTCTTTTTCAGCTCCTCGAAGGTGATGTCGGCGTGCAGCGCGTTGAACAGCTCGGGGACGGAGCCGCGCGGGAACTCGACGTCGACGACGGGGCCGGTGACTCGCACCACGCGGCCGCTGGTGTCGGTGTCCTTGCTCTTCTCAGTCTTCTGGGCAGTAGCAGTCATGTCTCTTCTTCCTCGTGCGCTACTTGGCGTCGGCGAGTGCGTTTGCACCACCGACGATTTCGCTGATCTCCTGGGTGATCTGGGCCTGCCGCTCGCGGTTCGCCATCAGCGTCAGTTCTTTGATCAAGTCATCGGCGTTGTCGGTGGCCGACTTCATCGCCCGTTGGCGCGACGCCAACTCCGATGCCGCCGCTTCCAACAGCGCCGCGTAAACACGCGTGGTCAGGTACCGGGGCAGCAGCGCGTCGAACAGGGTCGTCGCGTCCGGTTCGAAGGAGTACAGGGTGTGCAGGTCCGGCTCGTCCTCGACGTATTCCATCACCAGCGGGGCGATGCGGTGGGCCACCGCCGCCTGCGACATCATCGACTTGAATTCCGAGTAGACGATGTGCAATTCGTCGACGCCCTGGTCGCCGTCGGACTGGTCGTCGTCGCCGGCGCCCTTCATGAACGTCTCGACCAACGTCGACCCGATCTCGGCGGCGTTCTCGTACTGGGGTTGTTCGGAGAAGCCCATCCACGATTCGGTGATGTCCCAGTTGCGAAACTTGAAGTAGTTGTTGGCCTTACGGCCCACCGTGTACAGCACCGGCGTCTTGCCCTCCTGGCGCAGCAGGGAGAACAGCTCCTCGGAGCGACGGAAGACACTCGAGTTGTACGCGCCGCACAAGCCGCGGTCCGAGGACACCACCAGCACGCCGGCCCGCTTGGGTTCGGCCCGCTCGACCAGCAGCGGGTGGTCCAGAGCCGCTTCGGCGGACAGCGTGGTGAGCATCGAGGTGATCTGAAATGCGTAGGGCCGCGCGGATTCCAGCCGCGCCTGAGCCTTACCGATGCGCGACGTCGCGATCATCTCCTGGGCCTTGGTGATCTTTTTGATCGACCCTGCCGATCGAATCCGGCCGCGTAGTTCGCGGAGTGTGGCAGCCATGGTTAGCTACTTCTTGTCTTGCTTCTTAACCGAGCTCTTGTCCGAGCCGGAGCCCTTGGACTCCTTGGAGTCCTTGGGCTTCTCCTTCTTGACCGGCACGGACTCCTTTTCCAGGTCCTTTTCGTCCAACGCCTCGACGTGCTCGTCGGGCACCACCGACCCGCCGTCGGAGGCGGCGAAGCCCTTCTTGAAGTTGTTGATGATCTCCTCGAGCTGCTTCTCGCCCTCTTCGGAGAGCTTCTGGCTGTCGCGGATGCCGGCCAGGAACTTCTCCTCGGAAGCCCGCATGTGGTCCAGCAATTCGGTTTCGAAGCGCCGGACGTCCTCGACGGGCACGGAGTCCAGATGACCGCCGGTGCCCAGGAAGATGGAGATCACCTGCTCCTCGACCGGCATCGGCTGGTATTGCCGTTGCTTGAGGAGTTCGACCAGCCGTTCACCGCGCTCCAGCTGCGCCTTGGACGTGGCGTCCAGGTCGGAGGCGAACGCGGCGAAGGACTCCAGCTCGCGGTACTGCGACAGGTCCAGACGCAACGAGCCGGCGACCTCTTTCATGGCCTTGATCTGCGCGGCGCCGCCGACGCGGGACACCGAGACGCCGACGTTGATGGCCGGCCGGACGCCCTGGTTGAACAGGTCGGATTCCAGGAAGCACTGCCCGTCGGTGATCGAGATGACGTTGGTGGGGATGTAGGCCGAGATGTCGTTGGCCTTGGTCTCGATGATCGGCAGGCCGGTCAGCGAGCCTCCGCCCAGGTCGTCCGAAAGCTTGGCGCAGCGCTCCAGCAGGCGCGAGTGCAGGTAGAACACGTCGCCGGGGTAGGCCTCGCGGCCGGGCGGGCGGCGCAGCAGCAGCGAGATCGCGCGGTACGCCTCGGCCTGCTTGCTCAGGTCGTCGAAGACGATCAGGACGTGCTTGCCGTCGTACATCCAGTGCTGGGCGATCGCCGAACCGGTGTACGGCGCAAGCCATTTGAAGCCGGCGGCGTCCGACGCGGGCGCCGCGACGATGGTGGTGTAGTCCATCGCGCCGCCCTCTTCCAGCGCGCGGCGCACCGAGGCGATCGTGGTGCCCTTCTGCCCGATGGCCACGTAGACGCAGCGCACCTGCTTCTTCTCGTCGCCGGTCTCCCAGTTCTGCCGCTGGTTGAGGATGGTGTCCACGCACACCGCGGTCTTGCCGGTCTTGCGGTCGCCGATGATCAGCTGGCGCTGGCCGCGACCGATCGGGGTCATGGCGTCGATGGCCTTAATCCCGGTCTGCAGCGGCTCTTTCACGCTTTGGCGCTGCACCACCGACGGGGCCTGGACCTCGAGCGCGCGACGGGTGTCGGTCTCGATGTCGCCCCGGCCGTCGATGGGCTGGCCGAGCGGGTTGACCACGCGGCCCAAAAACGCGTCACCGACGGGGACCGACAACACCTCGCCGGTGCGCTTGACCTGTTGGCCCTCTTTGATTTTCTCGAAGTCACCCAGGATCACCGCGCCGATGCTGTGCTCGTCGAGGTTGAGTGCGACACCGAGGACGCCGCCGGGGAACTCGAGCAGCTCCTGGGTCATGACGGAGGGCAAGCCTTCGACGTGTGCGATGCCGTCGCCGGCCTCGATGACGGTGCCGACCTCCTCGCGCGAGGTGTCGGAGGTGAAGGAGCTTACGTACTCCTCGATGGCGCCCTGGATGTCTTCAGCCGAGATTGTCAACTCTGCCATGGCTTTTCGTCTTCCTACTTGATTTCGCGTGCGTGTGTGTTGAGTGTTAGTCGGGTAGCTGAGCCTCGGCCGCGGACAGGCGGGACGAGAGCGTCCCGTCGATCACCTCGTCGGCCACCGCGATCAGCAGGCCACCGAGCAGCTCCGCGTCGATCTGCAGCTGCACCGTCACCGGATGGCCGTAGATGCGACTCAGGATTTCGATGAGGCGGGTCCGCTGGGCATCGCTGAGTTCGCCGGCCGCGCTGACCTGCGCGACGATTTCGCCGCGGCGCGCCACCGCGACGTCGGCCAGGAACTTCAGCGCCTCTTCGGCCGGCTCGTCCTTCAGCAGCTCGACGGTCTGATAGAGAAGGGCGCGCGCGACCGGGTTGACGTGGCTGACGTTCGCCAGCAGCTTGCGCACCAACCCCACCCGGCCCTCGGCCGGAGCGGCGTAGTCGCCCAACAGAATCCCCAGGCGCGGCTGCGACTGGACGATCCGGGCAAACCGAAACAGTTGCTCTTCGACCTCGTCGACCCGATCCTCGCGTTCGGCGACTTCGAGCAGCGCCTGCCGAGAGACGTGCTCGATGGCGTCGATCAGATCGGCGTTGGCCGACCACCGCTCGGATACGGCTGCCCGCAGCACGTCGAGCGTGGCGTCGCCGACCTGACCGGAGACCAGTCGTTCCAGCAGGCGGACCCGGGGGGTCGCGTCTTCGGCGGGCACGGTGAGGTAGCGCGTGACGACGAGTTCGCCTTTCAGCAGTCGCGCCACCGACACCAGCTCACTGGAAAGGCTGGAAAGCCCGTCGTTGTCAAGGCCTTTGGCGATCGTCGCGAACCGGGCCGACAGGCTTTGCAGAGCGTCCCGGCTGGCCGAGCGCATCTTTTTCATCAGCGGGTACTCGACGTCGGCGGGCGCCGGCGCCATGGCGTCGAGTTCGTCCAGGAACCGGTCCACCGTGGCGGATTGCTGCTTGGCGTCGGCGACGTAGTTGCGCACCAATTCGCTTGCCTGACGGACGGATTCGTGGCCCAGCTCCAGGCGCAGCTGGCGGGTCAGCTGGGCACGCAGCAGTTCTACCTGGCGGTCGCCCTGCACCTTGATGCGTTCGGCGTCTACCCCGGCCTGCGCCTCCATTTGCTCGGTGGTGCGCTCCGCGTCGGCCTTGGCCTCCTCGACGATCCGCTCCGCCTCGTCCTTGGCGGCTTCCACGGCCTTGCTGTGGGCCGCGGTCGATTCGGTGAGGCGCGCGGCGGCCTGCTCGGAGTCCTTCAACTGTTGACGAACGGCGTCCTGACGTGCCGTCATCATGTTGCGCACGGGTGGCACGACGTAGCGCCAGACCAGCAGCACGATGGCGATGAACCCGATCAGCTGTCCGATGAATGTCGACATGGTGCTACTTCGCCGCTGCCGTGGAGGTGATGTCGACGCCGAGGATCCGGCTGGCCAACGTCTCCGACATGGCGGCTACGTTGGCGCGCAGGTCCAGCTCCACGGCGTCGCGTTCCCGTTTCAATTGCTCCGCGGCCAGCTGCAACGTCGACAACACTTCCTGCTCGGCACGAGCGCGGGCGTCGTCGACGACCTTGCGGCCCTCGGCCCGAGCATCGTCGCGGAAGGACGACGCCTGCACGCGGGCTTCCTTCATCGCCTCTTCGTAATCGGCCTGCGCGGCTTCGAACTGCTCCGCCGACTTCTTGTTGTCGGCGGCGGTCTTGGCAACCATGGCGTCGCGTTCGCGCAGCACCTTCAAAATCGACGGCACTACGAAGGTGCCGATGATGGCCAGCACCAGCAAGAAGATGGCCAGCACGAAGAAGAAGGTGCCGTTGGGGACGAGAAAGTTGTTCCCCTCCGCCGCCACTGTCTGGCTGGATGCCAGCACACTCAGGGTCGTGTCACCCATCACGACGAACTAGCCGACGGGCGTGGCGAAGACGAACAGCGCCATGAACGCCAGGTTGATGAAGTAGGCGGCCTCAACCAGACCGACGGTGATGAAGAACGGCGTGAACAGCCGTCCCTGTGCCTCGGGCTGCCGAGCAACACCTGAGATCAGTGCGTTACCGGCAATGCCGTCACCGATACCGGCGCCGATGGCGCCACCGCCCATGATGATCCCACCGCCGATTAGCGCAGCGGCAGCAACTTGAGGGTCAAGAGCCATTCTTTCCTCCTATATATCTGGGTTGTAAGTCGTGAGGTTTCAGTGGTGGTCTTCTTCGAGCTCCATCGCCTGGCTGAAGTACAGGACGGTCAGCAGGGCGAAGATGAAGGCCTGGATCGCACCGACGAATAGGTCGAATGATTTCCAGATCGCGTTAGGCAGCCACAGCACGTAGGGCGGGAACATCGCGATGAGCGCGACCAAAATGCCGCCGGCGAAGATGTTGCCGAAAAGTCGGAGGGACAACGAGATTGGCTTGGCGAGTTCTTCGACGACGTTGATCGGCGCCAGGACCGCGACGTGTCCCTTCAGCACCTTGATCGGGTGGCCGATGATGCCGCGGCGCCAGATCCCGGCCGCGTGATAGCAGACGAAGACGAACAGGGCCAGCGCCAGCACGTAATTGATGTCCGCGGCCGCCGATGACAGCAGTTCGGTGGTCTTGCCGTCCTTTTCGTATTGCAGCGGCAGGACCGAGAGCCAGTTGGAGATCAGGATGAACACGAAGATGGTCACCGCGAGCGGCAGGACGAAGGGCGCGATACGCATGCCGATCGCGCTTTCGACCTGATTGCGCATCTGGATCGTGATCGCTTCGAAGAACAGCTGCACACCGCCCGGCACGTCGGTCGAGGTGACCTTGGAGCGCAGGTAGAAGGCCATCGCGATGACGATCGCGGCGGCGATCGCGGTCGAGTAGATGGTGTCGGTGTTGACGGTCATGCCGAGCCAGGTGGCCGTGTGGTGCTCGCCGACCTCGATTTGGGCGGCCAGGATGGACTCAGTCATCGCTGGCGCTCCCTCCTTCCGTCGTTTCGGTTCCCGTGCGCAGCTTCTTCCAGACCGGCAGCGCGGTCGACAAGACCAGCAGCACCTGGAAAAGCGCGAGCCCGAACAGCACGCCTAAGCCACCGGCGTGCCGGAAAACAAAGGCGATGATTAGCCCAACGACGGTGATGACGGCCAGCCGTGTCGCCGAATTGAGGGCCATCGAGCTTTTCATTGGATGTTCTTTGGCGGTGATCGATGCAACCGAGCGCTGCACCAAAATGGCATTGAGCAAACCCAGTAACAGCCCCACGCCGAAGAACACCCCAACCATCGGGTGACCGGCCAGGGCGGCCGCGGCTATGGCCGCCGCGGCGATAACAACGCTGATGACAAAGAGGCGGACGGGACGGAAAGCCACAGAGGGAAACACCAACGGCGCGTCCTGCGCTGGTGTCGTCACTGCAGCACCTCATCCCAGGTTGATAAAGCGGGAACCCCCCGATCGACTGATCGGTGGCCCGCCGAGCGTATCGCAGTGCTTTTGCAGGAAACGCAAGGGGTCGCTCCCTACGGCCGACGTCAGTCGATCATGATCCAGCCCGCCCGAATTCGCGTACGACGGGCCGGTTGACCGGCAACCCACCGGGTTCTTTTTGGGGTTCTACCTGCACCGTACCATATGTCGGGCTCAGCTACTACCGTCTGTCGTAGGTTCGCTAGTCGCTGTCGTAGCCCTCGTAGTCGTCGTCGCGGCGGCGCAGCAGTGGTATCACCGTGGCGACGCCCGCGACGACGATCGCCCCCAACATCACCGCTCCGGTGTCCCGGGGGTTAAAGAAGATCGAGCTGGCCGCCCCCAGCGCGACGATGCCCACCCAGAGATAGATCAACAGCACCACGCGGCGGTGGGAATGACCGATCTGCAGCAGCCGGTGATGCAGGTGCATCTTGTCGGGACTGAACGCGCTGCGCCCCGCCCGGGTGCGGCGCACGATGGCCAGCAGCAGGTCCAGGATCGGCCACAACATCACCGCGACCACCAGCAGGAAGGGTGACAGCAGAGCAAACACGTCGCGGGCGCCGTAGGCGTTCTGCGAGATCGGGCCGGCGGCGGTGGTGGAGGCGGCGGCAAGCATCAAGCCGATCAGCATCGACCCGGAGTCGCCCATGAAGATCTTGGCCGGGTGGAAGTTGTGTGGCAGAAAACCGAGGCAGGCTCCGGCCAGCACCACCGAGATCACCGCCGGCGGATAGAACAGCACGTCGCCGCCGTGGTCGCGGAGCAGCCCCACGGAGAACATGCAGATCGCCATCGCGGTGATCAGTCCGAGCCCGGCGGCCAGCCCGTCGAGTCCGTCGACGAAGTTCATCGCGTTGACGAACGACACGGTCAGCGCCAGGGTGAGCAGGATCGACGACGCCTGGTCCAGCACGATCGTGCCGACGCCGCCGAGCGGGATGTACAGGACGCTCCAGGCGACGCCCATGGTGACCAGCACGCTGGCCGCGGTGATCTGGCCCGCGAACTTCGTCAGCGCGTCCAGGCCCCACCGGTCGTCGATCAAGCCGATGCCCATGATGACCGCACCCGCCACCAGCACCGCGGGCATGCCGCTGGTGTAGACGAACCCGCGGGTGAGCGCCGGAAGTTGGGATGCGAGAAAGACGGCCGAGACGACGCCGACAAACATCGCCAGCCCGCCCATGCGCGGGGTCGGCGTCACATGCACGTCGCGTTCGCGCGGGTAAGCGACCGCGCCCAGCCTGGTCGCCAGGACCCGCACGGGACCGGTGACGAAGTAGGTGATGATCGCCGCGGTCAGGCCGACTAGGGCAAGCTCACGGAGCGGCACGCCGGCGCTGCGGTCGGAGAGGGCGAGCAAACCACCGGCAAGGCTGGTTATGTCGCTGGACACCTGGAGACCGTACTGCACCAAACTGAGAGGCTGGCCGACCGGCTCGGCGTCAGGCGGTCAGACTCGCGGGGTCCAGGCCGAGCACCTCGCCGATGCGCTCGGCGCTCACCGGACCCGCCCGCAGGATTCGCGGAGTCGCGCCGGTCAGGTCGACGATCGTCGACGCCGCCTGCTGCGCGGACGGGCCCGCGTCGAGGTAGACCTCGACGAGATCGCCGAGCTGGCTGCGGGCCTCGTCGACGTCGACGGCGGGCGGGCGACCGGAGATGTTGGCGCTGGACACCGCCATCGGGCCCACCTCGCGCAGCAGCTCAATAGCGACCGGGTGCAACGGCATTCGCAGCATCACGGTGCCGCGGGCATCGCCGAGGTCCCAGTGCAGCGACGGCGCCTGCTCCACCACCAGGCTGAGCGCACCCGGCCAGAATGCGCGGATCAGTTCGCGGGCGCCCTCCGGCATCACGTAGACCAGTCCCTCGATGGTGTGCCAGGAACCCACCAGCACGCCCACCGGCATGTCGCGGGCCCGCCCCTTTGCCGATAACAGCGCACCCACCGCGGCGCTGTCGAAGGCGTCGGCGCCGAGGCCGTAGACGGTGTCGGTGGGCATGACCACCAGCCGTCCGCTTTTGAGCGCCCCTGCCGCCGAGGCGATTCCGCGCGCACGCTGCGCGGGGTCGGCGCAGTTGTAGATGTCAGTCACCGGTGCCGCCTGGCTGTGACGAACCTCGGCCGCCCAGCGAGATCTCGGCGGGCGTGGATGTCATCGAATAGCGTTGAGCTGTCGATCAATTCGACCGTCTTCGCTGAAGTGGTGTCGTCGTGCTCGACGGCGAACAGGCCACCGGCGCGCAGCCAGCGCCCGGCGAGGGCGACGACGGCGGTGATCACCCGCATGCCGTCGGGACCACCAAACAGCGCGTGATGCGGATCATGTTGGGCCACTTCCGGATCCAGCTCGGCAGCGTCCGGAATGTAGGGCGGATTGGCCACGACGACGTCGACCTGTGTCTCGAGTTCGGGAAGCAGGCCTTCGCCGGTGACGTCGGCGCGCAGCAATTCGACCGCCGTCCCCGCGGTATTGCGGCGCGCATAATCCAGGGCCGCGTCCGAGTCGTCGATGGCAATGATGCGAGCACCGGGCCGGTGGTGGGCCAGTGCGGCGGCCAGCGCGCCCGATCCGGTACACAGGTCGACGATCACCGGGCGCGGCGCAAGTTGTTGTGCGGTAACCCATTCCAAGAGGCATTCGGTCTCCGGGCGGGGTATGAACACGCCTGGGCCGACGTGGAGCTGCACCGGCCCGAACGCCACCGTCCCGGTGACGTGTTGCAGCGGCACGCGGCGCGAACGGGTGGCGACGGCCTCGCGGTAGCGCTCGAAAAATTCGTCGCCGGGCGGGTCCAGCAGGGCCAACCGGCCGCGGTCCACCCCGGCCAGGTGAGCGGCCAACTGCTCGGCATCGCAACGCGCGGAATCGATTCCGGCGTCGGCAAGCAGCGCCGCCGCCGAGTCGATCGCCTGCCGCAGATCGCTCATGTGGCCTGTTGCAATCGGGATTGTTTGTCGGCCTCGCTCAACGCGTCGAACAGCGCGTCCAGGTCGCCGTCGAGCACCTGATCGAGGTTGTGCGCCTTGTAATTGATGCGGTGATCGGCGATCCGATTCTCCGGGAAGTTGTAGGTGCGGATCCGTTCGCTGCGGTCCACCGTACGGATCTGGCTGGCCCGGTCGGCCGACGCATCGGCCTGGGCCTGCTCCTCGGCGAGCGCCTGCAGTCGCGCGGCCAGCACCTGCAGGGCGCGGGTCTTGTTCTGCAGCTGCGACCGTTCGTTCTGGCAGGTGACCACGATCCCGGTGGGCAGGTGGGTGATTCGCACCGCGGAGTCGGTGGTGTTGACGCCCTGGCCGCCCTTGCCGGAGGACCGGTAGACGTCGATGCGCAGATCCGATTCGTCGATCTGCACCTCCGCGACTTCCTCGGGTTCGGGGTAGACCAGCACGCCGGCCGCCGAAGTGTGCACGCGCCCTTGCGATTCCGTCACCGGGACACGCTGGACGCGGTGCACGCCGCCCTCGAACTTCATCCGCGACCACACCCCGTCGGCGCTGTCGCCATCACTCGCGTTGCGATTAGAAATTGCCAGCGTCGCGTCCTTATAGCCGCCCAGGTCCGAGGTGGTCTCGTCCAGCACCGTCACGGTCCAGCCGTGTCGCTCGGCGTAGCGGATGTACATTCGGGCCAGATCGGCGGCGAACAATGCCGACTCTTCCCCGCCCTCACCGGATTTGACCTCGAGCACGATGTCGTCGGCGTCATGCGGGTCGCGCGGGGCCAGCATGTCGGTGAGTTGGGTGTCCAGTTCGGCGACGCGCGACTCCAGCTCGGCGACCTCGTCGGCGAACGATTCGTCGTCGACGGCCAGCTCGCGCGCCGTCTCCAGGTCGTCGCGCGCCGAGGCCAGTTTGCGGTAGGTGGCGACGATCGGCGCGAGACGGGCGAATCGGCGCCCGACCTTGCGCGCCTCGTCGGGCTTGCTGTGCAGTTCGGGATCGGCCAGCGCCTGCTCGAGCTCGGCGTGTTCGGCGAGCAGCACGTCGATCGTCTGTACGGGCTGCGTCATGTCGCACCTCCAAACGCGAACCGACGCCCGGCCTGCGCACGTTGCGGCACAGTTCGGGCGTCGGTAAGGCAGCTATTTGTTGGCTTCGGCGTTGGTGCGCTTGCCGTAGCGCTTCTCGAAGCGGGCCACGCGGCCGCCGCTGTCGAGGATCTTTTGCTTGCCGGTGTAGAACGGGTGGCACTGCGAGCACACCTCGACGTGGATCTGGCCGCCCGTCTTGGTGCTGCGGGTCTGGAAGGTGTTGCCGCACCCGCACACCACCGTCGTCTCTTCGTACGCGGGGTGAATGTCAGCTTTCATGATGTCCTTCTCGATCGTTTGCCGCCCTGACCGGGCAGAACTCCGAGAACCTTGGGCGGTTCCGGGGTGGTCGACCGTCGATTATGCCAGGTCAACCTACACAAGCCCAAACAGCGGGACGCGCCGCGGCATTCCCGGCGGGCCGGCGGGCTACGTGTAGACCCTGCTCCGCGCATCGCGCGTCCACAGCACACCGCCTTCGGGGGTCGCGCCGCGCGCGATCAGCTCCCGTTTGAGGATCTTGTTGGTCGCGGTCATCGGCAGCCGGTCGGTCAGCCAGACGTAGCGCGGCCACGCCTTGGGCGACAAGTCGTGCTGTTCGGCCAGGAACGCGCCGAATTCCTCGGGCGTGAGCTCGGCGCCGTCGGCCAGCACGATCGCCGCCATCACCTGGTCACCGACGTTTTCGTCGGGCACGGCATACACGGCGACCTGGCTAATGGGCGTCAGCCGCTGCAGGATCCGTTCGATGGGCGCCGTGGTCATGTTCTCGCCGTCGACGCGCAACCAATCGCCGCTGCGGCCGGCGAAGTAGATCCACCCGTCGGCGTCGCGGTAGGCCAGGTCGCCCGACCAGTACATGCCGTTCCGAACGCGCGAGTCGGTGGCCTCCGGGTCGTTGTAGTAGCCGGCGAACATGCCCGCGCCCGTCGTGTTGACCAACTCGCCGATCGCCTCTTCGGCGTTGGTCAGGGCGCCGTCGGGGCCGAACACCGCGTCGGGACATTCGGCCAGCGTGTCCGGGTTGTAGATGCCCACCCCGGGAAAGCCCCGGCCCAGCGATCCGGGCGGACAGCCGTCTTCGCGGGTGATGATGATCGCGCCCTCGGTGGAGCCGAAACCGTCCCACACGATGCAGTCGAAACGGCGGCTGAATGCGGCGATGTCGCGATCGCTGGCCTCGTTGCCGAAGGCGACACGCAACGGGTTGTCGTGGTCGTCGGGCCGCTCGGGCGTGGCCAGCACGTACGCCAGCGGCTTGCCGACGTAGTTCATGTAGGTGGCGCCGTAGCGGCGCAGGTCGGGCAACAACCCGGATGCCGAGAACGTGGCGGGCACCATGGCGGTGCCGGCGCCCACCGCCACGCTCCAGCCCGCCATCAGCGCGTTGGAGTGAAACAGCGGCATCGACAGGTAGCAGACGTCGGACGCGGTGACCTCGAATCGCTCGATGAGCGACAGGCCGGCGAACAGCACGACCAGGTGGGTGATCTGCACCGCCTTGGGCTCGCCGCTGGTCCCCGAGGTGAAGATCATCATGAACGTGTCGGTGGGCGCGACCTCGCGGTGCGGGGACAGCGGGCCGGCGTCGGCGAGCAGGGCCGACCACGTTGCGCTGGTCACGTCCAGCACCTGGACGCCCGGTAGTTCCAGGCCGTCGAGCAACTCTTTGTGCGCCGGATCGGTGAGCAGGATCTGACAGTCGGCGCGCAGGATGTCGCGGGACAGCGCCTCGCCGCGGCGGGTGTCGTTGATCCCGCAGAGCACGTAGCCGCCGAGCGCGGCCGACGCCATGGCGGTGAGCATCTCGGGGGTGTTGCCCAGCAGCGCGCCGACGTGCAGCGGCCGGTTTGGGTCAGCGGCGCGGATCAGGGCCGCCGCGGTGGCGGTGGCGCCCGCCAGATGTTCGCGCCAGGTCCAGACCGCGTCGCCGTACTTGACGGCCGGTGTGTCCTGCTCGAGGCGCTCGCGAAGTAACTGCTGAAGGGTCTCCGCCACAGCCTGAGAGGCTAGTCGTTATCCATGCCCGGCGTCGTCTTGGACACCTGGACCAGGAATTCGTAGTTGGTCTTGGTCTTGCGAAGCTGGCTCATCAGCAGGTCGATGGCCTGATGCGAATCCAGGCCGGAAAGCACGCGGCGCAGCTTGTGCACGATGCCGAACTCGTCGGGCGAGAGCAGCAGCTCGTCCTTGCGGGTGCCGGACGGGTTCACGTCGACGGCGGGGAAGACCCGGCGCTCGGAGATCTTGCGGTCGAGCTTGAGCTCGGCGTTGCCGGTGCCCTTGAACTCCTCGAAGATCACCGTGTCACCGGTGGAGCCGGTCTCGACCATCGCGGTGGCGATGATCGTCAGCGATCCGCCCTCCTCGATGTTGCGGGCCGCACCCAGGAACCGCTTGGGCGGGTACAGCGCGGTGGAGTCGACACCGCCGGACAGGATGCGACCCGACGCGGGCGACGCGTTGTTGTAGGCGCGCCCGAGGCGGGTGATCGAGTCGAGCAGCACCACGACGTCCTTGCCCTGCTCCACGAGCCGCTTCGCGCGCTCGATGGCCAGCTCGGCGGCCTGGGTGTGGTCCGACGGCGGCCGGTCGAAGGTGGAGGCGATGACCTCGCCCTTGACCGAACGCTGCATGTCGGTGACCTCTTCAGGGCGCTCGTCGACGAGCACGACCATGAGGTGGCATTCCGGATTGTTCTTGGTGATCGCGTTGGCGATGTCCTGCAGGATCGTCGTCTTGCCGGCCTTGGGCGGCGACACGATCAGCGCACGCTGGCCCTTGCCGATCGGCATGATCAGGTCGATGACCCGGGTGGTCAGCCGGTCCGGCGTGGTTTCCAGCCGCAGCCGCTGGTTGGGGTATAACGGCGTCAATTTGGTGAAGTCGGGCCGCTTCTTGGCGTCCTCGACCGATCCGCCGTTGACGCTGTCCAGACGCACCAGCGGGTTGAACTTCTGCCGCTGGTTGGGCTGCTCGCCCTCCTTGGGCACGCGAACCGCACCGGTCACCGCGTCGCCGCGGCGCAGGCCGTTCTTGCGGACCATGTTCATCGAGACGTAGACGTCGTGCGGGCCGGCCAGGTAGCCGGAGGTGCGCACGAAGGCGTAGTTGTCGAGGACGTCGAGGATGCCGGCCACCGGCTGGACGACGTCGTCCTCGCGCAGTTCGGTGTCGCCACCCTCGCCGGTGCGTTCGCCGCGGCGCCTGCGGTCACGGAAGCGCCGGCCGCGCCGGCCTTGACGGCCTTCGCCGTCGTCGTCTTGCTGGTTTTGGTTCTGGTTCTGATTGGAGTCGCGACGCTGCTGGCCGCCCGAGCCTTGCTGGTCGCCGCTCTGGTCGCCGCCGCGGTCAGGTTCGCGCTTGCTGTCCTGCTGGGTGGACGTGTCCTCGTCGGGCCGGGTGGCCGCGCCCGATTCACGGGAGGCACCGCGCCGCTCGCGGCGGTTCTCCGAGCCCCCGGAATTCGCCGAATCGGGCTGGTCCCCTTGCGGCGCAGCCGCTTCAGGGCTTGGCGCGGGGGTGGATTCGCTGGAATCTTTGTGGTTTTCCTGGGGGGTGGCCGCGCCGTTGGCCTGTCCCTGTCCCCTGGTTTCCTGGATCGCGGCGATGAGTTCGTTCTTACGCATGCCCGACGTGCCCTTGACACCGGCCCGATTGGCCAAGGCACGCAGTTCGGGCAGCACCATGGTGGACAGCGAACCCTTGTCGGCGCCTTTGTCGTTAGAAGCCGAGGATTGGGCGTCTTGATTGTTCGTGGTCACGGCGTCCGACCGCTGATTGCCGTCGGTACTTTCGCCAGCCGTGATGACGTTGAGGTCCGTATCAGTCACGGATTTCCTTTCTTCCCCTGCTGATCAGTCAGACAGGGGGTTATTTGCATTCAGCCAATTCGCCGAGTGCCCAATCGACTCTGCAACGATGATCGCCGGGATCGGCGGTCAAACGGCGAACCTCGTTCACGAGAAGAATTTGGTAGTCGTCCTAGCGTCAAGGCAGTATTTATGCAGATGCAGATGCTGCGATTGCTGGACGGGTCCGAGGATAGCCCGCTTCTGGGTCGGAAGCAAGCAACCCCTCCTGCAAACGTTGCCGATCAGCCGGGAACTGTGACTCCCGGGCTCCAGCGAACCGCGTCGCCGGCGGCCATCTCGGTAATGCTGAATCCGTTTGCGGGACCGTACTCCAGCGCTTCGCGCGGCAACTCCGGCTCCGTCGTCAGTGCGATCACCGAGGGACCTGCCCCGGAAAGCGTCGCTGACACGCCACAACGCCGCAGGACCCGCAGGTATTCCGCCGAAGCCGGCATCACCGCGGCGCGTTGCGGTTGATGAAGCGCATCTTCGGTGGCGGCCATCAACAGGTCGGGTCGTTCGGTGAGTGCCACCACCAGCAGTGCGGTGCGGCTGACGTTGAACCGCGCCTCGGAGTGGCTGACCTGGTCGGGCAGCAGCCCCCGGGTCTCGGCGGTCAGGGAGCGCTCTTCGGGGATCGCGAGGAAAATCCGGATATCGGGATGCAGCCGCAGCGGCACCGCCGAATAGCCGGGCCGCTCGCCGCTTCGGTCGATCCACGACACCACGGCGCCGCCCAACACGGCCGCCGCTGCGTTGTCGGGATGACCCTCAAACTCCGACGACAACTGGATCAGTTGAGCTTGACTGAGCGGTCTGGAATCTCCTGAATCCATTTGCGCGACAAGGCCGTTGGCTGCCCCCAGGCCGCCGACCACAGCCGCCGCGGAGGACCCAAGACCGCGGGAATGCGGAATGACGTTGCGGCAGCGCACGACCAGACCACCGGCGCTGAACCCGGCCGCCTGCAATCCATGCTGGACGGCGCGCACCACCAGGTGGCTCGGGCCCCGCGGCACCTCGTCGGCGCTTTCGCCGTCGACCACCACCTGCAAGCCGGATTCCGTTGTCTCGACGACGATCTCGTCGCACAGGTTCAGCGCCAAACCGAGGCTGTCGAATCCCGGACCGAGGTTGGCGCTCGACGCCGACACCACGGCGGTGGTGATGAGGCCCGCGGGAAGCGCGATTGCCACTACACCAGCCCTAGCTTCTCGACCACGAGCACCGGGTCCACCGGCAGCGCGGACACCTGCGGCATGTCCCGCAGCGCCGTATCGGGATCCTTGAGGCCGTTGCCGGTCACGGTGCACACCACCGTCGACCCGCGCTCCACCCAGCCGTCTTCGATGGACTTGAGCAGGCCGGCGATGCTGGCGGCCGAGGCGGGCTCGACGAAGACGCCCTCGGAGCTGGCCACCAGGTGGTAGGCCGCCAGGATCTCCTCGTCGGTGGCGGCCAAAAACCGCCCGTTGGACTGCTGCTGCGCGTTGACGGCCGCCGTCCACGACGCCGGCGAGCCGATGCGGATCGCGGTGGCGATGGTCTCGGGGTTGCGCACCGGTTCGCCGTGCACCAGGGGCGCCGCGCCGGCGGCCTGGGTGCCCAGCATCCGGGGCAGCTTGTCGATCACGCCGTCCTGGTGATACTCGGTGTATCCCTTCCAATACGCGGTGATGTTGCCCGCGTTGCCGACCGGAAGGGCGTGGATGTCCGGCGCGGCGCCCAGCGCGTCGACGATCTCGAAGGCCGCCGTCTTCTGGCCCTCGATGCGCACCGGGTTGACCGAGTTGACCAACGAGATCGTCGGGAAATCGTTCGCCATCTTGCGGGCCAGTTCCAGGCAGTCGTCGAAGTTGCCGTCGATCTGGATGACCTTGGCGCCGTGCATGACCGCCTGCGCGAGCTTGCCCATCGCGATCTTGCCCTGCGGGATGAGGACCGCGCAGGTGATGCCGGCGCGCGCCGCGTAGGCCGCCGCCGACGCCGAGGTGTTTCCGGTGGAGGCGCACAACACGGCCTGTTGGCCGCGCGCCACCGCGTCGGTGACCGCCATCGTCATGCCGCGGTCCTTGAACGAGCCGGTGGGGTTGAGGCCCTCGACCTTGAGGTACACCGTGCAGCCGGTCTGTTCGGAGAGCCTGGCCGCCGGGATCAGCGGGGTGCCGCCCTCCTGCAGGGTGATCGGCGTCCAGTCCGCGGCCACCGGTAGGCGATCGCGATACGCCGCGATCACCCCCGGCCACGGTTGGTGAATGGCCGTGCGCGGAACGCTCATTCGTCGGTTCCTTCCAGGCGCAGCACGCTTGCGACATCGTGCACGACGTCCAGGTCGGCGAGCGCTTCCACGGTTTCGGACAGTGCCGCGTCGGTGGCGTGGTGCGTGACCACCACGACGCGGGCGCCGACCCGCCGGCCGCCCTCGTCCACCACGCCCTCCTGGCGGACCTCGGCGATGCTGACCTCGCGCTTGGCGAATTCCGCTGCCACCGAGGACAATACGCCCGGCGTGTCGGCAACGTTCATGCTGACGTAGTAGCGGGTGGAGATGAAACCCATTGGTGCGACGGGAAGTTGGGCGTACCTGGACTCTTTCGGTCCGCGGCTGCCCAGCACCCGGTTGCGCGCGGCCATCACCAGGTCGCCGGTGACCGCCGAGGCGGTGGGCGCCCCCCCGGCCCCCTGACCGTAGAACATCAGCCGCCCGGCCGCTTCGGCCTCGACCACCACGGCGTTGAAGGCTCCGTTGACCGTGGCCAGCGGATGCGACAGGGGAACCAGCGCCGGGTAGACGCGGGCCGAAACCCGTTGGCGGCCATCGTCGCTGGTGATCCGCTCGCAGATGGACAGCAACTTGATGGTGCAGCCCAGGGCCCGTGCCGTCGCGAAGTCGGCGGGAGTGACCTTGGTGATGCCCTCGCGGTGGACGTCATCGGCGGTCACCCGGGTGTGGAAGGCGATCGAGGCCAGGATCGCGGCCTTGGCCGCGGCGTCATAGCCCTCGACGTCGGCGGTGGGGTCGGCCTCGGCATAGCCCAGGGCGCTGGCGTCGGCCAGGGCCGCGTCGTAGCTGGCTCCGGTGTTGTCCATCTCGGACAGGATGTAGTTGGTGGTGCCGTTGACGATGCCGGCCACCCGCAGCACCGTGTCGCCGGCCAGCGACTGGGTCAGCGGCCGGATGACCGGGATGGCGCCCGCCACCGCCGCCTCGAAATACAGGTCCACATGCGCGTTTTCGGCCGCCTGGGCCAATTCGCCGGTGGACGTGGACAACAGCGCCTTGTTCGCTGTCACCACGGATTTACCGTGCTCGAGCGCGCACAAGATCGCCTTGCGGGACGGTTCGACCGGCCCCATCACCTCGACGACGATGTCGACGTCGTCGCGTGAGCAGAGTTCTTCGATGTTGTCGGTGAGCAGTTCGACGGGGACCCCGCGGTCGGCGGCGACGCGGCGCACCCCCACGCCGCGCAGCACCACCGGGGCGCCGACGCGGGCCGCGAGATCGTTTGCGCTGTCCTCGATGATGCGGACGACTTCGCTGCCGACGTTGCCCAATCCGAGTACCGCGACGCCGACTACCTTTTCGGCTTCTCCGTTACGGGACACTGGTCACCTCACTTCCAAACTCAGCAGATCGTCGACCGTCTCCCGGCGCAGGATCAGGCGGGCCTGCCCGGCCCGCACCGCCACCACGGCGGGACGGCCGACCATGTTGTAACGGCTCGACAGCGAATAGCAGTAGGCACCGGTGGCGGCCACCCCGAGCAGGTCACCGGGCTTTAGGTCGTCGGGCACCCAGGTGTCACGCACGACGATATCGCCACTCTCGCAGTGCTTTCCGACGACACGCGCCGCCGTGGCCGGTGCGCTGCTGGTCCTCGAGACCAGCCGGACGTCGTACTGCGCGTCATACAGTGCGGTGCGGATGTTGTCGCTCATGCCGCCGTCCACGCTGACGTAACGCCGGTGCGCCGCGGCACTGACATCGACGTCCTTCACGGTGCCCACCTCATAGAGCGTGATGGTGCCGGGTCCGGCGATGGCGCGGCCGGGTTCGACCGCCAGCCGCGGCGCCGGCAGTCCGACGGCCGCCGACTCGCTGCGCACGATGGCGCTCAACTTGGCCGCCAGCTCGGCCACCGGCGGCGGATCGTCGGGCGCCAGGTACGAGATGCCCAGTCCGCCACCGAGATCCACGGTCGATAGCTGCGCCGTCCGCTCCGGGCCGAACTCGGCGACGATCTCGCGGAGCAGGCCGATGACCCGATGCGCGGCGAGTTCGAAGCCGTCGACCTCGAAGATCTGCGAGCCGATGTGGCTGTGCAGGCCGACCAGTCGCAGGTGGTCGGTGGCGAACACCCGCCGGATGGCCGCCATCGCCGCGCCGCTGGCCACCGACAGCCCGAATTTCTGGTCTTCGTGTGCGGTGGAGATGAATTCGTGGGTGTGCGCCTCCACGCCGACGGTGAGGCGCACCAGCACGTCCTGCACAATGCCCGCCTCGCCGGCGATGGCGTCGAGGCGCTCGATCTCGATCATTGAGTCTAAGACGATGTGGCCAACTCCGGCTTTGACCGCTGCGGTCAGCTCGGCGACCGATTTGTTGTTGCCGTGGAAGATAATTCGCTCCGGTGGGAAGTCGGCGTGCAGCGCGACGGTCAGTTCGCCGCCGGTCGAGACGTCGAGCGAGAGGCCTTCTTCGTTGATCCAGTGCGCTATTTCGCTGCACAGGAACGCCTTCGCGGCGTAGTGCACGTTGGCGCCACCGCCGAACGCCTCCGCGATCTCTCGGCAGCGGCCGCGGAAGTCGTCCTCGTCGACGACGAACAGCGGGGTGCCGTACTCGTGCGCGAGGTCGGTCAGCTTGACCCCGGCGATGGCGGCCGCTCCGTCGTCGTCGCGAGTCGTGTTGCGGGGCCAGACATTTGGCGCCAGCCGTAGCAGCTCGTCGGCCGACTGCGGGCGCGGCGGGCTTTCGGCGTGACGGGCTTCTTCGGCGTGCCGGGGTCCGGCGGGATGGACGTTCACATGCGCTCCGGGGCGCTGACACCGAGGATTTGCAGGCCGTTGGCGATCACCTGACGCGTGGCCTGACACAGCGCGAGGCGTGCGGTGTGCAGCTCGGTCGGCTGCTCGTCGCCCTGCGGCAAAACCCGGCACGAGTCGTAGAACCGGTGGTAGTCACCGGCGAGGTCCTCCAGGTAGCGGCACACGCGGTGCGGTTCCCGTAGCGCCGCAGCGGTTTTGAGCACCCGCGGGAATTCGCCGATGGTCCGCAGCAGCGTGCCCTCTTTGCCGTGGTTGAGCAGCTCGAGGTGGTCGGTATCGGCGATCAGGCCGAGTTCGGCGGCGTTGCGGGCCAGCGCCGAGAGCCGGGCGTGCGCGTATTGCACGTAATAGACCGGGTTTTCGTTGGACGCCGAGGACCACAGCGCCAGGTCAATGTCGATCGCGGTGTCCACCGACGAGCGGATCAGGCTGTAGCGCGCGGCGTCGACTCCGATCGCCTCCACCAGGTCGTCGAGCGTGATCACGGTGCCGGCCCGCTTGCTCATCCGGACCGGTTGGCCGTCGCGGACCAGGTTGACCATTTGCCCGATGAGGACCTCGACGCGTGCCGGGTCGTCGCCGAAGGCCTGGGCCGCGGCCTTGAGCCGCAGGATGTAGCCGTGGTGGTCGGCGCCGAGCATGTAGATGCACAGGTCGAAGCCGCGTTGCCGCTTGTCCAGGTAGTAGGCGAGATCGCCGGCGATGTAGGCGGGATTGCCGTCGCTTTTGATCACGACGCGGTCCTTGTCGTCGCCAAAAGCGCTGGTGCGCAACCAGCTTGCGCCGTCCTTTTCGTAGATGTTGCCGGTGTCGCGCAGCCGGGCGATGGCCTCGTCGACGCGGCCGCTGGTGTGCATCGACTCTTCGTGGGTGTAGACGTCGAAGTCGGTGCCGAACTCGTGCAGCGACTCCTTGATGTGGGTGAACATCAGGTCGACACCGATTTCGCGGAAGGTCTCGCGCATCTCGTTTTCGGGCAGGCTGAGCGCGTCGGGCGCCTTGTCGAGGACCTGGGCGGCGATGTCGATGATGTAGGCACCCGCGTAGCCGTCGTCCGGGACGGGCTCGTCTTTGGCGGCGGCGATCAGCGAGCTGACGAAGCGGTCGATCTGGGCGCCGTGGTCGTTGAAATAGTATTCGCGCACCACATCGGCGCCTTGCGTCGTGAGCAGCCGGCCCAGGGCGTCGCCGACGGCGGCCCAGCGGGTGCCGCCGATGTGGATCGGGCCGGTCGGGTTGGCCGAGACGAATTCGAGGTTGATCTTGTGCCCGGCCAGGTCGTCGGAGTTGCCGAAGCTGTCGCCCTTGTCGATGACGGTGTTGACGATCGTGGCCTGCGCCGAGGCTTCCAGGCGCATGTTGATGAAGCCCGGCCCGGCGACTTCTGCTGCGGCGATGCCGTCTTCGTGGGATAGCGCCTCGGCGAGCCATCCGGCCAGCTCACGCGGGTTTGCGCCGACCTTCTTGCCCAGCTGCAGGGCCAGGTTGCTGGCGTAATCGCCGTGCTCGGGGTTGCGCGGGCGTTCCACCGTGACGGTCGGCGGCAACGCCGACACGTCCAGGCCATGCTCGGTCAGCACCGCGGATGCGGTGCTTTTGAGCAGCTCAGCCAGGTCGGCGGGGGTCACGAGCGTCCATCCTATGGTCTGTAGTGGTCCCGCCCCGAATCCATTGCGGTGGCCGAGGGGTCACCACGATGCGTTAGTCTATCGGGGCCCCAACGGCGCAATGTCTGTTCGTGCGCCCCCGTAGCTCAGGGGATAGAGCGTCTGCCTCCGGAGCAGAAGGCCGCAGGTTCGAATCCTGCCGGGGGCACCGCAAACCAAGATCCGTCCAGGACGCGTGAAATAACGGGCACCTAACGCCTGGCCACCGCTCCGTCGGCACCACGGTCCCCCGCAGGACCGTGACCAGCACTCCCCTAGCGGGTGGGGTCCCGCGCGCGACTTGCGGGTGCTGCTGCCCGAGTGACACAGAGACCGCCGGTGAGCCAACCAGCGGATGGCCCGCAGACGACCGGGCCGTCCGATTCGACTCGGCGCGCCAAGCTTCGTTCTCGCCTAACACCGCGCCATAATCGCAAGTTGATGAGCGGAGCAACTGGGCTTTTGGCAGCGGGTGCGAATCTGATCGTGAGCTTGGTGACGCTATTCGCTAGCAGCATCTTCTCCACGTCGGATACCAGGCTGGTACGCAAAATTGAGCGTGATTCCGCGATCCTGAAAGAGCTCCCTGAAACGGCAAAACCGGTGATGGAGGACCTCATCAGGTATGAAGTCCAACAGCACTCGGACCGTCGCAAACAACGCGCGGTGCGCCATATCAATCCGGTCGCAGTAGCGGGAATGATCATCATCGCTGGCATCACGTTCGCGCTCGGCTGGGGCCTCGCATATCTCGCTGTGAAGCACGGCTGGTTTTGGTGGATCCCGTTCGGGGCGCTTACCGGGTTCGGCTTGTTATTAATGGCGTCGGGCGGGCGCACGGTCGTCTATTACGGCGACGAAGCACCGGGCAGACCGAGCAAGCAACGGCAGCCAAGCCCGCCCGCGAATTCGGGCGAGTAGATCAAAGGGGCTCAATGGCCGCGTCAAGTTATCGGAAGTTGTTCTTCCTCTGGCCCTTCCCACGCCGGCTGATAGGTCCGGGCGCCGCCACTAATCTCTCGGTTTAGGTCTTCCAGCAATCGGCTCAAGGCAGGCAGGTCTTGTGCAACGTCAGCGGGCCATCCGTAACAATCGGCGACGGCACCATCGAGGCGCTTGTGTGCTTCTGCTGGATCCACGAATCCCCCGTCATCCATAACTTTGTATAGCTCCATTAGGCCGACCGATTCTGCTTCGCAGTGCTGAAAACGCAATGCGAGCGCGTCTCTGCTGGCCTCGGCGACACGTTCGATCTGGGCGGGCGTTGCTTCCGGCCACGGAAAAGTCGCCCAGACAGTTGTAGGTGTGTACCGAAGAGGATCGTCACGCCGCCGGTGTCGCATTGAGGCTTAAGGACAATGGGACCTGCCCGTGACCGATGTCGCCAAACACGAACCCCACTCGTCCAAATTTGGCCCGGCCCAATCCGATTCACGCTCCTAAAACCGCGGCGATCGCGCTCGCCGACCGTTTAGTCGAGGCGATAGCCACGATATGCAGAAATCACCAACGCGCTTACGAATCGTCGCAGCCGGTATGCGCGAATTTGGGTTTGTGTCGCCGCTATCGCGCTACGCTTCGAATCGTTTTCGACAGGGCTCGACGACCGCGCCAGGCGACCGCCGGGTCGTGAACCGCCGGTCGGAGGTACCGAATGTCGTACGTGATCGCAGCGCCGGACGTAATAGCCGCAGCCACAACAGATTTGGCAAATATCGGTTCGGCAATCAAAGCGGCCACCGCGGCCGCGGCACTGCCTACGACAGGCGTAGCCGCAGCGGCAGCCGACGAGGTCTCAGCGGCGGTGGCCGAACTGTTCGGCTCACACGCGCGGGCCTATCAGACGCTCAGCGCTCACGCGACGGCGTTCCATGACCAGTTCGCGCAGTCACTGAAAGCCGGCGCCGCGCAGTACGCATCGGCCGAGGCCACGATCGGTCGGGACCTAGTCGCCGCAGTTAATGCGCCCACCCAAGCGCTGGTGGGGCGACCGCTGATCGGCAACGGCGCCGACGGGGTGTCCGGCGGCACCTTGGCGCAGGCCAACGGCGGCGCCGGCGGGATCCTGTTCGGTAACGGCGGGGCCGGGGCGACCGACGCGGCCGGCCAGGGCGGCGCCGGCGGGGCCGCCGGGCTGATCGGCAACGGTGGGGCCGGCGGTGCCGGCGCCAACGGCGGTGCCGGCGGTGCCGGTGGGGCCGGCGGGTTGCTGTCAGGCAACGGCGGCAAGGGTGGCGCCGGCGGGGCCGCCGGTCTCGGCGGGCTGATCGGCCAAGGCGGCGCCGGCGGCGACGGCGGTGCCGCCGGATTGATCGGCAATGGCGGGGCGGGCGGTGCCGGCGGGGACGGCGCCGACGCGACAGTTGCCGGCGGTAATGGCGGAGCGGGTGGTGCCGGCGGAGCGGGCGGTCACGGCGGCGCGGCGGCCGGCAACGGCGGTAATGGCGGCGCCGGCGGCGCTGGCGGTAAAGGTGGTGCGGTCAACGGCGGCACCATCGACTCGGGCGACAACGGTGGGGCAGGCGGAGCCGGGGGCGCCGGCGGCAGGGCCGCTGGGATCGTCGGTGATGGCGGAGACGGCGGGGCTGGCGGCGCCGGGGGTGACGCTGGTGCGGTCAGCGGCGGCAGCACCGTCTACTCCGGTGACATCGGGGGTGCGGGCGGGCGGGGCGGCGATGGAGGCATCGGCATCGGCATCGGTACCGGCGGCAGCGGCGGTTCCGGCGGCAGCGGCGGCGACGCCGGGACGGTCACCGACAGCACCCTCTACTCGGGCGACACCGGCGGCGCGGGCGGGGCCGGAGGCGCCGGCAGCGTTCCCGCGCTGTGGGGCACCGGCGGCCACGGGGGTAACGGCGGCGACGGCGGCGACGGGGGCGCGGTCAGCAACAGCATCGTCCACTCGGGCGACACCGGCGGCACCGGCGGCGACGGTGGTGCCGGCGGCTCTGGCGGGACGATCGGCAACGGCGGCATCGGCGGACAGGGCGGCGCCGGTGGAGCCGCCGGGGCCGTCACCAACGGCTCAAACATCACCGACACCGGCGATGTCGGCGGCGACGGCGGGGCCGGCGGCAACGGGGCGATCGGCGGCGTCGTCGGCGACGGCGGCCGCGCAGGCAACGGCGGTGCAGGTGGTGACGGCGGTGCGGTTACCGGCAGCACCGTCGCTGCCGGCGACTACGGCGGCACCGGTGGAGTGGGCGGAGTCGGCGGGCCGGCAACATATGTCGGTGCCCCGGCCCATGGAGGTAGCGGCGGGGCGGGCGGTGACGCCGGTGCGGTCACCGACAGCAGCCTGACCACCGGCGATAACGGCGGTGCCGGCGGTGCCGGCGGCGTGGGCGGTAACAACGCCGGCGGCCCTGGAGGTCGTGGTGGTGTCGGCGGGGCCGGCGGTGACGGTGGAACTGTGACCAACAGCATCGTCGGCACAGGCGCTAATGGCGGAGCGGGCGGAGCGGGCGGAACCGTCGGGCTTGCCCGTACCAGCGGCGCTGCCGGCGGGGCGGGCGGCGACGGCGGCAACGGCGGCAACGTCATCGCCAGCACGGTGAACGTCGGCGCCAACGGCGGGACCGGTGGAGCGGGCGCGGATGGCGGGCCGGCCGGGTATCTCGGCCACGGTGGGGCCGGGGGAGCCGGCGGCAACGGCGGCGACGGCGGGGCCGTGAGCCAATCGAGCACCGTCTCCGTCGGCGACCACGGTGGAGCCGGCGGAGCAGGCGGAGACGGCCGCGAGGGCGGGGCGGTCTACGGCAATGGTGGGTCCGGCGGGGCCGGCGGCAACGGCGGTGACGGCGGGGCCGTGAGCCAATCAAGCACCGTCATTGCGGGCGACGTCGGTGGTGACGGTGGTGCCGGCGGCAGCGGCGGTAGCGCCTACGTCTTCGGCGTGGGCGGCCACGGCGGCAGCGGCGGCGCCGGTGGCACCGGTGGAACCATCACCGACAGCATCGTTGGCACGGGCGATAGCGGCGGTAACGGCGGAGCCGGCGGTAGTGGTGGTTCCGGCATCGAGGCCTACCAAGGCGGAGCCGGCGGCACCGGCGGTGACGGCGGGTCAGCGGGGACCGTCACCAACAGCACCATCTCCACAGGCGACATCGGTGGGGGCGGCGGCGCAGGTGGGGCCGGCGGGACCGTCGCGTTCGGCACCGGCGGTCACGGTGGCGCCGGTGGCGCCGGCGGCAACTCCGGGACCGCCACGGGCAGCACCGTTTCCACCGGCGACAGCGGCGGGGCCGGCGGCACGGGAGGCGACGGCGGCCAGGCCGTCACGTTAGGCATCGGCGGCGGCGGAGGCGCCGGCGGCGACGGCGGCAACTCCGGGGCCGGGTACGGCGCAGACGGCGGGAACGGCGGCGACGGCGGCGGCGCCGGGCTGATCGGCCCCGGCGGTCGCGGTGGCCCCGGCGGTGACGGCGGCACCGGCCCCGCGGGCGACGGCGCCACCGGGCAGCCGGGAAAGTCGGGCTGATTCGGCCCACCTTCCAGGTGTGCGTGAACGCGGGTTGTGCGTTGGCGTTGATCACTGCATATGCAGGGCGTGCCAGCCGACGTCACCCGCACCAGTTACCTCACTTATGTGGCTAAGTGAGGTTGATCCAGGACGATGACCTCACTTAGCCCATCACCTACGAGGAAGTTCGTTGGGAACCACGGGGGCGAAGATATGCAAGCGCGCCGGCGCCGAAGTACGGCGCCTACCGCCCTGCCGTGCCGGCCGGCATCGCCGACCTGACCCTGGACTTGCCGGCAGCTCTGTTCGCGGACGCCGAACACGCCAGCAACGAGTCACGCGTTTCGAGGCTGCGCTCGGAGGTGAGTCGTACCGTTTGCGTCCGCGTTCTTGCGATCGGAGTCCGCCGCCAGTCGCCGAGTGTGGCGTTCGCCCGAAGCGCTCGCCGCGCTCGATGCCTTCGCCGAACGCGCCGGGCGGCGAGGCTGACCGCCGAATCCGACGGTGAGCGAACGGTTCTGGCCGCGGTTACGGCACCCGCTCCCAGGGCTGGCAGTTCTGCGACTCGAAGGCTTTGATCGTGGTGTTGATATTCGCGAACATCGGACCCACCGACATGTTCGTCTGGACGACATGATCCTTGTTCGCGTCGGGGGTGCTGTAGGTAAACCACGCGCACATCGAGCCTTGGGTCGGCACGTTGTTGATCCACACCCCGAACGTCGACGCCGACCCAGCTGTGCGGTAGAGGCCCGGCGCTATGTCGGGTCCCACCACGAAGACCCCGTTGCCCGGGATGGGGTCTAGCGGACCGGCGTTGGCCGGCGGCGATACCGCGACCGTGACCACGCACGCAACGAACCCGGCAGCGAAGCGAATCGTCGGGGACATTCTGCCTCCATGGTGCGTCCACCCCCGATCAGCAGCGTATGCCGCTACGCGCATGGGCGCCTAGTGAATGTCCGCTTCCACAGCAAACGCTGAGATGCGGCACAGGTGTTCGCGTCGCTTTGCTCCACCCGAGGCAACGTGTCTTTGAGCTGAACGTGATGGTTGTTGTCGGACTCGGCGGCGGCCACGTCAGGTTCCGGCGATCAGGTGGCCACCAACCGAGCAAAGCTCAACGCGGTCAACGGTTTCCGCGATACCTCGATCCGCGCCCGCCCGTGGCGGGCGCGCCTACGTGTTGCGTCGCCGCGGACAAACGGCCGCAGAGTTCACGGTTGTTAGAGGTACGCAAAATATTCCGCCAATACGAGGAGCACAATAATGCCAATAATCACCGGAATCCCGACGAAGATTGCGAATAGGGCGTCTCCTGTGTTGTGGAGAAACTGATTGATTTGCCACACCAGCTGCTGTAACTGTGGCGGCAGCGAATTCAGCCAGGGTCCGAAATAGTGCTCCTGAAAGGAATACACAGCTCTGAGCAGCGTGGTGTGGAACTTTTCGATGCCGGTATACCAGGCCGCGCCTGTTTTCAGGTGCTGCGCAAACTGCTCGTGAGAGGCCGCCGCCTTGCCGGCCAACCCGTGAAAGTCCTCGGCGTAACGGGAGAACAAGTGCGCGATACCGGCCGACACCTCGTCGCCGGCCGCGGGGACCAAGTTGATGGTCGGCACTGCCGCTGCCGTTCGGGCCATGCTCAGGTCAGACCCGATGGTGTCCAGATCCCCCGCCGCCGCCGTCAGCATCTCCGGCGCCACAACCACATACGACATATCCGTCCTCCCACCAGCTGATCGGAACGCAGCCCAGCCTCACACCCATCGCTGGAGCGGGATGCAGTAGTCGGCTACTTAAATCCGGGCGAGCGGGCGACTGACCATGGTCCCTAGCCGGGTTAGGTCTACTCCCCAATACTCCCCAAAAATGCAAACAACAGGAGGAACGCAATAAAACCAATGATCACCGGAAGCCCGACGAGGATTGCGAAGGTGGTTGTTATTGCATCATCGATGCGCTGCAACAGTCGCCGTAACGGTGCCGGCAGCGAATTCACCCAGGGTTCTAAATAGCGATCGTGAAAATGAAGGCTGATTCTCAACAGCGCGGTGTGGAGCTTTTCGATGCCGCTATACCAGCCCGCACCTGTCTTGAGGTGCTGGGCAAACTGCTCGTGAGACGCCGCTGCCGTGCCGGCCAACCCGTGAAAGTCCTCGGCATAACGGGAGAACAGGTGCGCGATACCGGCCGACACCTCATCGCCGCCCGCGGGGACCAAGTTGATGGTCGGCACCGCTGCTGCCGTTCGAGCCACGCTCAGGTCAGACCCGATGGTGTCCAGATCCCCCGCCGCCGCCGTCAGCATCTCCGGCGCCACGATCACATACGACATATCTGTTCTCCCGCTAGCTGATCGGAATGCAGCCCAGCCTCACACCAATCGCCAAACCGGGATGCAGTAGTCGGCTACTTAAATCCGGGCGGGCGGGCAGATGACCAAAGTCCCTAGCGGCTACCAATGCCAGCGCGTGACGATGGCGACCTGGGCGGCGAAACTATCGACGGCCCAGGCAGGTCCGCGCCGGATGGCGTCAGCACCCTCCCCCGCGCGGACCTGTTCGTCGGACGCCTTCTCCTACTTCCGCCATCCGGGGCAGATCTCGTCGCCGCACCGATGCAGCGGCGCATCGCCCGATGAAACACGTTGCGGTATCGAAGGACTCAGTCCGACTTGGCGCGGTCGACCTGATCGTCGCTGTAGTCGATGACGGGCGGCGAGTCGCCGTAGACGTCGAGGGTGTGGATGAACCGGTGCAATCCCATCGTCCCGGCGCAGGTGAACCCGAGCTCGATGATCTGCGCGGCGGTGAAGTGCTCCCCTAGGCGCTTGTAGAACTCGTCGTCCATCGCATGGTGGTCCGCGGAAAGCAGGTCGAGGAATTCGACGGCCATCCGCTCTTGCGGTGTCAGCGCGTCGTGGCCCGGCGCCAGCAGGCAGGCGACGTCCTCGTCGGTGATCGAATCATGCTTGCGTGACTGGCTACACGGTGCGCATTCGCCGAGTTGGGCGCTGCGGATGCGCAGCAACTCCAAGATCCGACCGCCGAGCAGGGTGCCGGCGCCGAGGTGCGTGCGGGCCATGTTGACCTGCTCGAGCTGCGCGCTGCGATAGGCGAAGATCTGCAGCGGTACCGGCGTTGCGTAGAGCCCGGCCGCGACGCCGGCCTCCACGATTTCGCGGGAACGTGAACTGAGCTGCTCCACCGGGATTGGCGCGATACGTGGCATCGATTCAACCTAACTGCTCGGGCCGAGAACGTACACGTCGGTTTCCGGGTGGTGATACCACCCGCTGGCGGCCTGGGTGCCGCCGTCGACGTGGATGGTTTGGCCGGTGATGTAGCTGGACATATCCGAGGCGAGAAACACTGCGGCGCTGGCCATTTCGTCGACGTGACCCGCGCGGCCCATCGGCACCGTGCGGCCGAAGCGCTGCTCGGAACCGGGCGGGGCCATCTGCATGATGCCCTCGGTCAGGGTGATGTCGGGCGCGAGCGCGTTGACCCGGATGCCGTGCGGGGCGAGTTCGAGCGCGGCGGTCTTGGTGTAGTTGATGACGCCGGCCTTGGCGGCGGCGTAAGTCGCGTAACCCGGTGCGGCGCGCACCCCTTCGATCGAGGTGACGCTGATGATGCTGCCCGGCAACTTCTGCTCGACCAGGACGCGGGCCACCCGCTGGGTGCACAGGTAGATGTGGCGCAGGTTCGACTTGTACAGCGCGTCCCACCCGTTCTCGGTGGTGTCGAGGATGCCCGACCAGAACACTCCCCCGGCGTTGTTGACCAGGATCGTCACCGTGCCGAGTTCGGCGCAGGTCTGCGCCAGCGCGGCGTCGACCGCGGCGCTGTCACGGACGTCGACCGTGATGCCCAGCGCACCGAGCTCGGCGGCGGCCGACGCGCACGACTCGGGGTTGCGTTCCCAGATCGCCACCTTCGCGCCGAAGGCCTTGAATCCCGCCGCGATGCCGCGGCCGATGCCCGCGCCGCCGCCGGTGACCACCGCGACGCGGTCGGTGAGTAGGACGCTGGAGGGATCGAGTGCCATGGGAGTCAATATAGAACATTCGCACGTCAAGCGTTACAGTCTTGACTGAATATGTTCGATCTGTAACGGGAGGACGCACATGCCCAGCACGATCTTCGTCACCGGCGCGACCGGGCAGACCGGCGGCAACGTGTGCGAGCAGCTGATCGCGCGCGGCGACCGCGTGCGGGCTCTGGTCCGCGATCCGGGCGAAGCCGCGGCGCTCTCCGGTATTGGGGTCGAACTCATCCAGGGCGACATCCGCGACGCCGACGACGTGCTGCGCGCCGCCAAGGGCGCCGACGCGGCGATCCACTGCGCGGCGCTGCTGGGCGGCGCGAGCCAGGACCTCGAGGACTTCAAGGCCGTCAACCTGGTCGGCACCACCAACGTCCTGGACGCGGGCAAGGCCCACGCCATGCGCCGGGTGGTCGCCCTGAGCACGGCCACCTTCCTCGACCTGAGCACCGGCGTCGACTTCGAAGAGGCGCCCGTGCTGGCCCACCCGCCCAACGACCCCTACACCGTCACCAAGCTGGCCGCGTTCGTCGAAGCGCATCGGCGCGCCGCGGCGGGCGACGACGTACTGACGTGTCACCCCGGCGCGATCTTCGGTCCCGCCCCGGTCGTCGACCGCGCCCTGCACCGCACCAGCTTCAACCGGGTGCTGCTGGCCGGCATGCGCGGAAAGATCAAGCGCTACTTGGCTTTTCCGGTGACCTGGGTCGCGGGCAAGGACGTCGCGGCGGGCTCGATCGCCGCGCTGGACCGCGGACTGGCCGGCGAGCGCTACCTGTTGGTCGGCCAGCCGCAGGAAAGCTTCAGCACGGCCGGCGGCATCAACCGCGCGTGCGAGCTCGCCGGGATCGAGCATCGCGTCGAGGACCTGGACTACCGCACCGATCCCGAGGCGCTGACCGCCGAATTCGGGCCCACGTTGATGGCCATCGCAAAAGCTGCGGCCACGAGCAAGCGCAAGCCCCGAACGAACGAAAACCTGACCACCCGGCGCCTCGGCTATCAGCCGATGTCGTTCGACGACGGGCTGCGGCTGCTGATCTCGTGGCTGCGCGGACTGGGCAGGCTGTAGGGCCGCGGTCATGTCGATTGATTTGGGCGATCGGATCCTGGACGCGGCCCAGCGCCTGGCCTTCCGCACCGGCGCGCGCAGGATGTCGCTGTCCGACGTTGCGACCCTGTCCGGGGTGTCGCGGCCCACCATCTACCGCTACTTCGCGTCCAAGGAAGAACTCATCGATGCGCTGGGCAAACGTGAGCGCCAGCGCCTCGCCGCGGCCATGGCCGAGGCGACGTCCGGGGTCGTCGGGGTGGCGCGCCTGGAGGCCGCCGTCGAGGTCATCGCGGCTTTCGTCGAGGCTCAGCCGCCCGGGCGGCTGCTCGATCTCGAACCGGGGTTCGCGCACCAGCAGATGGCGCAAGCACTGCCCACGCTGACCGAAGGGTTGACGTCGGTGCTGGCGCGCTGCGCCCGCGAGGACGCCTTCGCCACCGCGGTGGACCCCCGCGACCTGGCCGGGGCGATCGCGCGAACTGCGTTGAGCCACTACATTTTTCCCGACGACGACCGCGACGCGGTGCGCCGCCAGCTGCGGGCCGCCGCGGGGCTTTCGGCCCGCTGACCGGGCCTTTCGGCCGTTATCAAGAATTTATTGAGAAACCGTCAAGGCGAGGTGTCGATTCTGGTGTCAACGCGAAAACCGCGTCACCCACAACCCAGATCAGCACAAGGAGAACCCCAATGTTCACTCGCCGTTCCACCGTCGCCGCGGCCCGCGCCAGCCTGACCGCCGCCGCTTTCGGACTCGTCGCGCTCGGCCTGGCCGGCACCGCCGGCGCCACCTCGGTCGACGACACCTTCCTGGCCCAGTTGCAGGCGGACGGAATCCAGCCGCCGACCGCGGCGCGCGCCATCACCGACGCGCACGCCGTCTGCAACGCGCTCAACGCGGGCAACTCTCCCCAGTCGGTCATCAGCGCGGTGGCCAAGGCGACCGGCCTGAGCTCTAAGGGCGCGAAAACGTTCTCCATCGACGCCGCGTCGGCCTACTGCCCGCAGTTCGTCACCTCGACCTAACAGCGGAAACCATGATGCGGGACCCCGACCGGGGTCCCGCATTGCGGGCTTTGGCTCATCGCCCGTTCAGCAGGAACAGGCCGTAGGCCGCGATCGATTGCGAATCGACGATGACGCCATCGCGGATCATCTGCTCGACGTCGCGGCGCGAGAACCACTCGCTGTGCATGTCCTGTTCCTCGGGCTCGCGGTCCGCGTCTCCCTCGACGATGCCGGTGGCCAAGAACACCCAGCCCCGCTGGGTGAGCAAGCCGGCAACGACGTCGACGTGGCCGAGCGCCTCGAACGACGTCGCGAGCAGCCCGGTTTCCTCGCGCAGCTCGCGTTCCGCCAGCTCGCGCGGTTCGACTTCGGCCCGATCCGGACCGGTGCCCTGCGGAAACTCCCAGCGTCGCGCGCCGACCGGATAGCGGTATTGCTCGACCAGCCGGAAACGGTCCCCGTCGTAGGGCATCACCAGCGCGTACGTCGGCTTGTCCACCACGGAGTAGATGCCGCGACTGCCGTCCGGCCGGCGAATCTCGTCTTCCCGCAGCACCAGCCACGCGTTGCGATAGACCTCACGGGATGCGACGCGTTCGATATAGGGCACCCCGCCAGTATCCCGGGTTGCGGCGGTGCGCCGCGATACGTTCATGGGCATGTACCAGCACATCATCGTCAGCGGCGACGACTCGCTGGCGACGACGATCGTCGCGGAGCTCAAGACCGCCGGCGCGAGCATCGTCGAGATCGCGACCGCCGCCGAGCTTGCCGACGCCGAGGTCGGCCACGCCCTTGCCGTCATCTGCGTTGGTGACGACGACGCGACGAACCTCGAAATCGCTTTGCTGGCAAGGAAAGCCAACCCGGACGTGCGGGTGGTCGCGCGGCTGGCCAACGACGTGCTGCGCGGCGCGGTGGCCGCCGACAATGGACCCGGCGCCATCCTCGACGTCGCCGACCTGACGGCGCCGTCCGTCGTCGAGGCGTGTCTGGCGGACTCCGCGCACCCGCTGACGGCGGCCGGCATCGAGTTCGTCGTCTCCGGCACCGAGGCGCCGCGCGCGGCGACGCTGCGGGAGATCTACGGAGACCTGGCGCCGGTGGCGGTGATTCGCGGCGAAAACTCTCCCGAACCCGGCCTGGTGATGGCGTGCCCGGGACGGGATCTACGGGTGTATCCCGGCGACTGGGCGGCGATGATCGGCACCGCCGACGAGTTGGCCACCCGCGGCATCAAGGTCCGGCGCCGGTCCGGGACACGCACCCGTCGGCCGTGGGCGCAGCGAGTGCTCGACTCGGCATTCACGCTGCGCAGCGACATCAACCCGATGTTTCTGCGCGCGATCGCCGCCGCGCTGCTGGTGCTGATCGGTTCGACGGTCCTGCTGCGCTTCGCCTACCAACGGCCACCGGGGATGACGTGGCTCGACGCGTTGTACTTCACCACCGAGACGATCGCGACCATCGGCTACGGCGACTTCAGCTTCGTCCACCAGCAAACCTGGCTGCGGCTGTTCGCCATCATGTTGATGTTCGGCGGCGTGCTCACCACGGCGGTCCTGGTGGCCTTCATCGCCGATCTGCTGTTGTCGCGCCGCTTCGCCTATTCGGCCGGGCGACGGCGGGCGCGCCATCTGCGCAACCACGTGATCGTCGTCGGCCTCGGCTCGTTCGGCATTCGCGTCGTCAGCGACCTGACGGCCGCCGGATACGACGTCGCGGTGATCGAACGCGACCCGAACAACCGCTTCCTGTCGACGGCCGACGACCTCGACGTGCCGGTGATCTTCGGCGACGCGACACTGCGCCGGACGCTGGAGGCGGCCCGCGTCGACCAGGCCCGCGCGGTGGCGGTGCTGACCCAGGACGACATGGTCAACATCGAGACCGGGATCGTGCTGCGCGAGATGTTGGGGCCCCGGGTGCTGCCCCAGGTCGTCCGGCCCGAGGTGCCGTTGGTGTTGCGCGTCTACGACCGCGCGCTGGGGGCCGCGGTGGCGCAGCGGTTCGGGTTCGAAAACGTGCGGTCGACCGTCGAATTGGCCGCGCCCTGGTTCATCGGGGCCGCGATGGGCCTGCAGGTGCTGGGGACGTTTTCGGTGGGGCAGCGCTACTTCATGGTGGGCGCGATGCGGGTGGCCGCGGGCAGCCAACTCGACGGGCTGCAGATGTTCGAGCTGTCGACGCAAACCCGCGTCATCGCCATCACCCGGCAGGACGCTCCGGTCCAGCTGCATCCGCGCCGCGACGCGCGGCTGCGCGGCGGTGACACCGTCTACGTCGTCGGGCCGTACCGCGAGCTGCTGGCCACCCTGCGCAAGGGGCAGCCTCCCGAGCCGGCCGAAGCCGTCGGGGCCTCCGGGGCCTAAAGCGCGCCAACCACGTCGGCGGCGCGGCGCACCTGGTCGAGGTCGGAACTGGTTGGGATGAGCTGGATTTCGTCGGTGCCGATGTCCTCGAATTTCCGCAGCACGGCCTTGAGGTCGTCTTCGGTGCCGGCCCAGCCGGTCGTCGGCGCCATCGCGTCGACGTACTCGGCCGGTATCCAGTTCATGTAGCGCAGCAGATGACGATGCACCTGGGCGCGGGCCTGTTCGGGCGGCCCGAAGGCGAACCAGAACGACGTCGCCAGGTGGGGTTTGGGCTTGCCGGCCTCGGCCCAGGCGTGCCGCGCCACGTCGAACAACTCGTTCTGTTTGACGGTGTCGAGATCCAGCGCGGCGCCCGCGACTCCGTCGGCCCAGGCCGCGGCGTCGCGGATGGATTTGGGTCCGATGCTGCCGACCAGCAGCGGCGGCCCGCCGGGCTGCACCGGCTGCGGGCCGACCGGGCGCACCGAGTCGGTGAGCTTTTCGCCGGCCCAGACCCTTTTCATGAGTGCCACGCGTTCGGCCAGGCCGCCCCGGGTCTGGGTGGTGAGGTCGGCGCCGACGGCGTGGTAGTCCTCGTGCCGGCCGCCGACGCCGATGCCCACGGTCAACCGACCCTGGCTCAGCATGTCGCCGGTGGCGAGCGCCTTGGCCAGCATGGTCGGGTCGTGCAGCTGCGGCACGATCACCGTGGTCACCAGCCGCACCCTGTGCGTCCACGCGGACAGCGCACCCAGCAGCGTCAGGCTGTCGGGGTTGTCGAAGGCGATCCGCTCGCCCCAGCACAGCGACGAGAATGGTCCCTCGTCGATCGCCTGAGCCCAAGTCTTCAGAACCGTCGCGTCCAGATCCGGTTCCATCACCGGCATCGTCATTGCTATCTGCACGACGGCGATTCTCGCAGCAGGGTCAGACCGCTCCCGAATGACGTCAGGTCGACCAGGGGTAGGCAAACAATGGCCCGGTGAGTGCGGACGCGAGCAGCGCCAACACCGCGCAGACGATCAGGAGCCAGATGGTGTGGGCGAGGAACCTCAACGCGGCCTTCAGATCGTCATTCCGGCCACCCACTTCGCACCGGATGACGGTGCTCAGCCGATCCAGATCGCCGGGAGTCAGGAACACCCGCTCCTGACCGATTGCCATCAGATACTTGCGGGCGCCATGGGCCCGATCCAGGCGAACGAGGTGTAGCTGATCGCCGTCACTGTCGCGCAGGCCGATGAGGCTGGTTAGTTCCGGTTGTCTCACGGTGTACCCCCTCGTTCGTTGGAGTTCCGTGGTTGCGACTGTCGCGGGTGTTTCTCGACCATATCCGCCCAGGTAACCGCGCACAATCCCCTGCGCTGCAAGGGGTTTGCATCGTCGCGTGGGCGGCAAGCATCGCCGACAGCACACCCCGCAGCGTCACTTCTTCAGAACAGGGTCTGGCAGGTGGGCGACTCGGTCCCGTCGGAGTGGCAGCATGGACGGGGTGAGCATCCTCAGCTCGTCCATTGCGCATGTCCGCCTCACCGTCACCGACATCGAGCGATCGCGGCAGTTCTACGAGAGAGTCTTCGGTTGGCCGGTGCTGATCGAGCTGCCCGAGAACGCCGACGAGAAGACCCGCGAGCAGTTCAGCTTTTTGTTTGGCGGGGTGATCTACGACCTTGGCGGCACCCTGCTCGGGCTGCGCCCGGTGGCCACCGACCGCTTCGACGAGGATCGCGCCGGGCTGGACCACATCGCGTTCCGGCTGACCAGCCTCGAGGAGTTGGAGGCCGCCGCCACGCATCTCGACGAGGTCGGCGTCGCGCACGAACCGATCAAAGACATTGGGCCGTCATACATTTTGGAGTTCCGCGACCCCGACAACATCGCGTTGGAACTGACGGCGCCGAAGTGATTTCGGGTGGCGCGAGCGTCCTCAAAATGACGGCGTTCACGGCGTGTCGCCGTACATATGGGGACGCTCGGGGGAAGGGAGAAGGATGAGTATCAGTTTCAACCACACCATTGTCGCGGCACGCGACAAGCGGGAGTCCGCGGAGTTCCTCGCCGACCTCTTCGGGTTGCCGAGCCCGAAGCCGTTCGGCCACTTCATGGTTGTCGCGCTCGATCACGACGCCAGCCTCGACTATGCCGATGTCGCCGAGGGCGAGGAGATCCGGCGGCAGCACTATGCGTTTTTGGTCTCCGAGGAGGAGTTCGACGCGATCTACGACAAGATCAAGTCGCGCGGCCTGCCGCACTGGGCGGACCCGGGCGCCAAGCGGCCGGGCGAGATCAACCGCCGCGACGGCGGCCGCGGGGTGTATTTCCCGGATCCGTCCGGGCACGGCATGGAGATCCTCACTCGGCCCTACGGCTCGGGCTCGGGCTAGTCGGTGGCGCGGGGCGGGCCGTGGCGCACGCTCTCCTGGTCCTGATAGTCACCGGCGAGCTGGGCGACATGCTTGGGCAGCGCGCCGGAGGCGACGTCGGCCAGGGTCGTTTCCTCCAGCACCGACCGCATGCTGGCGCGCAGCGCCCGCCACACGTCGCTCAGGGCCGCGGTGGGCCCGGAATACGGCAGGTCGCCGAGCCCGATGTCGCGGACGCTGGCCAGCGGCCCATCGATGCAGCGGAGCACGTCGGCGATGCTGATCTCGGTCGCCGCGCGGGCCAGCTCGTAGCCGCCCTCGCGGCCGCGGTGGCTTCTGACCAGGCGATCGGTGCGCAGGTTGGTCAGGATGTCGACGAGAAACTGCGCCGGGATGCCCTGGGCGTGCGCCAGGTCGTCGGTCTTGACCAAGGTGCCGGCCGGAGCCGTGGCGAGCTGGACCATCGCCCGCACGGCGTACTCCGCCTTGGCCGACATCCGCATGCTGCGCATTCTGCCATCTAGCGCGCTTGCCCTCAGTGTCGCGACTGCACCAGGTCGATGATGAGCTGCGCCTGCTCCTCGAGGGTGTGGTCCGGGGTGAGCCGCAGGTCCGGATTCTTCGGCCGCTGATACGGGCTGTCGATCCCGGTGAAGTGCGTGATCTCACCGGCGCGCGCTTTGGCGTAGAGCCCCTTGGGATCGCGCTTCTCGCACTGCCCCAGCGGGGTGTCGCAGAACACCTCGACGAAGTCAAATCCCGCGTCGGCGTGGACTTTACGAGCCAGCGCGCGGTGCTCTTCGAGGGGACTGATCGCCGGCACCAGCACGACTTGTCCCGACTCGGCGAGCAACGTCGCCACGTGCGCCAGCCGGCGCAGGTTCTCGGCCCGGTCGGCCATAGAAAAACCTAGGTCGGCGTTGAGGCCGTGCCGCAGGTTGTCGCCGTCGAGAACGTAAGCGGGCACGCCCTTTTCGAGCAACTTCTGTTCGACCAGCATGGCCACCGAGGACTTGCCCGAACCCGAGAGCCCGGTGAGCCACACCGTTCTCCCCCGGGACGCCCGGTCCTTCGCGGTCACCAGCGACTGGTGGCGCACCGTGTTCGGGCTCGCCGCATACGGCGAAACGCCGCGCAGCACCATGCCCGCCGCCACCGTGCCGTTGGTGTCCGGGTCGATGAGGATGAACGAGCCGGTGCTGGCGTTGCGGGTGTACCCATCGAGCAGCAGCGGCACCTGGGTGCGCAGCGAAATGCGGCCGAGTTCGTTGAGCTTCAACGCCGTTGCGGTCTTGTCGCGGTGCAAGGTGTTGACGTCGAGCCGGTAATCCAGCCCGGTGATCCGTGCGCGGGTGGTCCGGGTGGTGTGTTTGATGATGTACTCGCGGCCGGGCTCCAGGGCGGTGCCGTCGGCCATCCAGCACGCGGTCGCGTCGAAGTCCTGCACCACCCTGGGCTGGTTGTTGCTGCGCGCGATCATGTCCCCGCGCGAGATGTCGATATCGTCGGCCAGGCTGATCGACACGGCCATCGGTGGAAACGCTTCTGTCACTGGGCCGTTCGGTCCGTCGATCGCGGTGATCGTGGTGGTCTTGCCGACGGGCAACACGACCACCTCGTCGCCCGGGCGCATCACGCCACCGGCGACGGTGCCGGCATAGCTGCGGTGATCCTGGTGCTCGTGGGTGTGGGGCCGGATGACGTACTGCACCGGGAACCGCACGTCGACCAGGTTGCGGTCGCCGCCGATGTAGACCTCTTCGAGGTGCGACAGCAGCGCCGGCCCGTCATACCAGGGCGAGTTGTCCGACTTGGTCACCACGTTGTCGCCGTGCAGCGCGGACATCGGGATGGAGGTGACGTCGTGCACCTCCAGGCGGGCGGCGAAGGCGTGGAATTCGTCCCGGATGGACTCGAATCGTTCTCTGTCCCAACCGATCAGGTCCATCTTGTTGACCGCGAGCACGATGTGGCGAATGCCCAGCAGCGATGCGAGGAATGCGTGCCGGCGCGACTGCTCCAGCAAGCCCGCCCGGGCATCGACGAGCACGATCACCAGCTGAGCGGTGGACGCGCCGGTCACCATGTTGCGGGTGTACTGGATGTGGCCCGGGGTGTCGGCGATGATGAATTTCCGCTTGGGCGTGGCGAAGTAGCGGTAGGCGACGTCGATCGTGATGCCCTGTTCCCGCTCCGCGCGCAGGCCGTCGGTGACCAGCGCCAGGTCGGTGTAGTCGTGGCCGCGATCCTTGGACGTCCGCTCCACCGCCGCCCACTGGTCGTCCATGACGGCCTTGGAGTCATACAGCAGGCGCCCGATGAGTGTGGACTTGCCGTCGTCGACGGAGCCGGCGGTTGCGAGGCGCAGCAGCGTGGTTGAGGTGGCCATCAGAAGTACCCCTGTCGTTTGCGGTCTTCCATGCCGGCCTCCGAGATCCGGTCGTCGGCCCTCGTCGCCCCGCGCTCGGTCAACCGGGACACCGCGGTCTCGGCGATCACCTCCGATACGGTCGCGGCCGTCGACTCCACACAGCCGGTACAGGTGACGTCGCCGACGGTGCGGAACCGGACCGTCGCCTCGAACACCGGCTCGTCGGCGCGCGGCTGCATGTGCCGGTGCACCGCCAGCAGCATGCCGTCGCGGCGAAACACCTTGCGGCGGTGGGCAAAATAGATCGACGGCAGCTTGACCTTCTCGGCCCCGACGTAGGACCAGATGTCGAACTCGGTCCAGTTGGACAGCGGGAAGACCCGGATGTGCTCGCCCTTGTGGTGGCGCCCGTTGTAGAGATTCCACAGCTCGGGCCGTTGGGCCTTGGGGTCCCACTGGCCGAACTCGTCGCGGAAGCTGAACACCCGCTCCTTGGCGCGCGCCTTCTCTTCGTCGCGTCGCGCCCCGCCGAATGCCGCGTCGAACTTGTTCTCGCGGATCGCGCGCAACAGCGTCACCGTCTGGATCGGGTTGCGCGACGGGATGGTCTCGACGACCCGGCCGGCGTCGATGTCCTCCTGCACGGAGGCGACCACCAGACGGACGCCGTGTTCGGCGACCAGTTCGTCGCGGGTGGCGATGACCTCGTCGAAGTTGTGGCCGGTGTCGACGTGCATCACCGGGAACGGCAGGCGCCCGGGCCGAAACGCCTTGAGCGCCAGGTGCAGCATGACGATGGAGTCCTTGCCGCCCGAGAACAGCAGCACCGGTCGCTCGAATTCGGCGGCCACCTCGCGAATGATGTGGATGGCCTCGGCCTCCAGCGAGCGCAGATGGCTCAACTCGTATTGGCCGGCCGCGGGGGCCGCCGTCGCGACGTCGGTCATAAAGTCCTCAGTGATTCCTAGTAAAGTTGGCAGAACTGACCATATTTACAGTCATGACCACTTATGGAACCAGCCGGGGCTTTCGCTGTCAATCATCTGGCCCCCGCTATTTGCCTGTGATGCACATCAGCATGATGTCATGCGAAGATGCATGATAACATGCGCATATGCCCAAAACGATTCAGATCAGGGAGATCGACGACGAGGTGTACGCGGCGTTAGTTCGTCGAGCGGCCGAAGAGGGCATCTCGGTGCCGGAGTTGCTGCGGCGAGAGGCGGTTCGGTTGGCGTCCCGACCGTCGGTCGCCCAGTGGCTGGCGCGGACCGGTCGCCGACGCTCGACCGTGTCCACCGCCGAGGTGCTCGCGACGCTGGACGAGTGGCGGGGCGAGTGGCCACATGCTGGTAGTTGACGCGTCGTGTCTGTTTGAGGTCGTCGCGGACACGCCGCGGGCAAGCCAGATCGCAGCCCGCCTCGCCGCAGACATCGACCAAGCCGCGCCGCACGTGATCGACGCCGAGGTTTTCGGTGTGATCCGCGCGCAGCACCTGCGCGGGCAGTTGGATGCAACGGCCGCCGCGCAGGCGGTCGCCGATCTGAAGGACTGGCCAGGCGAACGATTCGGGCACCGCAGACTGCTGGAGCGGGCGTGGCAACTGCGTGACTCAGTACGAGGATGGGATGCCTTGTACGTCGCGTTGGCGGAGTCGTTCGATGCGACACTGCTGACATTGGACGCGCGGCTCGCGCGCGCCCACGGGCCAACTTGCCGGATCGACGTACTCGATTAGCCATTTCGACTGCGCCGCGTCGGTTGGACAGATACTGCCAAGTGCCGCCACTGCTCTATCGGCACGGCCCGACGGTGCGAAAGCATGGCTGAATGACACAGCCTTCCGGTCTCGCAGTCATCGCGGAATTCCTGCGGCACTCGCCGTTCGTCGTCAAGCTCGGGATAGTCGCCGATCAACTCGCTGACGACGAGGTCAGGCTGCGGCTGCCATGGGACCCGTCCAACACCACCGTCGGCGACATGGTCCATGGCGGCGCCATCGCGACGCTCGCCGATGTGACCGTCATGGCGGCGGCCTGGTGTGGTGCGGAGGCGCCCCCCGAGTTCAGGGGCGTGACGGTGTCGATGACCGTGGACTTCATGGCGCCGGCCCGGGCGACCGATGTGATCGGCGTGGGCAGGGCGCTGCGGCGGGGGCGGTCGCTGGTCAACTGCGAGGCCGAGATCGTGGACCCGGCCGGGCGCCTGCTGGCCAAGGCGCTGGCCACCTACAAGCTGGGGTGAGGGCTCGCGGTTAGAGGGTGACCTCGACGAGCTTGCCGGTGGCGACGTCGAAGTAGAAGCCGCGCAACGACACATGCTTGGTGACGAACGGGCTGTTCTCGATGCGGCGCAGCGACTGCCGCACGTCGGCCTCGACGTCGGGGAACGCCTCGGGCGCCCACGGCGGCTTGATGCCGGTCTCGTCCTGGATGTCGCGCTTGAAGGCGTCGTCGGTGAAAGTCAGCATTCCGCAGTCGCTGTGGTGGATCAGGATGATCTCCCGCGTGCCCAGCAGGCGCTGGCTGATGGCCAGCGAACGGATCACGTCGTCGGTGATCACCCCGCCGGCGTTGCGGATGACGTGCGCCTCGCCCTCGTTGAGGCCGAGCATGCGGTAGACATCGAGCCGGGCGTCCATGCACGCGACGACCGCGACGTGCTTGCTCGGCGGCATGGGTAGTGGCCCGCTGAAGTTGCTCGCGTATTGGACGTTGTTGGCCAGGTAGTCCTCGGTAACCGTCACGCCGTGGATTTTAGTGACGGAGTGCTCGGATTTCACCGGTGCGAATCAGCCCGATTTCTACCGAATCGTTAACCTGTCCCAATGCGGCAGCACCGTGGTGAGGCATGATCCGTTTCCTGGCCCGCCGGTTCCTCAACTACCTCGTGCTGCTGGTGCTGGCATCGTTTCTGACGTTTTGCCTGGCCTCGCTGACTTTTCACCCGTTGGACAGCTACGTCCAGCGGCACCCGACACCCACCAAGGAGCTGATTCACGCCAAGGCCGTTGCGCTTGGCTTGGACAAACCCATACCGATTCGGTACGCGAAATGGGTCAGCGGCGTCGCGCACGGCGACTTCGGCACGACGGTCACCGGTCACCCGGTGTCGCGGGAGCTGTGGCACCGGATCGGGATCAGCCTGCGGCTGGTGGTGACCGGCTCGGTGCTGGGCACCGTCATCGGCGTCATCGTGGGGGCCTGGGGGGCCATCCGGCAGTACCGGCTCAGCGACCGCGTCATCACCGTGCTGGCGTTGATCACCCTGAGCATTCCGTCGTTCGTGCTGGCCAGCATGCTGATCCTGGTCGCGCTGCGGCTCAACACCTGGACCGGGGTCCGGGTGTTCCTCTACACCGGTGAGACCTCACCGATTCCGCCCGGCGGGGTGTGGGATCACTTTGTCGACCGCGTGCAGCACCTGATACTGCCGACGCTGACCTTGGCGCTGGGCGCGATCGCCAGCTTCAGCCGCTACCAGCGCAACGCCATGCTGGACGTGCTGGGCGAGGATTTCATCCGGACCGCGCGGGCCAAGGGCCTGACCCGGCGGCGTGCGCTGTTCAAACACGGCCTGCGCACGGCGCTTATTCCGCTGGCCACGCTGTTCGCCTACGGGCTGAGCGGGCTGGTGGTGGGCGCGATCTTCGTCGAGAAGATCTTCGGCTGGCACGGGATGGGCGAGTGGGTGATCTTGGGCATCTCCACGCAGGACACCAACGTCGTCGCGGCCATCACCCTGTTCACCGCGTCGGTGATCCTGCTCGCCGGGCTGTTGTCCGACGTGTTCTACGCGGTGCTGGATCCGAGGGTGCGGGTGACGTGACGGTTGCGGAGCCCGCCCGGTCCAGCGTCGACCCGGCCGCCTTCACGTCGCGACGAAACCTGTTGCTACGCAGGTTCGTTCGCAACAAGCCAGCGGTGGTGGCGGTGGTGCTGCTGGTTGTCGGCTTTGTCGGCTGCTACGCGTTGCCGGCGCTGCTCCCCTACGACTACAACCACCTCGACTACGGCGCGCTGCTGCAGCCCCCGTCGTCGCGACATTGGTTCGGCACCAACGCGCTCGGCCAGGACCTGTTGGCCCGGACCCTGCGCGGCATGCAGAAGTCGATGCTGATCGGGGTCTGTGTGGCGCTGATCTCGACCAGCATCGCCGCCACCGTCGGATCGGTCGCGGGCTACTTCGGCGGTTGGCGCGATAGGGCACTGATGTGGCTGGTGGACCTGCTGCTGGTGGTGCCGAGCTTCTTGCTGATCGTCATCGTCACGCCCCGCACCAGGGGGTCGGGCAGCATCCTGTGGCTCATCGTGCTGCTCGCGGCGTTCGGCTGGATGGTCAGCTCCCGAATGGTGCGCGGCTTGACCATGAGCCTGCGCGAGCGCGAATTCGTCCGTGCGGCAAGGTATATGGGGGTACCCAGCCGTCGCATCATCGTGCAGCACATCGTGCCCAATGTCGCGTCGATCCTTATCATCGACGCGACGCTCAACGTCGGATTCGCGATCCTGGCCGAAACCGGTTTGAGCTTTTTGGGATTCGGTGTTCAGCCGCCCGACGTGTCGTTGGGGACGCTGATCGCCGACGGCACTCCGTCGGCGACCACGTTCCCGTGGGTCTTCCTGTTCCCGGCCGGCGCGCTGGTGCTGATCGTGTTGTGCGCCAACCTCGCCGGTGACGGGCTGCGCGACGCGTTCGACCCGCGCAGCAAGCCGCGCCGCCGTCAGGTCACGAAGCGTGAGCTCAAGTGACGGCGCTGCTAGAGGTGACGGATCTCAACGTCACCTTCGACACGGGTGACTTCGCGGTGTCGGCCGTGCGCGGCACCACGTACCACATCGATCCGGGCGAGGTCGTCGCCATCGTCGGCGAATCCGGTTCGGGCAAAAGCACTGCCGCGATGGCCATCATCGGGCTGTTGCCCGAATACGCCGACGTTTCGGGCTCGGTGCGGTTGAAAGGCCAAGAGCTGCTCGGGCTGTCCGACCAGGCGTTGTCTCGGATCCGCGGCAGGTCGATCGGCACCATATTCCAGGACCCGATGTCGGCGCTGACGCCCGTGTACACCATCGGCGACCAGATCGCCGAAGCCATTCGGGTGCACAACCCCTCCGTGCGCCGGGCGGATGCGCGCCGGCGCGCCGTCGAGCTGCTCGAGCTGGTCGGAATCGGGCAGGCTTCGGCCCGCGCCAAGGCTTTTCCGCACGAGCTGTCCGGCGGCGAGCGCCAACGGGTGGTGATCGCGATCGCGATCGCCAACGATCCCGACCTGCTGATCTGCGACGAACCGACGACCGCCTTGGACGTGACGGTGCAGGCCCAGATCCTCGATGTGCTGCGCACCGCGCGCGACGTCACCGGCGCGGGGGTGCTGATCATCACCCACGACCTGGGGGTGGTGTCGGAGTTCGCCGACCGGGCGATGGTCATGTACGCCGGGCGCGGCGTCGAAATCGCCACCGTGCCAGATCTTTACCGCGACCGGCGGATGCCCTATACCGTCGGCCTGTTGGGATCGGTGCCGCGCCTGGACGCGCCGCAGGGCACGCGGTTGATTCCGATCCCGGGCGCGCCGCCGACGATGTCGTCGTTCTCGCCGGGCGGGTGCCCGTTCGCCCCCCGCTGTCCGTTGGTGATCGATGAATGCCGTTCGGCGGAGCCCGATCTCGTCTCCGTTGGTGAGGGCCACTGGGCGGCATGCATCCGCACGGATGATGTGGCGGGACGCAGCGCAGCCGAAATCTTCGGTGTATCAACGCAACCGGACGCGGTCGATGCTGCGGGATCGGCCGAGCTGGTGCTGCGGGTGTCCGACCTTTCCAAGACCTACCCGCTGACCAAGGGCGCGGTGTTTCGCAGGCGCGTCGGCGAAGTGCGGGCGGTCGACCGGATCAGCTTCACCCTGGAGCAGGGCCGGACATTGGGCATCGTCGGGGAGTCCGGTTCGGGAAAATCCACCACGCTGAGCCAGATACTCGAGCTCGCCAAACCACAGTCCGGTTCCATCGAGATCCTCGGGTTTGACGTCGCCGCTCTCGACCGCGCCGCCCGGCGGCGGCTGCGCACCGAAGTGCAGGTGGTGTTCCAAGACCCCGTCGCCTCCTTGGATCCCCGCCTTCCGGTGTTCGACATCATCTCGGAACCGTTGGCCGCCAATGGGTTTGATCGATCGCGGCGCGAGGAGCGGGTCGGCGAGCTGTTGGCGATCGTCGGCCTGGACCGCGCCGACGCCAGCCGCTACCCCGCCGAGTTCTCGGGTGGACAAAAGCAGCGGATCGGCATCGCGCGGGCGCTGGCGCTGCGGCCGAAGATTCTCGCGCTCGATGAGCCGGTGTCGGCGCTCGACGTGTCGATTCAGGCGGGCATCATCAATCTGCTGCTGGATTTGCAGGCCCAGTTCGGATTGTCGTATCTGTTTGTGTCGCATGACCTTTCGGTGGTCAAGCACCTGGCGCACCGGGTGGCGGTGATGTACCGGGGCGTGATTGTCGAGCAGGGCGAGGGGGATCAGGTGTTCGTCGATCCGCAGCACGAGTACACGCGGCGACTGCTGGCCGCCGTTCCAAGGGCGCGGGCCGATGGCTAACATCGTCCGGCTGCTGGCGCTTTTCGTTGTCGTCGTGATCGGCGGCTGCTCGAGCGGGTACGAGGACCTTCCGGATCCGCACGCAGCGCGCGTCGGCAGCACCAGCGACATCAATCCGCAGGACCCGGCGACCCTGCGCGACGGCGGCGACCTGCGGTTGGCGCTGTCGTCGTTCCCGGACAACTTCAACACCTTCAATATCGACGGCAACACCGCCGACACCGGAGACGTCATCTCGCCGACGCTCCCGGGGGCGTTCAAAACCCAGGCCGACGGGTCGCTGAAACTCAACACCGACTACTTCACGGGCGCCGAGCTGACCGGCACCAACCCGCAAGTCGCCACCTTCACCATCAATCCGAAGGCAACCTGGACCGACGGGTCCCCGCTCACCTGGGAGGACCTCAAGTCGCTGGTCGACGCGTGCAGTGGGCGCGACAAGCGATTCTTGATCGCCAGCAAAGCCGGTTTCGATCACGTGAAATCGGTGACCCGCGGCGTCGACGATCGTCAGGCTGTGGTGACCTTTTCCGAGCCGTACGCCGAGTGGCAAGCGATGTTCGCCGGCGGATTGCAGCCGCGCAGCATGACCGCGAATCCCGAGGTGTTCAACAAGGGGCAGCTCGAGGGGCCCGGACCGTCAGCCGGGCCGTTCGTCGTGTCGCGCATCGACCGGCCCGCTCAGCGGATCGTGCTCACCCGCAATCCGCGTTGGTGGGGCCGCACGCCGCGGCTGAACTCCATCACGTTTTTGGTTCTCGATCCGTCCGCCGTCATACCCGCCTTACGGAACAAGGACATTGACGCCGCCGGTGTGGGCTCCCTCGACGACATGGTCACCGCGCAGCGCACCGCCGGAATCGTGATCCGGCGCGCCCCGACGCCGACCTGGGCGCACTTCACCTTCAACGGCGCGCCCGGATCCATCATGGCCGACGAGCGGATGCGACTGGCGATTTGCCGCGGCATCGACCGCCGCGCCATCGTCAATGTCGTGCAGCACGGCTTGACCAATCACCCGGCGCCGCTGAACAACCACGTCTACGTCGCGGGTCAGCTGGGCTACCAAAACAACAGCGCGCCAGCCGATTACAACCCCTCGCAGGCGGGCCGTGACCTAGACGCGATGGGCTGGAAACTCAACGGATCATGGCGATTCAAGGATGGCCGGCCGCTGGTGGTTCGCGACGTCTTCTTCGATGCGCCATCGAACCGGCAGGTCGCTCTGGTCGCCCAGCAAAACCTGGCGCAGATCGGGGTGAAGCTTCAGCTGGATCCAAAGTCCGGCAACGGTTTCTTCAGTCAGTACATCGCCCCCGGCGACTTCGACATCACGCAATTCAGTTGGGTGGGTGCCGCTTTCCCGCTGTCGGCGTTGCCGCAGATTTACGCGTCCGACGGCGACAGCAATTTCGGCAAGATCGGGAGCCCCGAGATTGATGCCAAGATCAACCAGACGCTGTCCGAGCTGAATCCGGACAAGGCGCGGGCGCTAGCCAACGAGGTCGACGCGATGCTCTGGCAGGAGGGCTTCAACCTGCCGCTGTTCCAGTCGCCCGGGAACCGGGCGGTGCGCCGCGATCTGGCCAACTACGGCGCCTTTGGGCTGGCAGATGTGGATTACACGGCTATCGGGTTCATGCGGTAGTCACTTCTGCCACATGCGTCTCTGGGCAGAAGGACTTAGTGTTTTGTCCACCTCTGAGCGACAACTGCGGTTCCGCGTGTGGGGGTTGGGATTTGAGTGTGCGCTTGTGGCTTTGAGTGTGAGCGTATGGCGGTAAATCGCGCGAATTTTCCGCCCAGGCTTCACAACCAACGCCCACGATTCACACTCAACGGTGCGGCCGGCTCGGTGGGGCAGCGCGGGCAGCGCGAGGCTCGACGCGGGCGCTCAGTGTGAACACAGGGCTTTGAGTGTGAGCTTATGGCGGTAAATCCGCGATTTTTCCGCCCAGGCTTCACAACCAACGCCCACGATTCACACTCAACGGGGCGGCCGGCTCGGCGGGGCAGCGCGGGCAGCGCGAGGCTCGACGCGGGCGCTCAGTGTGAACACAGGGCTTTGAGTGTGAGCTTATGGCGGTAAATCGCGCGAATTTTCCGCCCAGGCTTCACAACGAACGCCCACGATTCACACTCAACGGTGCGGCCGGCTCGGTGGGGCCGGCTCGGCGGGGCCGGCTCGGCGGGGCAGCGCGGCGCAGCGCGAGGCTCGACGCGGGCGCTCAGTGTGAACACAGGGCTTTGAGTGTGAGCGTATGGCGGTGGTCATCGGCGTGTCGCCGCCATAGGTGCACACTCAATGAGCGTCGTCAGGTGGCGGCTTCTCCGTCGAGTTGATTGTGCGCGTACAAATTTGAGTGTCGTCAGGTGGTGGCCAGCCGGCGCACCAAGCGTCGCGGGGGCGACGGCAATGCCCCCTCCGCTGCCACCGCGACGTCGAGTGCCTTGACGAGCAAACGTATGGCCGGGCGCGGCGGGAGCGCATCGAGCTCCTCCCCCCGCTCGGCAAGCCCGTCGAGCTCGCCGCGGCACACCGCGCCGGCGACGGCCAGGGCAGCGGGCTCGCGAGTGTCCAGTGCGCCGTGCGCCAGGGTCGGCAGCTTCACCAGCACCGGGTTGGGCACCAACGAAGCGATCCGCTCAGCCACCGCGCGAGGTGTGACCAGATCGCGGCCACCCGAGATCACCACCGTGGGCCAGTTGAAGTTCGGCATCTCCGCCGCCAGATCGTACGGCTCGGCCTCGAAAGGTGTTGTGTCGGGCATGATTTCGCGCAATGCGGCGGCGGGGTCGAGCGGCAGGCCGTCGGGTTCGGCGGCGTAGTCGAGCTCGCGGAAGGCGATGCGGCCCACCAGGTCGCTCTCGAAACGGTAAGGGGCGGTGCGGGTCAGCAGGTTGCCGATCCGAAGCAGCCCCTGCCACAACAGCATTCGGCCGCCGAGCAACAGGTCGAGTTCGCGGTCGAGCAGGGCGACGCCGCCATATCCGTACAACCGCGCGGCGACCTGCCCGCCCGCGTCCGTCATCACGCCGTCGTCGACAAGCCGGCGCATCTTTCGCGCCAGCGCGGCGGACTCCACGTCGTCACCCTTGAGCAGCAGCCGTCGAATGGCTTCGCGCACGTCGGCGATGTCGTCGCGCGACAGCAGCGGTGAGTCGAGGATCATCGCCCACACCCGCGAGGGATGGCGCACCCCCACTCCGGCCGCGATATACGTGCCGTAGGAGGTCCCGTAGATGACGGCCGACTCGACGTGGGCGTCGTCGAGCACCGCGGCGACGTCGTCGACGACCTGATCGACGGTGAACGCTTCGGGCGGCAGGTCGGCGCCGGAGTCGTCGTGGCGCGACATCCCCACCCCGCGGTGCTCGATCATGATGACGTCCAGACCGGCTGCGGCAAAACGCCGCCGCAGTCCGCGGTACACGCGCATCGCCCCCACGCCGGGACCTCCGGTGAGGATCACCAGCGGGTGCGCGGACTTGCGGCCGGTGCGCACGTAGTACAGATCGAACTCGTCAGCGCTGCCCGGCGACACCGGGCGACGTATCGGCCGCACCCCCGGCAGTCCGGCCAGCTTGTCGTGGACCCGGCGGCGTTTGGCGTCCATCGTCATCGCTATCGCCCCACCACATCAGCCACGGATCAAGTCTGCCGCTTTCTCCCCGATCAACACCGACGGGGCATGCGTGTGCCCGCGCACCGTGCTGGGCATCACCGAGGCGTCGGCTACCCGCAGACCCTCGACCCCGCGGACCCGCAGCTGCGGGTCGACCACGCTGGCCTCGTCGCTGCCCATCCGGCAGGTGCCCAGCGGGTGGTACAGCGTGTGCGAGCAGGTGGCCAGGGCCCGCTCCAGGGCGGCCTCGTCGACCGCGGCGCAGTCGCGCGGACGCGCGATCGGACCGAGCAGTTCCTTCAGCGCGGGAGCCTCGGCCATGCGGGCGCAGATCCGCAGCCCGGCCATCATCGCCGCGCGGTCCACGCCGCCGGGATCAGACAGATAGCGCGGGTCAATGATCGGCTTGGCGAGCGGGTCGGCGGACCGCAGCCTGATCTGGCCACGGCTTTCCGGCGCGACGAGAATGGACGCCATCATCACCCCATGCCCCTCCGGCTCGACAAGCGCCTCGTCCCAGAACGGCGCCGGCGCGAAGATCAGCTCAATGTCGGGCAGCTCCAATTCGGGCCGGCTGCGCAGGAATCCATACGCCTCACCGACGTTGGAGGTGAGCATGCCGCGGCGCCGCACGAAGTAATTGAAGAGCTCCTTGGGCTTTTCGGCGGCAAACAAGCTGCCGCCGTCGAGGGCAAAGCCCAAACCCGCGACGAGATGGTCGATCAGATTCTGGCCCACCTCGCGCGACTCGTAGACGGTGTCGATGCCGTGATCGGCGAGGTGTTCGCGATTGCCGATCCCGGAGAGCATCAACAGCTGCGGACTGTTGACCGCACCTCCGCAGAGCACGACCTCGCGGCGCGCGGTGACCACGAAAGTCTCGCCGCCACGCTGGTATTCCACGCCGACGGCGCGGGTGCCGTCGAAGACGACTCGGGTTGCGGTGGAGTCGGTGAGCACGGTGAGGTTTTCGCGACCCATCGCCGGCTTTAAGTAGGCGTCGGCGGTGCTGCATCTGGCGCCTTTGCGCTGCGTGACGAGTGCCTCGCAGAATCCTTCCGGCGCAGGGGAATTCGGCTGCGCCGCGGGAAAGCCGCATTGACGGGCGGCGGCCAGCCAGGCCGCGGTCAACGGCCGCGGGCTGCGCTGGCGGGACAGGTGCATCGGGCCGGTGACTCCGCTGTCGTCGCCGCTGACGAAATGCCAGGCCTCGGTGACGTTCTCGATGCGGCGGAAGTACCCGAGCGCCTCGGCGGCGGACCACTGACCGCCGGCATGCGCCGCCCACTCGTCGTAGTCGGCGGCGAAGCCGCGCACCCACATCATGGCGTTCATCGACGACGAGCCACCGAGCGTCTTGCCGCGCGGCCAATAAATCTCGCGGCCGTCGAGCTCCTTTTGCGGTTCGGTGAGGTAATCCCAATCCCACGCACTGCGGAACAACCTGCTGAAGCCCGCCGGGATACGAATGAATTTATTCTTGTCCGGCGGGCCCGCCTCGAGGGCCACGACGGTGGTGGCCGGATCGGCGCTGAGCCGGCTGGCCACGACCGCCCCCGCCGAGCCGGTGCCGACGACTACGTAGTCGCACTCAAGATTCATGTCGGGGTGAGTGTAAATCGCGGGATGTCCATGTTGCGGGTGCTTCGAGAATGCGCATCAGATGCGTGCGAAGCCGTCGGTCACAACATCGCCCCAACGCGCCCGCTGCTGCAGCCTAAACGCTCAGATCGATGCGGTGCGCGCCCTTGACGCCGTCGTACCGGTCGGGACTGCAGGTCAGCACGATGACCTGACCGTGCTCGCCCACGGTGTCGAACACCTCGCCCATCTTGGCCAGCCGGTCGGGATCGGTGAACCCGAGCGCGTCGTCGACCACCACCGGCACGGTGTCCTCCTTGGCGACCAACGCGGCGCCGGCCAGCCTGGCCAGGATGCCGAGCTGCTCTTTGGCCCCACCCGACAGGGACTCGTAGGGCACCGTGATGCCGTCCAGCGTGCGGGAGCGGATACACAGGTCACTGTCAACGTCGACCTCGAAGCTGGGGCCGAACACCGGGCGCCCCAGCCGCTGCAGTTCGGAGCGGTAGGGCTCGACGTAACGCAAGCGGGTGGTGTCGCGGTGGCGCGTCATCACCGATCGCAGCAGCTGTGCGGCGCGGGCGCGGCCGCCCACCCGGGCGTGCTGGTCGGCCGCGTGCTCACGCTCGGTCTCGGCGGCGTCGAGCTTGCCCTGGCGGCCCTCGGTGCCCATCACCGAGAGTTCGATGCTGATTTCGCGCAGCGACCGGGAGGCCTCTTCGTAGCGCTCGCGCAGCGACTCGGCCGCCATGGTGGCCTCGGCCAATTCGGCATCCACCGCGTCCGGCGCCGCGGCGGCCAACTCGGCGGCCAGCTCGGCGGCGCGCCGCTCGGCGGTTTGGGCTTCGCTCAGCGCGGCCTCTGCCGCCGCCGCCAGGTCCGCGTCGCTGACGGTCGCGCGCTCCTGGGCCAGCTGCTCGGTGGCCCTGTCCAGCTCGGCGCGCTGGGTTGCGGCGTTGTTCAGCAAAACCGTTGCCCGAGTGGATATCTCGGTGAGGTTGGCCGCTGCGGCCGTCGCGGCCTGGCGACATGCTGCGCTCCGGGCTTCCGCCGCGTCCAGATCGGTATCGCCGGGTTGATCGCCGCGCAGCTGCGCAAGTCTTGTCCGCAGTTGGTCCACCTGATCGTCGCCGCACAGGCCTTCCAGCGTGGCGCTCAATTGGTCGCGGCCGCTTTGCAGTTCGCGGCGCCGCTGGTCGACGTGCCGCGCCTCCGCAAGGTCGGCGACCTCGGCTGCCGCCAGGGCGGCGGCCAGTTCTTCCTGTGCCGCAACGTGTTTGGCCTCCACGTCGCGCACGGTGGCACCGGGGGTGATGCGCGCGGTCACCACACCGACCACCTCGACCTCGGTGGCACCGGTGACGGTGGTCGACCAGCTTCGACCGGCGGGCACCGACACCCGCTGGTCACCGACCGCGAGCTCGATGTCGGTGGCGGCGGTCAACTCCACCGCCGCCGAGATCAACGCCAACTGGTCGCTGGTGCGGTCGACGGCGGCCGCAGCCCTTTCTATGCGCTGCAGTAGCGCGTCGGTGAGGGTGATCGCGGACAGCTCGGCGCCGATGCGGTCGCGGTCGCGTTGGGCGGTGTCGATCCTGTCCAGCCGCGCCGACAGGCGGGCGTACTCGACGCCCTGCCGGGCGGCCGCGAGGACCTCGGCGGCTTCCTTGAGTGCCTCGTCGGCCGCCTCGGATTCGGCGCGCGCCGCCGCCTGCGCGTCTGCGGCCTGTTGCGCCTGCGCCTCGACCTCGGCGATAGCCGCTGCGCGAGTGTCGATTTCGGAGACCAGCCGCAGCCGTCCGGCGTGGGCGGCGGCAGCGGCGACGTTGGTCGCGGCCGCGGCGTCGGCGACCAGCTTGGCTTCCCGCGCCTGCCGGGTGAGTTCGGCGACCTTCTCGGCGGCCGCCTTGGCGGCTTCCAGCCGGGGGCCCGCGGCGAGGCGGAGCTGCGACAGCTCGGCCACCTGCTCGGTGAGCACCGCGTGGCGCCGCACGCGATCGTCGACCTCGGCGACCGCGGCCGTGCACTGCGTCACCTGGGCCTCGGCATCGGCCAGTCGGGAGATCGCGGCCGCCCACTCCCCCGTCGCACGCCCGGTCGCGGTGAAGTAGCGCGCGTACTCGGCGTCGATCCGTTCGATGAGCATGGGCTCGGTGCCCGAAAGCGCGCTGTCGGATTGCGCGGCGGCGACATCGAGCGCGCGCGACAGCGCGTCGCACCCGGACAGGTCCACCGGGACAATCGATGCGGCCTGCAGCACCCGCTGCGCGTGCCAGAGGTCGTTGTCCACCGTCTCGCCCAGCATCGCGCGCACCCGTTCGTGGGCTTCGTCCCCGGTCAGCTGCTCGCGACGCGGCGCCAGCACCGTCAACTCCGTCTCTGGCTTCTTGTGGAAGCGCTTGCGATAGACGAAACGATAAGGGCCGCTGCTGATTTCGGCGCTGACCTCGGAGCCGACGTCGGCGTGCGTCGGCTTGACCTGCTTGACTTCCTTCTTCGTCGAGCGGTCCCTGGACTCCAGCAGCAAATCCAGCGCCTCGATCATGGAGGACTTGCCGACCTCGTTGGCGCCACACACCACCACCACGCCGTGGTCGGGAAACTCGATCTCGCGGTGCGCGATGCCGCGGTAATTGGTCAGGACCAGCCGGTGCAGCTTCATGCGGCGCCCCGATCGGCGAGGCGCAGCAAGAGCGCCAGCGCGGCCTGGGCGTCAGCGGCGGTGGAGTCGTCCGCGCGCGCGGCGGCCACCAATTCCTCGACGGCGGCGGCCGCGAAACCCCCGATGCCGAGGTCGGTGAATTCGCCGTCGGCGGGCACGACCGCGAGCTCGGTGTGCCGATCCCACAGGCCCAGCCAGGCGAACAGGCGCCCGTATCGGTCCAGGCAGGTGTCCAACGCGGCGCGGTCGGTGACCGTCAACGAGCCGGTCAGCGCCAGCCGCACCACGGTGCGTTCCTTGTCGGCCATCTGGTCGAGATTCATGTCCAGGTCGGCGATGTCGCGGTTGTTATCGACCGGCCGGCGCAGCGTGACGAACCGCCAGTACCCGACATCTTTTGGCGTGACGGTGACCGCGCCGTCGTCGTCGATGTCGACGACCAGGACGTGGCCCGGGTCGGATTCGACGTCGTCGAAGTTGGTGACCTCCGGCGAACCGGAGTACCACACCCGGCCGCTGTCGCCGACCTGGGTGAGCGAATGTTTGTCGCCCAGCGCCACGTAATGCAGCGCACCGCTTGCCAATGCGTCGTCGAGGACGGCGAGGCGGATCAAGGAGGGCTTGTCGCGGTCGGGGTCGAGCACGTCGACGCCGCCGTGCGCGACGAGGACGCGGGTTGCCGGCCCCGGCTCGAGGCCCTCGAGGGCTGCGGCGACGAGGTCGGTGGTGGGGGCCTTGGATCGCCATGGCGCCGCGACGATCTCGAGTCCCGGCCGCACCTGGTGCACCCCGGCGCGGTCGAGCACGACGACGTTGTCCGGGCGTTCGGCGGTGAACAGCGCGCTGGTGTAGACCGACGACGCGTCCAGCGGGTCGTGGTTGCCCGGCAGCAGGAAAACCGGAACACCGATGGCGCGCATGGCTTCCAGCGACTGGCTGACGACCTGCGGGGCGAGCTGGTTGTGTTCGAAGACATCGCCCGCGACCACGACGAACTCGGCGCCCACCTCGGCGGCCAACGCGCCGAGCCCGGCCACCGCGTCGCGGCGGGCGGCCGAGTACCGCGGCTGGGCGTCCCCGGCCAGGAAGTGCCGGGTCATGCCGAGCTGCCAGTCGGCGGTGTGCAGGAACCGCATCCTTTTGACCCCTTCCTGAGATGGCGTGGCTGTCGAGGCAACGAGAGTCTAAATTCGCGTGCCGACAAGTCGCGGGACCTGCCTCGGCGGTTCGGCGGGATGATCAGCCGACCAGCTCGATCCCGCGCGACGTTGCCGATCCGGATTTCGTCGCCGGGCCCCGATCGTTGATCGGCAACCGCCGTTCGGGGCCGCCGTCGTTGAGGACAAGGCGGCTCAACGGGCTTGGCGCCGTGTCCGCCGGGTGCTTCGAGATCTCGGTGCGGTCCGTTGGATTTTCACGCCGGGCTGGCCGAGCGAAACAACTTGCGCCACTGTGGCTTCAACAGTCACATGCTGAAGTTTTTTGTCGGTGGCCCGGTCTAGTTTCGGGTTATGACTTCCGGCAGCATCATGGATCGCGACGCGATCACGGGCGCGTTTGACGCGCTCGATGCCGCGCTCGACGCCGTCGCCGAGTTGAAGTTCGACGCGTTGACCACCCCGGAGCGGCTGGGATTGTTGGAGCGTTGTGAGCGAGTGCGCCGGCGGCTACCAACGGTAGAGCATCCGCTGCTCAATCAGCTTGCCCGCCAAGCCACCCCGGAGGAACTGGGCGGCAAGCTTTCCCATGCCGTGGCCGAATGGACGCTGAGCACTCGCGCCGAGGCGGGCCGGCGCATCCGGGAGGCGGCCGATCTGGGCCAGCGGTGCGGCCTCACGGGCGAGCCGCTGGCGCCGGTGTTAGCGGGCACCGCCGCAGCGCAGCGCGCCGGAAAGCTGGGGCCCGGCCAAGTCGCGGTCATCCGGCGGTTCTACCACCGGCTACCGGGCTGGATCGACGACGCGACTCGCCAACAGGCCGAAGCGCATTTGGCCAAGCTCGGCACGCAATTCCGGCCGGAACAGTTGGACGGACTGGCCGATACCGTAGCCGACTGCCTCAACCCCGACGGCAACTACACCGACGAGGACCGCGCCCGCCGCCGCGGTCTGACCCTGGGCAAGGAGCAGGCAGACAAAATGTCCGAGCTGCGCGGCTGGATCACCCCCGAACTGCGCGCGACGTTGGAAGCCGTGTTGGCGAAGTTGGCCGCCCCCGGCATGTGCAACCCACTCGACGAAACTGCGTGTGTGGACGGAACCCCCAGCCAGGAAGCCATCGACAGCGACAGCCGCAGCGCCGCGCAGCGCCAGCACGATGCGATGTTGGCCGCGCTGCGCGCGGTGCTGGCGTCGGGAAAACTGGGACAGCACAACGGGCTGCCGGCGTCGATCATCATCACCACAACGCTGGCCGAACTGGAAGCCGCTGCGGGTAAGGGACTCACCGGCGGAGGCACCATCCTGCCCATGAGCGACGTCATCCGCCTGGCCCGTCATGCGCACCACTATTTGGCGATCTTCGACAAGGGCAAGGCCCTTGCGCTGTACCACACCAAGCGGCTGGCTTCACCCGCGCAGCGAATCGTGTTGTACGGCAAGGACCGTGGCTGTTCGGCGCCCGGCTGCGACGTGAAGGGCTACTACAGCGAGGTCCATCACGTCACGGCCTACTGCAAGTGCCGCACGACCGACGTCAACGATCTGACCTTCGCCTGCCCGACCAACCACAAGACACTCGAAAAGGGCTGGATCACCCGGAAGAACTCCACCGGCGATACCGAATGGATCCCACCGCCACAATTCGAACGCGGCCAACCACGCGTCAACACCTTCCATCATCCCGAAAAGCTCCTGCGCGCATGGGACGACGACGATGAGTGGTAAATAGCCGCATGCGCGGGCCCCGCATTCACTAACCTCATTCGAATGACGGCACGACACCACACCCTGATGCTGCTGCGGCACGCGAAATCGGCGTACCCGACCGGCGTCCCCGACCACGACCGACCGCTGGCGGAACGGGGCATCCGGGAGGCCGCGCTGGCCGGCGACTGGTTGCGCGCCAACCAACCGGCGATCGATGCGGTGCTGTGCTCGACCGCGACCCGGGCTCGAGAAACGCTGAAGCGCAGTGCCATCGACGCGCCGGTGCGCTATGTCGAGAGGCTTTACGGCGCCACGGCCGGCATGGTGATTGAACAGATCAACCAGGTGTCCGATGACGTCAACACCTTGCTCGTCGTCGGGCACGAGCCGACGACGTCGGAAGTTGCCCTCATCCTCGCCGGCGACGACGGTACGGACACTGTTGCGCTGGAACGCATCTCGGAGAAGTACCCGACGTCGTCGATCGCGGTGCTCCGGATCGACGGCGGATGGGCGAGCGTCGAACCGGGCAGCGCGGCCCTCGTCGACTTCCACGTGCCGCGGTGAGAGCCGTTGCGAGCGTGCGCAGTTGTACGGCTCAGGCGGCGTGTCGTCGCACAAACACGCACGCTCGCGGATACAGCGGTTAGGAGTTGGTGGCGAGGGTCAGCTCCATGAGCTTGAGGGCCTGCCCGCACGCGTCGATGCCGGGCGCCTGAGGGTTGACCCACCAACCCACCACACCGGCCGCGTCGCTCGCGACTCCGCAGGCGCCGTTCGCGTCGTCGGGATGCATGATGATCGAATCGATGCCGTTGATCGCGCGCGTCTCGACCTTGTATTTCAGGAAGTCGGCGACCTTGCGCTCGTTGCTGAGGCTGCCCTGCTCGAACCAGAACCGGGTGATGTCGATCAGGCCCGCCGGGTTGGCGGCCTGCCACCGGCAGATCGCGCCGACGAACGTGCTCTGGATGTCGAGCGGGTCGGCGCCCACCGTCTTGGCCAGGATGTCGGTGGTCAACACCTCGCATTCCTTGAGCAGGTTGGGGTACTGCTGCTCGGAATTGTTGTTGCGCGGGGTGCTGCCCGAGCCCGCCTTCACGGCGTTGCCGCCGATCGACCTGGAACAGCTGGTCAACACCAGGACCACGCTGAGCAAAACCACGCAGGCCCTCATACAAGCCCTCATTTGGAGTTCGCAATCGACTGGCGCGCCAGCTCTTTGGCGATGTCGCACGGCGGCGGGAACGGCTTCTGGCTGAAGCTCACCGACCATTCGATGAAGTCGTCCTGGAATTGGATCCCGACCTCGCACAGCGAGTCACCCAGGTTCGGCTCGTTGCCGACGGCGATGAAGCCGCCGTGGCCGTCGATGTTGATGTCCTCGACGCTGGCGCGGGAGAGCTCCTCGGTCTTGCGCTCGCGCCCGATCGGGCTGCCGCGATACCACGAGAACGAGAAGTGCGGGCCCAGGATGCCGCCGCCGGCCAACCATTGACAGCCCACCGAATTGCGCGCGGTGTTCTTCAGGCCGGTCACCTTGGTCAGCTCGGTCACCGTGGAGTCGTTGATGCCGCCGCATTGCGGGAACATCGGCCCGTGGTGGCCCTCGGAACCCGCCGGCGCCGACGTCGTCGCCCCCGGCTTGTTGTCGCCGGAACTGGAGCAGGCCGCAACTGCCGGAATCAACAGCGATAGGGCCGCCACCGACAAGCGGGCTAGGGCAAGCCTAGTGCTGGTCACACGATGCACTGTAGCGGCAGCCCGCGGGGTCGAGCATCGACACACCGCTTGAACAGGCATTTCAACCGGCGCGCGGCGTGTGCGACAGTTACCCAATGCTCCTGGCCCTGCTGCGCCAGTACATCCGGCCGTACCGTCGGCTGGTCGCGGTGCTCATGGTGCTGCAGACGATCAGCACGTTGGCGACGCTGTATCTGCCCACGCTCAATGCCGCGATCATCGACGACGGCGTGGCCAAGGGCGACACGGCCACCATCGTCAGGCTCGGCCTGGTGATGCTCGGCGTCACCGGTGTGCAGGCGCTGTGCTCGATCGCGGCGGTCTACTTCGGTTCGCGGACCGGCATGGGTTTCGGGCGCGACCTGCGCTCGGCGATGTTTCATCACGTCACGACCTTCTCCGAGCACGAGACCGCCCGCTTCGGGGCGCCGACGTTGCTGACCCGCACCACCAACGACGTGCGGCAGATCCAGTACCTGGTGCAGATCGGCTGCCTGGTGTTGGTCACCGCGCCGATCATGTCAATCGGCGGCATCGTGATGGCCATCCACCAGAACGCCGGGTTGTCGTGGCTGCTGCTGGTCAGCGTGCCGATCCTGGCCCTGGCGAATTACTGGATCTTCTCGCACGTGCTGCCGATGTTCCGCAGCATGCAAAGCCTGATCGACGGCGTCAACCGGGTTCTGCGTGACCAACTTTCCGGTGTCCGGGTGGTCCGGGCGTTCGCCCGCGAAGGGTTCGAGCGGGAGAGGTTTGCCCGGGCCAACGCCGCGCTGTCGGACACCGCGCTGCGCGCGGGCAATTGGCAGGCGCTGACGCTGCCGGTCACCACGCTGACCATCAACGTGTCCAGCGTCGCCCTGATCTGGTTCGGCGGGTTGCGCATCAACAGCGGGCAGATGCAGGTCGGTTCGCTGATCGCGTTTCTCGCCTATTTCACCCAGATCCTGCTGGCCGTCACGATGGCGACGATGACGCTGGCGGTGCTGCCACGCGCCGCGGTGTGCGCCCAACGGATCACCGAGGTGTTGGCCACCCGACCCGCCATCACCAATCCGGTCAGCCCGCAGCACCCGCGGTCCCCCGCCGGCGTGGTGCGCCTCGACGGCGCGACGTTCTGCTACCCCGGCGCCGACCGCCCCGTGCTGCAGGACATCTCGCTGACCGCGCTGCCGGGCACCACCACCGCGATCGTGGGCAGCACCGGTTCGGGCAAATCCACACTGATTTCGCTGATCTGCCGGTTCTACGACGTGACCGGGGGCGCCGTGCTCGTCGACGGCGTCGACGTGCGCGACTACGAGACCAAGCGGCTGTGGACGGGCATCGGATTGGTGCCTCAGCGCGGCTATCTGTTCTCCGGCACCGTCGCCGACAACCTCCGCTACGGCGCCGCCGATGCCAGCGAGGCCGAGATGTGGGAGGCGTTGCGGGTGGCCGGGGCCGACGGCTTCGTGCGGGATCACGGGCTGGCCATGCCGGTCGCGCAGGGCGGCAGCAATTTCTCCGGCGGGCAGCGCCAACGCCTGGCAATCGCGCGCGCCGTCATCCGCCGCCCGGCGCTCTACCTGTTCGACGACGCGTTCTCCGCGCTCGATGTGCACACCGAGGCGCAGGTGCGCGCGGCGCTGCGGGAAATTGCCGGAGACTCCACGACTATCGTTGTCACACAGCGTCTTTCGACGGCATCGGCGGCCGATCAGGTGATCGTGATCGACGCCGGACGCGTGGTCGGTGCGGGCACCCACGAATCGCTGCTCGCCGACTGTCCCACCTATGCCGAGTTCGCCGACTCGCAAACGGTGAGTGCCGGGGTGCCCGGACAGTGAACACCGCGATCGCGCTTCGCTTGATCAGGCGGCTGGGACCGCAGCGCCGCCTGGTCGCGGCGGTGATGACGCTCGGAATCACCGGGACCGCAATCGGAGTCGTCGTTCCGCGGATCTTGGGCCACGCCACCGATCTACTTTTCAACGGCGTGATCGGGCGCCGGTTGCCCGCGGGCATCAGCAAGGCGCAGGCCGTCGCCGCGGCCCGCCGCCACGGCGACAATGCGTTCGCCGACCTGCTGTCCGGGATGAACGTGGTGCCGGGCCGGGGTGTGGATTTCGTCGCGGTGGGCCGCACGCTGTGCCTCGCGCTGGCGCTGTATCTGGTTGCCGCGCTGCTGCTTTGGGTGCAGGCGCGGCTGCTGAACGTCACCGTGCAGCGGACCATGGTCGCGCTGCGCGCCGACGTCGAGGACAAGGTGCACCGGCTGCCGCTGGCCTATTTCGATGCGCGGCAGCGCGGCGAGCTGCTCAGCCGGGTCACCAACGACGTCGACAACCTGCAGTCGTCGCTGACCATGACGGTCAGCCAGGTGCTCACCCTGCTGCTGACGGTGGTGGCGGTGCTGGCGATGATGGTGTCGATCTCGCCGCTGCTGGCGCTGATCGCGCTGGCCACGGTGCCGGTGTCGGTGCTGGCGACGCGGGCGATCGCGCGGCGGTCCCAGCGGCTGTTCGCGGCCCAGTGGACCAGCACCGGGCGCCTCAACGCCCACATCGAGGAGACGTACAGCGGGTTCACGGTGGTCAAGACGTTCGGCCACCAGCAGGCGGCACAGGAACGGTTCCGCGCGCTCAACGACGACCTCTACCGGGCCGGCTTCGGGGCCCAGTTCGTCTCCGGCCTGGTGTCGCCGGCGACGGCGTTCGTCGGCAACCTGGGCTATGTGGCGGTGGCCGTGGTGGGCGGGGTGCAGATCGCCACCGGGCACATCACGCTCGGCAACATCCAGGCGTTCGTCCAGTACCTGCGGCAGTTCAGCACCCCGGTGAACCAGGTGGCCGGCATGTACAACGCACTGCAATCCGGGATGGCCAGCGCCGAGCGGGTGTTCGAGCTGCTCGACGAGCCCGAAGAGGCCCCGGACCGGGCTGTTGTCAGCTCCAATGGTCAGCTGCGCGGGCGGGTCGAGTTTGAGCACGTCAGCTTCGCCTATCGGCCCGGGGTCCCGGTGATCGAAGACCTGTCGCTGGTCGCCGAACCCGGCAGCACGGTGGCGATCGTCGGGCCGACCGGGGCGGGCAAGACCACCCTGGTCAACCTGCTGATGCGGTTCTACGAGGTCGATTCGGGTCGAATCCTCATCGACGGCGTCGACATCACCTCGCTGAGCAGGCGCGCGCTGCGCTCCCGGATCGGCATGGTTTTGCAGGACACCTGGCTTTTCGACGGCACGATCGCGGAAAACATCGCCTACGGACGGCCCGAAGCCAGCGCAGACGAGGTGGTCGCGGCCGCCAAGGCCGCCTATGTCGACCGCTTCGTGCGGACGCTGCCGGCGGGCTATGACACCGGCGTCAGCAGCGACGGCGCCAATCTGAGTGCTGGCGAGAAGCAGCTCATCACCATCGCGCGCGCGTTTCTGGCGCGGCCCCAGTTGTTGATCCTGGACGAGGCGACCAGTTCCGTCGACACCCGCACCGAGGCCCTGATCGCGCACGCCACCCGCGAGCTGCGCAAAGACAGGACGAGTTTCATTATCGCGCACCGTCTTTCGACGATCCGGGACGCCGACCGCATCGTCGTGGTGCAGGCCGGCAAGGTCGTCGAGCAGGGCAATCACGCCGAGCTGCTGGCCCGCCGCGGCGCGTACTACGCGATGACGCAGGCCTGACGCCGAAACTGCGCTCAGCGCGTCTTTTTGGTCGGAAATGCGATCTCACCGCAGTCTCGGCGGGCAGATCACTCCAAGGATTCGTTGAGATAACGAAAAGGACACCGTTCGACCCTTTTCTCAACCACGAGAAAGGGACAGAACCATGAAGTTCACCACCATAGCCAAAGCGGCCACGCTCGCCGCCGTCGCCGGCGCAATGGCGCTGGGACTGGCCACGAATGCCCAAGCGGCTTCGGGCACCATGTACGGCAACCCCGCGGCGGCCGCCAAGTTCTGGCACCACCAGCAGTACGACGACTGCGTCCTGATGTCGACCGCCGACGTGGTGGGCGAAATGACGGGCCACCAGCCGTCCGAGGCCGCCATCATCAAACTGGCCGAAACGACGCCCAGCATGGTCCACCCCGGCTCGATCTACATGCCGTCCGCCAACAAGGAGAACCCGTACTCCGGCATGGGCACCAGCTTCATGGACATCGGGCAGATGCTGGCGCACTACGGCATCGCCGCCCAGTGGACCGACGCGACCGACGACGCGCCCAAGGCCTACCCCGCCACCATGGAGACACTCGAACAGCTCCTGGGCGGCGGCCACAAGATCATCGTCAGCCTGAACGGCGAAATGATCTGGCGCATCCCGATCGAGACCAAGGATGAGCAGGGCAACCCGCGCTCCGACCATGGTGTGGTGGTGACCGGTGTGGACACCGCCAAGGGCGTCGTGCACCTCAACGACAGCGGCAACCCCGACGGCCGCGACGAGCAGATTCCCATGGCGCTCTTCGTCAAATCGTGGGCGACCAGCCACAACTTCATGGTGTTCACCACCGGCACCGGGGTCCGGTCCTGATGGGCCCCAACCTGATTCACATTTACAAAATTGATCACCTTGGCGGGCCGGGTATTTCACTCGGCCCGCCCTTGGTATCACAATGGGAGCCATGGTGGACAAACGTCTCGAATTGGGCCTATTGGGGCCCTTGGAGATGAGCGTGGACGGCGTCCTGGTGCCATTGGGCACCCCCAAACAGCGTGCGGTGCTGGCCATGCTGCTGATGAACCGGAACAGCCCGGTGGGCGTCGATCGGCTCATCACGGCCCTGTGGGAAGGCTGGCCGCCGTCGGGCGGGCGGGCCAGCATCCACTCCTACGTGTCCAATCTGCGCAAGCTGCTCACCGGCGCCGGGATCGACCCGCGCGCGGTGTTGGCCGCCGCACCGCCCGGATACCGGCTCAGCATCACCGATGACCGTTGCGACATCGGCAGGTTCGTCGCCGAGAAGGCCGCGGGCGTGCACGCCGCCGCGGCAGGCAAATTCGAACAGGCGAGCCGGCATCTGTCCGCCGCGTTGGCGCAGTGGCGCGGGCCGGTGCTCGAGGACCTGCGCGACTTCGAGTTCGTCAACACCTATGCGACGTCACTTGTCGAGGACAAGATCGTCGTCCACACCGCCAAGGCGGAAGCCGAAATCGCTTGCGGGCGTGCCCCGTTCGTCATCGCCGAACTCGAGGCCCTGACCACCGAGCATCCTTACCGTGAGCCGTTGTGGGCCCAGCTGATCACGGCGTACTACCTCACCGACCGCCAGTCCGACGCGCTGGCCGCCTACCGACGCGTGAAGACGACCCTCGCCGACGACCTCGGGATCGATCCCGGCCAGACGCTGCGCGATTTGAACGAGCGCATCCTGCGCCAGGATCGACTGGACGTCAAAAAGAGCGCCAAGACCACCGCCGTCGGCACCGTCACGGTGCTCGATCAGCGCACCAGGGTCTCCGGCCAGAAAGTCCTCGCCTACCTGCACGATGCCGCCGGCCGCAGCTACCCGCTGCAGTCGGCGGCGACCCGGATCGGGCGGCTGAGCGACAACGACATCGTCCTCGACAGCGCCAACGTCAGCCGCCATCACGCCGTCATCGTCGACACCGGGACCAACTACGTCATCAACGACTTGCGATCGTCGAACGGCGTGCACGTGCAGCATCAGCGGATCCGCGCCGCCGCGACCCTCAACGACGGCGACCACATCCGCATCTGCGACCACGAATTCACCTTCCAGATCAATGCCGAGGTCGAGCGCAGCGGCTGAATACAGGTGTTGCGCAGCTGATCTGAAAATTTGCGAATACCGTGCGGGTGCGCTGGTGGGGCCCTAGCGTCATGATTGCCAGATGCCGGCGGAAGTGTTGATATCGTCGGCGGGGCGGTGGGTCGGTTTGGAGGTCAGTGATGAGCGACGCGCAGGGCTCGCGGGTGGGGTCGATGTTTGGCCCGTATCACCTGAAACGGCTGCTGGGCCGAGGCGGGATGGGTGAGGTCTACGAGGCCGAGCACACCGTCAAGGAATGGACCGTCGCGCTCAAGCTGATGTCGGACACCTTCAGCAGCGACCCGGTGTTTCGCGAGCGGATGAAGCGCGAGGCGCGCATCGCCGGCAGTTTGCAGGAACCCCACGTGGTGCCCATCCACGACTACGGCGAAATCGACGGACAGATGTTCATGGAGATGCGCCTCATCGAGGGCACCGACTTGGACAGTGTGCTCAAGCGGTTCGGCCCGCTGACCCCGGCGCGCGCGGTGGCCATCATCACCCAGGTGGCCTCGGCGCTGGACGCCGCGCACGCCGCCGGCGTGATGCACCGTGACGTCAAACCGCCCAACATCCTGGTGACCCGCGACGACTTCGCCTACCTGGTCGACTTCGGCATCGCCAGCGCCACCACCGACGAGAAACTCACCCAGCTCGGCACCGCGGTGGGCACCTGGAAATACATGGCGCCCGAACGCTTCTCGAACGACGAGGTCACCTACCGCGCCGACATCTACGCGCTGGCCTGCGTGCTGCACGAGTGCCTCACCGGCTCCCCGCCGTATAAGGCCGACAGCGCGAGCACCCTGGTCACCGCCCATCTCCACGGCCCCATCCCGCAGCCCAGCGCGGCGCGCCCGGGCATCCCGCGCGGGTTCGACGCCGTGATCGCGCGCGGCATGGCCAAGAAGGCCGAGGATCGCTACGCCAGCGCCGGCGATCTGGCCATGGCCGCGCACGACGCGCTCAGCGACCCCGATCAGGATCACGCCGCCGACATCCTGCGGCGCAGCCGGGAGGCCACGCTGCCGGCCACCGAGGAGTTCGCGCCGCCCCCGCCGCCGCCGCGATACACCACGCCGCCGGCGGCGCCCGTCGCGCCGCCGCCGACCCCGGCGTGGGCGCCGGAAAGCGGCTCGATGCCGGCCAGCCAGCCGATCCCGGCGGCGCCGCAGTATTACCAGCAGGGCAGCTGGGCCGGCAATCCGCCGACACCGCCGCCGCAGCAGTTCACCGGCCCAGCGGCCTGGAACCAGCCCGCGAAGAAGAGCAATCCGTGGCCGATCATCGCGGGCGTCGCGGTGTTGGTCGTCGTCCTGATCGCAGCCGGGATCGGCATCGTGATGGCGACCAGCGGCAACGACAGCAACAAGCACACCATCGCCAGCACCACCACGACCACGACCACCAGCAGCACCCCCACCACGACGACGAGTTCGGTCGCCGAGGCGCAAAGCCGGCTGCGCAACGCGATCCCGGCCGGCTACGGCACCGGCGTCTGCAAACCGACCACCCCGAAGCCGTCCAGCATCTGGGTGAACGCCCTGGCCATGCTCGACTGCGGGCAGAACACCAACCAGGGCGGGCCGGCCCGCGCGGTCTACGGGTTGTTCGCCGACGTCGACACGCTCGACAAGGCCTTCACCGACGACATCGGCGCGAACGGCTCGCAGCTGATGAACTGTCCCGGAGAGGGACCGTCTCCGGAAGGCTGGCACTACGACAAGACGCCGAACGACACCGCCGGCCAGATCGCGTGCGCCACCTACAAGAACCAGGCCAACGTGGTGTGGAGCAACACGGCCAAGCTCACGCTCAGCGATGTGTTCAGCGACGGCAGCATCGAGGATCTGCACAACTGGTGGGCGAAGTATTCGGGCTGACCGGATGGCCATCGCCCAAGGGCGCCAAGCGAATTCGCGGCACCGCGGGTGGGCCCTACGCACGGGGCGCAGGGTTGATTTGGAGGATCGGCGATGAGCGACGCGCAGGACTCGCGGGTGGGGACGACGTTCGGCCCGTATCGCCTGAAACGCTTGCTGGGGCGCGGCGGGATGGGTGAGGTCTACGAGGCCGAGCACACCGTCAAGGAATGGACCGTCGCGGTCAAGCTGATGTCGGAGAGCTTCAGCAAGGACCCGGTGAACCGGGAGCGGATGAAGCGCGAAGCCCGCATCACGGGTCGACTGCAGGAACCCCACGTGGTGCCCATCCACGACTACGGCGAAATCGACGGGCAGATGTTCTTGGAGATGCGCCTCATCGAGGGCGTCGACCTGGACACGCTGCTCAAGCGGTTCGGCCCGCTGACCCCGGCGCGCGCGGTGGCCATCATCACCCAGGTCGCCTCGGCGCTGGACGCCGCGCACGCCGCCGGCGTGATGCATCGCGACATCAAACCGCCCAACATCCTGGTGACCCGCGACGACTTCGCCTATCTGGTCGACTTCGGCATCGCCAGCGCCACCACCGACGAGAAACTCACCCAACTCGGCACTGCGGTGGGCACCTGGAAATACATGGCGCCAGAACGCTTTTCCAACGACGAGGTCACCTACCGCGCCGACATCTACGCGCTGGCCTGCGTGCTGCACGAGTGCCTCACCGGCTCCCCGCCGTACAAGGCCGACAGCGCCACCACGCTGGTCACCTCCCACCTGATGGAGCCCGTCCCGCGACCCAGCACCGCGCGGCCGGGCATCCCCAAGGCGTTCGACGCGGTGGTCGCGCGCGGCATGGCCAAAAAGCCCGACGATCGCTACGCCAGCGCCGGCGACCTGGCCATGGCCGCCCACGACGCGCTCAGCAACCCGGATCAGGACGCCGCCGCCGACATCCTGCGGCGCAGCCAGGAAGCCACCGCGCTCACCCCGGAAACGCGCCCGCTGGAACCCACCGTGCGGGCCGCGCCGCCCCCGGCGCCCGCGCCGCAGTGGGCGCCGCAGAGCGGACCCATGCCGGCCGCCGGCACACCCCCGCCGCAGTACTGGGGCGGCCCGGGGCCGGTGCCGCACGCCGGCCCCACCTCCTGGGGCCCGGCCCCGAAGAAGCGCAATCCATGGCCCGTCGTCGCCGCCGTCGCCGTCGTGCTGGTCGTCGTCGTGGGCGGCGTCGGCATCTGGCTACTGGTCAAACCCAAACCCGTGAAGACCCCCGACCCGATCCCGGCCGAGCGGCTCGGCGCGCTGCTGGCCAGCGCCCAGGAGGTCAACGGGATCATGGGCGCGTCGGGCATGGAACCCGGCAAGCCGTTGACCGAGATGGACAGCTCGCCGGTGACGGTGTCCCCGTCGGGATGCCTGGGAGCCCTGTACACCACCCAGGACCCGGTGTATGCCGGCTCCGGCTACACCAAGATGAGCGGCCTGGTCGCCTCCGAACCCGGCGACAACTACGACCACTGGGTCAACCAGGCCGTCGTGCTGTTCCCATCCGCCGACAAGGCCAAGGCGTTCGTGCAGACGTCGGCCGACAAATGGAAGATGTGCGCCAACAAGACGGTGACCGTCACCAACACCACCAAGGGCAAGACGTATCGGTGGTCGTTCGCCGAAATCACCGGCGCGCCACCGAAAATCAGCGTGGTGGAAATGCAGGAGGCCGCCGACGGCTGGGGCTGCCAGCGCGCGCTGGGCGTGGCCAACAACGTGGTCGCCGACGTCAACGCGTGCGCCTACCACGTCGACAAGGATCAGGCCGGCCAGCTAGTCGACAAGATCGTCGAACGCATCAACAGCAACTAGCCCGGGCCCTGAGCGCGCAGATCGTCGACGGCCGACATGGCGGCGCGCAGCTTGGCCAGCCATTCCTCGGTGTGCTCGCCGACCAGCTTGACCGACCAGGCCAGCGCGTCGGCGCGGGAGCGGGCGACGCCCGCGTCGACCAGGGTGTCGAGCACCTGACGTTCGGGCTGCTTCAGCCGGGTCATCACCGGTACGGCGATGTGCGTGAACAGGATTCGTTCGGAACCGACCTCTACACCCCAGGACACCTTGCGCCCGTAGCGGTCCTGCGCCTCGTCGGCGATCCGCATCCGCTCGGAGCGGGTCTCTTCGCGGAATCGGGAGACGCGGCCCTCGGTGCGGGCCTCGCTTTGGTCTTGGGATTCGGGCAGCTTGCCGACGACTGTGATCTCCTCGCGGTCGACGGTGACGGTGGGATCGCCGTCGAACCAGCCCTCGGGCAGGCGGCCGGCGAACCATTCCGGCGCGCCGCTGGCATCGGGCTGGTGCGCTTGCTGCCAGCCACCGGGACGTTGGGTGTGACGTTGCTTCATGATTACATGATTACACTGTTTCACGTGTAATGGAATTGGGTTCGCCGGAAGTGAACATACCCGTTGATCACGGGGTCTCCGGAGGCGTATTTTTGAGGACGAAGCAGGCCCGGAAGCGATCATTCTCAAGCGCCGGACGAAGGGGTGGGCCCGGCCGCGGACGACTTGCGAAGCACGCAGTCGACGCCCCCGGAAATCGCTCCGGGCCTGCGCATCTGAGTCAACTCCCGCGTCGCACCCGAAACAGCTTGGTGACGCCCTTGATGCCCTTGAGGTGGCGCGGGCCGGCGAACGTCCACTGAAAGCCCGCGTCCTCCCCGACGGCGTCGCGCACCGAATCCGCGACCAGCACCGTGCCCGGCCGGGCCGCCGCCGTGACCCGGCTCGCCACGTTCACCGGGCTGCCGAACCAGTCGCCGGCGCGGCTGACCGCCATCCCGGCGGCGACCCCGGCGCGCAGCCGGGGAAAGTCGTTGTCGGTGTCGATGACCTCGACCAGCTTGAGCACGGTGTCCAGCAGCGGGGCCGGCTCGGGGCAGACGAACATCACCGCGTCGCCGATCGTCTTGATGAACCGCACCGGCGGTGTGGTCAGGTCACGGGCCAGGCCGGCCAGCTGACCGGCCAGCTGCCCCAGCTCCTCGGCCGACACCGCCTCGCCGAGCCGGGTGAAGCCGACCAGGTCGGCGAAGGCGACGGCGACCTGACGCGCCCCCGGCAGCGGCTTGCCGGCGGCCCGCTCGCCGGCGTTGACCGCTTCGGTCTCCATCATGTGCCGCAGCTGCATGAACAGCATGTCCTGGATCATCGGGCCGAGCAGCGGCACGATCTGACCGACCAGCGCCTTGGACGCCTGGGCGATCTCCAGCTCGGTGGCTCCCGGGCGCATGATCGTCGACAGCGCGGTGTAGCGCATCACCTCGGCGACGCGGGACAGGCCCTCGGCGAGCACCCGCACCACCAGCACCAGCTGCTCGGGATTCAGCCCGAGTTCGACGAAGCGTTGGATCTGTGCGGCGGCCTCGCCGTCGGCGCGCATGTGCACGACGGCGTCGGGATCGTCCACCCCGACCAGGCCGATGGCCCGCTGCACGCGCTGCAGCAACTCCAGGTCGATTCCGTACCGCTCGCTCACCTCGCGCGTCGAGACGTAGGTGCCGTCGTCGCCGACGAGGTGCCGGGTGGCCAGCAGCAGCGGCGGGTTGGTCGCCCGGATTTCGTCGGCGGTGATGCCCTGATCGAGCAGCCACTCGACGAGCTCGGCGCGCTCGGCGCGGGCGTCTCCCTCGAGGTCGCCGAGCAGATCGTCCACCTGGCCAATGTTGGCCTACGCCGGGCAGACGCAAAAGCCCCTCGGCGGGTTAGCGCGGGTTAGGACAGGGGCGGGCGGTGGTGCGCCCAGGGCCGGGCGGCCTCGATCTGGGCGGACAGCGACAACAGCGTCGCTTCGTCGAACGGCCGGCCGACCAGCTGCACGGACAGCGGCAGGCCGTCGTCGTCGAAGCCCCACGGCACCACCGCGGCGGGCTGACCGGTCACGTTCCAGACCGGGAAATACGGCACCCGCTGCCCCACCAACAGCAGCGTGGACAGCCCACCCCGGTGCTGGTAGGCGCCGATGCGCGACGGCCCGCGCGCCGTGCCCGGCGTGAGGACGACGTCGACGTCGTCGAAGATCGATCCGACCCGGCCGCTCACCCTGGCCTCGGCGGCGCGCACCGCTGCCATCCGCCGGTCGGAGAAGAACGACCCCATGCGGGCCATGCTGCGGGTGCGCCGTTCCAGGCGTTCGGGGTGGGCCTGCGCGTCGGCGTCGTCGCTGATGCCGCGCAGGTAGCGCGGCAGGAAGTTCGCGAAGATCGGGGCCAGCGGATAGGCGGGGTCGCGCACGACGACGTCGTGGCCCAGCTCGCGCAGCAGCCCGCCCGCCTCCTCGACCGCGGCCAGCTGCGCCGCCCCCACCTTGACGGGCAGCGTTGGGACCTTGGTGCTCAACGCAATTCGCAGCTTGCCCGGCTCGCGGGTGGCGGCCGCCGCGAACTCGCCCTCGGGTCCGGGCACCGTGTTCGTGGCGTCCAGGAACAGCGCCGCGTCCAGCACACTGCGCGCGATCGGGCCGTTGGCGCTCAGCCCGTACCAGACCTCGTCGCGCGGCTCCAGCGAGACCCGGGCGCGCTGCGGCTTGATGCCGAACAGGCCACACCAGGTCGACGGGATGCGGATCGAGCCGCCGCCGTCGGAACCCAGCGCCAACGACGCCAACCCGGCCGCCACCGCGGCGGCGCTGCCGCCGCTGCTGCCCCCCGGCGTGCGCCCGGGGTTCCACGGGTTTCGGGTGGCCCCGAACGTCAGCGACTCGGTGAAGGGAAACATCATCAGCTCGGGCGTCGCGGTTTTGCCGATGATGATCGCGCCGGCGGCCCGCAGCCGGCGCACCACCACGGCGTCGACGGTGGCCGCGGGCCGGTGGCCGCCGCTGCCGCAGGTCGTCACCTCGCCGGCGACGTCGACGTCGTCCTTGATCGCGATCGGCACGCCCAGCAGCGGCAGCCGCTCACCGGCGTCCAGCCGATCCTGCGCCGCACAGGCCTCGTCGCGCGCCTTGTCGGCCAGCACCACGCGGAAGCTGCGCAGCTGGCTGTCCAGGCGCGCGATGCGTTCCAGATAGATTTCGAGCAGCTCCGGCGCGGTCAGTTCGCCGTCGGCCAGCATTCGGGCCTGCACGGCGGCGCCGGCAAAGGCGAGATCATCAGCGTCCACCGCCCGCTAGCCTAGCGCCATGCCTTGCGTGTTCTGTGCGATCGTGGCCGGGAAAGGTCCGGCCATCCGGATCTACGAAGACCACAAGTACCTGGCGATCCTCGACATCCGCCCGTTCACCCGCGGCCACACACTGGTGATCCCCAAACAGCACACCGTGGACCTGACCGACACCCCGCCGAAGACGCTGGCCGACATGGTCACCATCGGTCAGCGCATCGCGCGGGCGGCGCGGGCCACGGAGTTGGCCGACGCGACCAACATCGGCATCAACGACGGCTCCGCCGCCTTCCAGTCGGTGTTCCACATCCATTTGCATGTGTTGCCGCGGCGCAACGGTGACAAGCTGTCGGTCGCCAAGGGGCTGCTGCTGCGCCGCGACCCGGACCGCGAAGCCACCGCCCGGCTGCTGCGCGACGCGCTGGCCGCGATCGATTGACAAGCAAACGGTGAGAAAACAACAGGTAGCCGCCCCAAACGGGCCCCAGCGGTCTATTCTGCTCTAGCGGTGAGTTCGTCATCCGCTCACCGGCAAATGCGTGTCGGGAGCGGCTATGAAACGGGGGACGGGCAATCCGTGGCGGCGACTCGGGTTGTCCGCGCGCGCCGGCTGGCTCGTGGTGGCCGTGTACGGCGTCGCGGATGTGTTGATCGTCCGGTATTCGGTCGACGAACTGGTGACGGTGGCGTGCGCCGCGTTCGCGGCGGCCTGCGCGGGTAGAGCCGTTCGCTTCGGCAGCGGGCGCCGCAGATACGGGTGGCTCGCGCAGATGGTGGCCCTCTCGGGCTGGGCGATCGGCGAGTTCATCTGGGCGGTCTATGACGTGCGCCCGGTGGTCGATCACGCCGCCCATCCGGCGGCGGCCGACGTGGTGCTCCTGCTGTATCCAATTGGCACCATGGCCGCGCTGGCGTTTTTGTCCAAGCTGTCCCGGCACAGTCCCCGGGGGAAGCTGGTGCTGGACGGCCTCATCGTGTGGACCTCGCTGTTCGTGGTGTCGTGGGTGTTTGTCCTCGACCAACTTTGGCGCGAGAACAGCCCCGCCCGGCCCTCGACCGTGACCCACGTCTTCGCCGATATCGTCCTCATCACCACGGCCATCGTGATGTTCTCCCGGGTTCGTCCCGGCGACCCGCCGAGCCGGGGCCTGTTGGCGGGCGGAGTCGCGATTATCTCCGTCGCCGACCTGGTGTTGATGTTCATGACCGGTGTCGGGAGCTTTCACACCGGCGATCTGGCCGGCGTGGGCCGGATCATCGGATTGGGAATGATCGCGTTGGCCGCGTTGGCCAACGTCAACGAAGCCCCCTCGACGGCCACCCGCAATGAGATCGCCTCCCGCGCCCGGCTGTGGCTGCCGTACCTGCCGTTGGTGTTTGCCGCCGCGGTCGCATTCGGCTACGCGCTAGGCCGCATGCATCACGGACCGCTGCTCGTCGGCCTGGCGATTCTGGTGAGCGCCGTACTCGTTCGACAACTCGTCGTCCTGATGGAAAACCAGCGCTTGTTGTCCGAGGTGGCGCAGGAGGCTTTCAGTGACAGCCTGACCGGTCTGCCCAATCGGGCTCACTTCCTGCAGCGGTTGAGCCAGGCCGTCGCGCGCTCCGACGGCGACGCGGAGCCGGTCACGGTGTTGTGCCTCGACCTGGACAATTTCAAGTCGGTCAACGACGCCCTGGGCCATCCGGCTGGCGACGAGTTGCTCGTCCGGGTCGCCGGACGGCTCAGTGCGGCCATTGGGAACGACGGCACCGTCGCACGGCTCGGTGGCGACGAGTTCGCGATACTCATCGTGGGCTCCGTCGAAGAATCACAAGTGGCGGCCCGGCGCGTCCTCGATGCATTCAATACAGCCATGGTGATCGACGGCGTTCCCATCATGGTGCGCCCGAGCATCGGGTTCACCGTGGCCGCCTCGGCGGCGAGTTGGACCGTCGACCAGCTGCTGCGGCACGCTGACCTGGCGATGTACGCCGCGAAACGCGAAGGCGGGCAATGCATCCGCAGCTTCATTCCCGATCTGCCGTTCCCGTATACCTTTCCGCCATTCAGCGAGTCGGCGACGGAGACCGTTAAGTCGTTGCACGCCAACGCTTCTGACAACGACGTAGCTGTGCTTTCCCGCGACTCGGCGGCGGGGGACGGGTCGAGCGATGCGCTTGCGATCCAGTGGCCGCCGCCGGCGATCCGGGGTGTGTTGGCGGTGTTGGCGATCGGCGTGGTCGCCTACGCCGCGATGAGCGTGCTAGACCGAAGTTCCACGCACAGCGGGACTTTCGGCATCGTGTTGTACACGGCGCTGAACTCTGTGGCGGCGTTGTTGATCGCGGTTCGGGCCCACCGGGTGGCGGCCGAGCGGGCGGTGTGGGCGCTGATCGCCGCGGGCATGGCGTGCTCGGCGCTGGGCGACGTCATCTATCTGTGGGTGCCCGACGGCCAGTCGCCGTCGTGGGCCGATCCGGCGTACCTGTTGTACTACCCGCTGGTCTATGCCGGACTGCTGCTGCTCGTGCGGGCCCGCCTGAAGCGGGCATCGATTCCGGTTCAGCTCGACTCCCTGGTGTGCGCGCTGACCATGGCCGCGGTGGCCGCGGCGCTGACGGCGGGCCCCATCCACGCGGCGGCCATGCACACCCCGGAGACCGTGCTGGTGGGGCTGATCTATCCGTGGGGCGATCTGATCCTGCTGGCGCTGGCCGCCGGCATGCTGCCAATCCGCGCTTGGCGCAACGAGTTTCGCTTGATCCTGTTGCTCGCCGGATTTGTCTTATTCGCCCTGGCCGACACGGGGTACCTGTTCGAGACCTCGGCCGGTTCCTACCGGGTGGGCAGCCTGCTCGACGCCTGCTGGCCCGCCTCGTCGCTGCTGCTGGCGATGGCCAGCTGGACGCCGTCGTCGTCGGACATCCCGGCCCCCAGGCGCGGGCTCAGCCCCTACGTCACGTCGGTGACGTGCACCGTCGTGGCCCTCGTGATCACCGTCGCGGCGCACGATTCGCGGCTGGCGTCGACCCTGGCCGCGCTGAGCCTGATCGCGATCGCCGCGCGATTCTCGGTGACCTTCCGCGACGTCAGCATGTTGGCCGAGAACTACCAGCAGGCCATGACCGACGAGTTGACCGCGCTGCCCAATCGACGCTCGCTGGCGACGGTGTTGACCGGGGCGCCCGCGACGCCCACCCCCACGCCCGCGGAACCCGCGCCGGCGCCCAGGGCGCCGCCGCGGCGGGCGTTGCTGTTGGTGGATCTCTACGAGTTCGACGAGATCAACGACTCGGTCGGCCGGCGCTTCGGCGATGATCTGTTGCGGCACATCGCCAAACGGCTGTCGAGCACCCTGGGTGATGAGGATCTGCTGGCGCGCGCCGGGGATCATCTGTTCGCGATTCTGATGGCCGAGGGGACCGATCTGGTCGCCGCACGCGCGCAGGCCGGCCGTGTGCTCGAGGCGCTGAGCGAACCGTTCGCGCTGGACCCGATCACCGTTCAGGTCGATGCCCGTATCGCCATCGCGCTGTGTCCCGATCACTGCGAGCATCCGCAGGAGCTGCTCAATCGCGCCGAAACCGCGCTGCCGCACGCGAAAACGGCCGCAAGCAACATCGCGGTCTACGAGCCCGCGTTCGAGCTGTACCGCGAAAACGACCCGCTGCTCGTCGAGGACCTGCGCGCCACCCTGTTCGACGGCGACCAGCTGACGGTGCATTACCAGCCCAAGATCAATGCCGCCGACGAAAGCGTGCACAGCGTCGAGGCGCTGCTGCGCTGGCAGCATCCCAGCCGCGGTCTGTTGCTACCCGAGGAATTCCTGCCCGCCGCCGAACGCGCCGGGTTGATGCGCAATGTGACCAACTACACGCTGGGCGTGGCCCTGGAACAGATCCGGTGCTGGCGTGCGGACGGCATCGCCGCGGCCGTCGCGGTGAACCTGTCGACGACGAATCTGCTCGACCTCGACCTGGTGGGCACGGTCGAGGGACTGCTGCGGATCCACGATCTGCCCGGCGAGGCGCTGATCGCCGAGATCACCGAGAGCGCCCTGGTCGACTCGGTGCGCTCGCGCAATACCGTCGCCGCGCTGCAGCGCCTCGGCGTCCGCATCTCCTTGGACGACTACGGCACCGGATGGTCGTCGCTGGCCCGGCTGCAGGACGTCTCGGTGGACGAGCTCAAACTCGACAAGATATTCGTGGCGCGACTGGCCCAGGACCCGCGATCGGTCGCCATCGTGCGCTCCACCGTCGCGCTGGCCCAAAGCCTGGGCGCCGAGCTGGTCGCCGAGGGCGTCGAAGACGAGATCACGTTGAGCGCGCTGCGGCGTTACGGCTGCGCGATCACGCAGGGGTTCGTGCACGGCCCGCCGATGTCGGCCAACGATTTTCGGCAGTGGGTGGCGAGCCAGCGCGCGCCGGTGGAGGGGTAGCTAGAACAGCTCCTTGGCCAGCAGCTCCAGCGTCGCGACCCGCGCGGGCGCGGCGGTGGGATCGGTGCCGCGGTGCGCCGAGGCGACCGGGTGCACCATCACCTCGTCGACGTCGAAGCGCCGGGCCAGCGCCTGGAGTTGTTCGGCGGCCTCGGCGGGTGAGCCGACGACGGCGCGCTTGAGGCCGGCGTCGACGATGCGCTGCTGTTGTTCGGTGAGGGTGGCTTTTTCGGCTTCCTCGACGAGCGGCACCGGCGTGAGCGGCTCCCCGGTGCGCAGCCGTGCCATCGTCTGCAGGTTGGGCAGTATCAAAGCCGTTGCCTCGCTTTTGGTTTCGGCCACGGCGGCGTTGACGGTCAGGAACGTCAGCGGCTCGGATGTTATGGCCCTGGGCTTGAATTTTGCGCGATAGAGCTCGAGCGCTTCTTCGGTGCCCTGACCGGAGAAGTGGTGGGCGAAGACGTAGGGCAGCCCCTTGGCGGCGGCCAGATGCGCCGAGTACATCGACGAGCCGAGCAGCCACAGCCGCGGTTCGCTGGCCGCGGCCGGGGTGGCCTTGAGCCGGTAGTCCCCGGAGCGCAGCGGGACGATGACGCCGCGCGCGCTCATCAGCGCGGCCACGTCGTCGAGGTAGCTGGGGAAGTTCTCGATGTCGCGATCGTCATTGGTGCCGCGTAAGGCGTAGGAGGTCACCGGGTCGGAGCCGGGGGCGCGGCCGATGCCCAGGTCGATGCGGCCCGGGGCGGCGGCCTCCAGCAGCGCGAACTGCTCGGCCACCGCGAGCGGCGCGTGGTTGGGCAGCATCACCCCGCCCGATCCGAGTCTCAGGTGGGTGGTCTGCGCTGCCAGGTAGGCGATCAGCACCGGCGGGCTGGTGGCGGCGACGGACGGCATGTTGTGGTGTTCGGCGACCCAGTAGCGGGTGAAGCCCAGCCGGTCGGCGGCCTGCGCCAGCTTCACGGTGGCCGCCAGGGCGTCCGCGGTCGACTGGTCGGTGCGGACCGGGACGAGGTCGAGGACGGAAAGGCGCACGACGGGGCTAACGCCGTGGGGTGCTTGAACGTTCCCGGGCTTTCGGCGGGTTGGGGGGCGTTCAGTGTGAGCGTAGGGCGGTAAATCGGCGATTTTTCCCGCCAAGGCTTCACACTCAACACCCACGATTCACACTCAACAGCGCTGCAGGCTCGGAGGGGGAAGCACGAGCTGGGGCGCGATCAGTGTGAACACAGGGGCTTTGAGTGTGAACGTAGGGCGGCGAATCGGCGATTTTTCCGCCAAGGCTTCACAATCAACGCCCACGATTCACACTCGACGGCTCGCCGCTAGTACGTGCGCAGCGATAGCGAGTTGACGATGGCCTCGAACTGCTCCTGCGAGATGGGCGCACCGCCGGGAATGTTGTCGGTGGCCAGGAACTGGGTGCGCACGGTGTAGCCGTGAAAGGTGCGGAAGTAGTTGCTGAAGGCGGCGCCGTGGTCGACCCAGCCGTCATGGGTGCTGGTTTTCAGCTCGCCGGCCAGAATGTAGGCGCCCAGCAGGGCGACGCTGGTCCCCTGCCCCGACAGCGGCGAGCAGCAGTACGCGGCGTCGCCCACCAGCGCCACCCGGCCGATCGACCAGTGGTCCATCACGATCTGCGACATCTCGTCGAAGTAGAAGTCCGGCGCCTCGCGCATGAGCTTCAGCAGCTGCGGGCGTACCCAGCCGTCGTCGGCCATCCGCCGTTCCACCTCGGCGAACTGGGCCTCGACGTCGCGGTAGTCGACCCGCAGGTCGGAGTCCATGAACCCCAACATGGCCCGGGCCTCAGTGTTGTTGCGCGCGCTGTACACCCCGGCCATGCTGGTCTCGCCGTAGTGCCACTGCTGCCAGTAGTCGAGGTCTAAGAAGTTGGGCACGGTGAAGATCGCGGCGAATGTCCCCAGCCTTTTGACGAACATCTCCTCGGGGCCGAAGATCAGCCCCCGCACGTTGGAGTGCAGGCCGTCGGCGCCGATCACCAGATCGAAGCTGCGGGCGGGCGCGTTTTCGAACGTCACGTCGACCGCGGGCCCGCGGTTGTCAAGAGCGACGATGGTGTCGTCGAACAGGTACTGGGTGCCGTCTTGGGTTGCGCCGTAAAGCAATTCGACCAGGTCGTCGCGCAGCAGCTCGATGTCGGGGTTGTCGATGATGCCGCCGGTCGGTGTCGACTCGGTGTCGCGGGACAACTCGTTGCCGTCGGCGTCGACCATCGAAGAGCCGCGAATGTTTGTCTTGCGCTCGGCCGCGGCGGCCAGCAGCCCCATGCGGTCCAGCACCTGCAGCGCGGGACCCCGCACGTCGATGGCCTGACCGCCGGGCCGCAGGCCGGGATGGCGCTCCACCACGGTGACCGAAAAGCCATGCCGCGCAAGCCAATACGCCAACGTGGTGCCGGCCACGCTGGCGCCGGAAATCAAAACTTCCGTCACCGAATCCCCGCCTGCTTTCTCGCGTCCGTAAAAATGTCGTCGAGCATCGTCGGAGTCAACCTACCGGTGAACATATTTTGCTGGCTCGGGTGGTAGCAGCCGAGCAAACGCACACCGGATCCCAGCTCGGCCACCGCGCCGTGGCCGAACCGCGGCTTGCGCTGCGCCGGGGCGCCCGAGGCCCCCGCCATCCGCAGCGCGATCTGCCAGCCGAACCCGCCCAGGGCGACCACCACCCGCACCTGCTGGCGCACCAGCCGCCATTCGGCCTCGAGCCACGGCCAGCAGGTGTCGCGCTCGGCCGGTGTCGGGGCGTTGGCCGGCGGGGCGCAGCGCACCGGCGCGACAATGCGAATCTGGTTGGCCCGCAAGCCATCCGCGGCGTCGACGCTGGTCGGCTGGTTCACCAGCCCGGCCCGATGCAGCGCGGCGTACAGCTGGTCGCCGGACCGGTCGCCGGTGAACATCCGTCCGGTCCGGTTGGCGCCGTGCGCGGCGGGCGCCAGCCCTACGATCAGCAGCCGCGGCCGCTCCGCGCCCCAGCCCGGCACCGGCCGTCCCCAGTACGGCTGGTCGGCGAAGGCGCGGCGCTTGACGCGGGCCACGTCTTCGCGCCAGGTGACCAGCCGCGGGCACGCCCGGCACACGCTGGACAGCGCGTCGAGTTCGCCGATCGATTCGACTTGGGCCGCCAGCGTTGCCACCGTCGCGGCGTCGCCGGCCACCGGGGTCCGCGGGGTGGCCGGGTCGCCCGGCCATCCGCTGCCGGGTCGCACCGGGGAGTCGAAGGGCAGGCCGGTGTTGGGGTGGGCGAGCACATGAACATCCTGCATGCGCAGCGTGTCTCGGGCGAAATTCGGTCGCCGCCGACCCGGCGTTGGCGCTAAATTCACCCCCGATATCCGATGACCAGCACCAGCCGCGGCCCGGCGCTTTTGATCCTGTTCGCCACGCTGGTGGCGACGGCGGGTACCGGCATCTCGATCGTCGCGTTCCCGTGGCTGGCGCTGCAGCACCACGACAGCGCGCGCGACGCGTCGGTGGTGGCCGCGGCCATGACGCTGCCGCTGGTGTTGTCCACCCTGATCGCCGGGACCGCGGTCGACTTCTTCGGGCGCCGCCGGATCTCGCTGGTCTCCGATTCGCTGTCCGGCACGGCGGTGGCCGTCATCCCGCTGACCGCCCTGGTGTTCGGTGCGGACGCGATCACGCTGGTGGAGCTCGCGGTGCTGGCCTTCCTGGCCGCCGGTTTCGACCCGGCCGGCACGACGGCGCGCCAGTCGATGCTGCCCGAGGCCGCGGCCCGGGCCGGCTGGTCGCTGGACCGCACCAACAGCATCTACGAGGCGATTCAAAACCTGGCGTACATCGTGGGCCCGGGCGTCGGCGGTCTGATGATCGCCGCGGTGGGCGGGATCAACACGATGTGGGTCACGGCGGGGCTCTTCGGGCTGTCTTTTTTGGCGATCGCGGCGATGCGGCTCGACGGCACCGGCAAGCCGCACCACGCGACCCGGCCCGCGGGGCTGGTCTCCTGGGTCGTCGAAGGTTTCCGGTTCGTCTGGAACGTGCGGGTGCTGCGCACCCTCGGGCTGATCGACCTGGTCGTGACGGCCCTGTACCTGCCGATGGAAAGCGTGCTGTTTCCGAAGTACTTCACCGACCGGCACCAGCCCGCCGAGTTGGGCTGGGCGTTGATGGCGCTCGGGGCCGGCGGCGTCACGGGCGCGCTGGGCTACGCGGTGCTGTCGAAATACACGCGGCGGCGCACCGCCGTGCTGGTTGCCACGCTGACCTTCGGCGCGGCGACGGCCGGCATCGCGTTTCTCCCGCCGCTGCCGGTGATCCTGGTGCTGTGCGGCGTCACCGGCCTGGTGTACGGGCCGATCCAGCCGATCTACAACTACGTGATGCAGACCCGGGCGCCGCATCGGCTGCGCGGCCGGGTGGTCGGGGTGATGACGGGGCTGCCCTACGCCGCGGGACCGCTGGGCCTTCTGGTGGCCGGTCCCCTGACCGACGCGGCCGGGCTGACCGTCACGTTCCTGGCGCTGGCGGTGCCGATCCTGGTGGTCGGGTGCGTCGCCTGCGCGCTGCCGTCGCTGCGTGAGCTGGACCGCGCGCCGGAGGACACAATGCGCTTTGAAACTTGATGGCGCCGGTGATACCGCCCGGCTGGTGTCGGGCGGTGTGATATCGCCAGCGAGGTCAACTTTTAAAAGATGTTATGCCTGATCCTCAGTGGCAGGTGAGACTGATGTGACTCGGTGTCCGCGTAGGATCTGAGCGTGGACGTGCTGGCCGCGCTGATCGCCGAATTGCCCGACGGGATGGTCGTCACCGATCCCGCGGTCACCGAGGGGTACCGGCAAGACCGCGCCTTCGACCCGTCGGCCGGCAAGCCGCTGGCGGTGGTCCGGCCACGGCGCACCGACGAGGTGCAGACCGTGCTGCGCTGGGCGTCCGCGCACCGGGTGCCGGTGGTGACCCGCGGCGCCGGTTCCGGCCTGTCCGGCGGGGCGACCGCGCTGGACGACGGGATCGTGCTGTCGACCGAGAAGATGCGCGACATCACCGTCGACCCCGTCACCCGCACCGCGGTGTGTCAGCCCGGGCTGTTCAACGCCGAGGTGAAAAAGGCGGCCGCCGAACACGGGCTGTGGTATCCGCCGGACCCGTCGTCGTTCGAGATCTGCAGCATCGGCGGCAACATCGCCACCAACGCCGGCGGGCTGTGCTGTGTGAAGTACGGCGTCACCACCGACTACGTGCTGGGCATGCAGGTGGTGCTGGCCGACGGCACCGCGGTGCGGCTGGGTGGCCCGCGGTTGAAAGACGTTGCGGGCCTTAGCCTTACGAAGCTGTTCGTCGGCAGCGAGGGGACGCTGGGCGTCGTCACCGAGGTGACGCTGCGGCTGTTGCCCGCGCAGCGGACGTCGAGCGTGGTGGTGGCCTCCTTCGCGTCGGTGCAGGCGGCCGTCGACGCGGTGCTGGGGGTCGCCGCGCGGCTGCGGCCCTCGATGCTGGAGTTCATGGATGCGGCGGCGATCAACGCCGTCGAGGACACGCTGCGGATGGGCCTGGACCGTTCGGCGGGCGCCATGCTGCTGGCCGGTTCCGACGAGCGCGGGCGCGCGGCCGGCGAGGACGCCGAGCTGATGGCGTCGGTGTTCGCGGAAAACGCCGCGACGGAAGTGTTTTCGACCGACGACCCGGACGAGGGCGAGGCGTTCGTGGCGGCGCGCCGGTTCTGCATCCCGGCGGTGGAGGCCAAGGGCTCGCTGCTGCTGGAGGACGTCGGGGTGCCGCTGCCGGCGCTGGGGGCGCTGGTGAGCGGGATCGCGGCGATCGCCGCCGAGCGGGACCTGATGATCTCGGTGATCGCGCACGCCGGCGACGGCAACACCCACCCGCTGATCGTGTACGACCCCTCGGACGCGGCGATGACGGAACGCGCGCATCTCGCGTTCGGCGAAATCATGGACCTGGCAGTGGGTTTGGACGGCACGATCACCGGCGAGCACGGCGTCGGCCGGCTCAAGCGGCCGTGGCTGGAAGGCTATCTGGGCCCCGACGTGATGGAGCTGAACCAGCGGATCAAGCGCGCGCTGGACCCGCTGGGCATCTTGAACCCGGGGTCGGCGATCTAGACAGTACGCCGGTGACGGGGGGTTAGGACTGGCCGACGGTGCCGGGGTTGCCGTTGACGCCTCCGGGGCTGCCGCCGGTGCCGGCGTCGCCGCCGGTGCCGTTGGCCGGCGGCATGGGCACGAACGCGTCGCCACCGTCGCCGCCGTGGCCGCCGTTGACCATCGGTTCCGAGCTGTCGCCGCCGTCACCGCCGTTGCCGCCGTGGGCTAGTCCGGTCCCGAAGACGGTCGCGTCGCCGCCTTGGCCGCCGTTCGCACCGTGGTTGGCGTTGCCGCCATCCCCGGCGTCGCCGCCGGTGGCGTTCCCGTTTCCGTGAGTGGTCGCCGCCCCGCCGGACCCGCCGCCCCCGGCGAAGATGGTGGCATCGCCGCCGTCACCGCCGTCGCCGGCGATGGCGTTACCGGAGCCGGCGTCGATGAGGGCGTTGCCGCCGCCACCGCCGATGCCGCCGATGACGACCTCGTCGTTGAAGCCGTCGCCGCCCACGCCGCCGTTGCCGGCGATCGCGTCATGGGTGTTGGCGGCATTGTTGATCTCCACGCCGCTACCGTTGCCGCCGCTGCCGCCGAGGAGGCTGGCGCCAACACCGCCGTTGCCACCGGTGCCCGCGACGACCGCTCCGGTTCCGTTGGTCAACGCGTACCCGGCCGACCCGCCGCCGCCGCCGTCGAAGCCGTTGGCGCCGTTCCCCCCGTTGCCGGCGGTGGCGGTGCCCGCGGAGGCGGTGCTGAAGATGCGGGCTTCGCCGCCCGCCCCGCCACCGCCGCCGTCGCCGCCCGCGCCGGCGACGCCGTCCAGGCCGCTGGCGCCGGTGGCGCTTCCGGTTCCGCTTCCGTTGATGTACGCCGAACCGCCGCCACCGCCGTGCCCGCCGGCAAAGCCGGTGCCGCCGGCGCCGGCGGCGCCGCCCGTGGCGTTTCCGCCGCCGTTGTTGAAGGCGTTGCCGCCGGTGCCGCCGAAGCCGCCGGTGACGCCGCTGCCGGTCATCGGGTTGCCGCCGCCGGTGGCATCGCCGCCCTTGCCGGCCGCGCCGCCGATGGCGTTGCGCGTCGAGCCGGCGCTGTTCACCGTCGCGTCGCCGCCGCTGCCGCCGTGGCCCGGTTGCAAGGCGCCGCCGTTGTTGAAGCCGGTGCCGCCGTCGCCCCCGGTACCGCCGACGACATCCTGCGCATAGGCGCTGTTGGTGATCTCCGCGCCGCCGCCGCTGCCGCCGGACCCACCGCTAGAGGTGCTGCCGGTGCCGCCATCGCCGCCGGTGCCGGGGGTGATCAGGCCGGTTCCGTCGGTGTACGCAAAGCCGCCGCCGCCGCCGGTCCCGCCGGTGAGGCCATTGCCACCCGCCCCCCCGTTGCCGGCGGTGGCGGTGCCCAGCCCAGCGGGGTTGAAGACACGCGCGGCACCGCCGACGCCGCCGCCCCCGCCCGTGCCGGTGGCGCTGCTGGCGCCGGCCGCGCCGTCGTGTCCGATGGCGTTTCCAGTGCCGGATGCCTCGATGAACGCCGAACCGCCGGCCCCGCCGGTCCCGTTGGCCACCGGGCCGCTGCCCCCCGCCCCGGGGGTGCCGCCGATGGCGTCTCCCTTGCCGCTGTTGAAGGCATTGCCGCCGGACCCGCCGATGCCGCCGGTGCCTGCGCTGTCGCCGCCCGCACCACCGGTGCCGCCGATGGCATCGACCGTGGACGCGGCGTTGTTGACGGTCGCGTCGCCGCCGCTGCCGCCATGCCCGGGTTGGAAGAAGGCCGCGTCGTCGACGCCCTGCCCGCCGGCTCCGCCGGTACCGCCGACGACGTCATGCGCATAGGCGGCGTTGTTCGCTACCGCTCCGCCGCCCTGGCCACCGCTTCCGCCGCCGAATCCGGTGCCGATGCCGCCATCGCCGCCGGTGCCGGGAGCCAGTGTTCCGGTGCCGTTGGTCAACGCAAGACCGCCGGAGCCGCCGGCGCCGCCGTTGAAGCCGTCGCCGCCCACGCCGCCGTGGCCTCCGGTCGCGGTGGCCGTGGACGCGGAGTTGGTGATGTGGGCCTGGCCGCCGGCGCCGCCGTTGCCGCCGTTGCCGGCGCCGGTGCCGTCGGTGCCGGCCGTCCCGTCGGCGCCGGTGGCGTTTCCGGTCCCGTTGTTGACCGCGTCGCCGCCGTTGCCGCTGGAACCACCGTTGAAGCCGTGACCGCCGGCCCCGCCCGACCCGCCGGTCGCGTCGCCGGAGCCGTTGACGGTCGCGTCGCCGCCGGAACCGCCGATGCCGGCCGTGGCCATGGCGCCGGTGACGTCGCCGCCGGCGCCGCCATTGCCGCCGATGGCGCTGTTGGACGAGAAGCTGCTGTCGATTTGCGCGTTGCCGCCGTCCCCGCCGTGCCCGGGCTGGAAGAAGAAGCCGTCGTTGTCGCCGCTGCCGCCGTTGCCGCCGTTGCCGCCGACCGCGGTCACCGTCGAGGTGTCGTTGTTGATCTCCACGCTGCCGCCCGAGCCGCCGCTCCCGCCGATGCCACCGCCGTTGCCCGCGCCACCGTTCCCGCCGTTGCCGGCGACGATGTTGCCGGTCCCATCGTTGAGCGCGAAGCCGCCGCTGCCGCCGCTGCCGCCGTCACCGCCGCCGCTGCCGCCGTCGCCGCCATTGCCTCCGGTGCCCGAGGTCGCCGTCGCGGTGGAGGTGCCTTGGAAGATGCGGGCTCTGCCGCCATTGCCGCCGTGGCCGCCGTTGCCGGTGGTGCCGCCGTCGCCGCCGTCGCCGCCGTTGCCGCCGGTGGCGTCGGAGGTGCCGAAGTTGTCGGCCTGGCCGCCGTTGCCGCCACTGCCGCCGTTGCCGGTGCCGTCGCCGGCCCCGCCGGCGCCACCGGCGCCGCCGTTGCCCACCGAGCTGCCGTCGCCGCCGTTGCCGCCGTTGCCGCCGTTGGCGTTCGAGCCGGCGGCCGCGGTGGCGCCGGCCCCGCCGTTACCGCCGTTGCCGCCCGAGCTGGCGGGCAGGCTGCCGCTGTTGCCGGTGGCGCCGTGGTTGCCGCCGCCGGGGGCGATGCCCGGTTGACCGCCGGCGCCGCCGGCGCCGACGCTGCCGAGGTTGCCGCCGTCGCCGCCGTCGCCGCCGGCCCCCAGGCTGCCGCCGGAACCGGCCACGCCGCTGACCCCGGCCGCGCCGTCCCCGCCGTTGCCACCGGCGCCGGCGTTGCCGCCGTCGCCGCCGGTGCCGCCGTCGCCGTTGCTGCCGACGTCGCCGTTCGCGGCGGTGCCGCCGTTGCCGCCGGTCCCGCCCTGGCCGCCTTGACCGCCGTTTCCGCCGGTACCGCCGTCACCTCCGGCGCCCTGGTTCACCCCGGACACACCGGTCGCGCCGGTGCTGCCGGCGCCGCCGTCGCCGCCGGTACCGCCGTTGCCGCCGGTCCCTCCGTTGCCGCCGTCGCCGCCCAGGGCTCCGCCGGTGCCGCCGTTGCCGCCGACACCGCCGGTGAAGCCGGTGCCACCGTTGCCGCCGTTGGTGCCGTTGACGCCGTGCCCACCGGTGCCGCCGTTGCCGCCGTTGCCGCCGTTGCCGTAGCTGCCGCCATTGCCGCCGGCACCACCGTTACCGCCGTCGGCGGCGGTGGGGCTGAAGCCGTCACCGCCGTCACCACCGTCGCCGCCGCTGGTGGCCGTGTTACCTGCGGCGCCGTGGGCGCCACTCTGGCCGCCGGTGCCACCGCTGCCCTGGTTGCCGCCGGTGCCGCCGGCCCCGGCCGCGCCGGGGTCACCGCCAAGGCCGCCCGCGAAGCCGTCGGGATGCAGCGCGGTGCCGTCCGCGCCGGCCCCACCGGTGCCGCCCTCACCGGAGTCACCGCCCGCGCCGCCGCTCCCGCCGTCGCCGTTGGCCCCCTTGCTGCCCAGGCCGCCGGCGCCGCCGCCGCCGCCGGCGCCGCCGTTGCCACCCGCCCCGCCGGCGCCGCCATCGCCGGCGTTGCCGCCATCGCCGCTACCCGGGAAGACACCCTGGGCGCCGTCACCACCGTCGCCGCCGGTGCCGCCGGACCCACCCATGCCCCCATGACCACCCGCACCGCCGGAACCGGCGAGCCCGGTGTTGGCGCCGCCGGCGCCGCCGGCCCCGCCGACTCCGCCCGCGCCGCCCGTGTTGCCCACTGCGCCCGTCGCGGCGTCGGTGCCGAGGCCGCCGTTGCCGCCGGTCCCGCCGTCGCCGCCGATCCCGCCGCGGCCCATGAACAACTGGTGGTTGGCGCCTCCGGCCCCGCCGCGTCCGCCGCCGCCGCCGGCCTGCCCGACCCCGCCGTTCGCGCCGGCCCCGCCGTTGCCGCCGTTGCCGCCCCCACCGCCGCCGGTCAAGCCCCCGGCGCCGCCATTGCCGCCGTTGCCGCCGACCGCGCCGGGAGTGGAGGCCGACCCGCCGTTGCCGCCGTTGCCGCCGTGGCCGAACAGCCCGGCCGACCCGCCGCTGCCACCGTTGAGCCCGGACCCGTCCGCCTGCGAGAAGCCGTTGCCGCCGTTGCCGTATAAGAAGCCGCCGTCGCCGCCGTCGGGGTGGGCCGCCGTGCCGTTGGCGCCGTTGCCCACCAGCGGGCGCCCCGCCAGCGCCTCCACCGGGGAGAACACCGCCAGCTTCTGCGCCGCCGACACCGCGGCGGACAGGGGTGACGCGTTGGCCGCCTCGGCGGCGGCATACGCGCCGCCGGCACTGTTCAGGGTCTGCACGAACGCGCTGTGAAACGCCGACGCCTGGGCGCTGAGCGCCTGAAACGCCTTGCCGTGGCCGGAAAACAGCGACGCGATCGCCGCCGACACCTCGTCTTCGGCCGCGGCGATCACCGCGGTGGTCGAGGGTGCTGCCGCGCTGTGGGCCGCGCGCAGCGACGAGCCGATGCCCGCCACGTCCGTTGCTGCTGCCGTCAGCGTGTGTGTTGTCGTGATTACGTAGGACATGACGGACCTCCAACCCGGTCGCCCGAAGACCGGAGCTATCAGAACGGGCACAGTATGGGCCGGTTGCGGGAAGGTTGGGTCGATTTGGCAAAACTTTCGGAGCCAATTTTGGCGGGGTTGACAGTGGGCTGGATCTGTCGTACGAATGAGACATGTCATCAGCTGTGTCTCACGAAGCGCCGGCGCGATTCGAGCTCGCCACCGCCGACACCTGGCCCAACCCCTGGCCGATGTATCGCGCGCTGCGCGACCACGATCCGGTGCACCACGTCGTCCCGGCCAAGCACCCGGAGCAGGACTACTACGTGCTGTCCCGGCACGCCGATGTGTGGGCGGCCGCGCGCGACCATGAGACCTTCTCCTCGGCGCAGGGCCTGACGGTCAACTACGACGATTTGAAACTGATTGGGCTACAAGATAATCCGCCGTTCGTCATGCAGGATCCGCCGGTGCACACCGAATTTCGCAAGCTGGTGTCGCGCGGTTTCACGCCGCGGCAGGTCGAGGCGGTCGAGCCCAAGGTGCGCGAGTTCGTCATTGAGCGCATCGAACGGCTGCGCGCCGACGGCGGCGGCGACATCGTCACCGAGCTGTTCAAGCCGCTGCCGTCGATGGTCGTCGCGCATTATCTCGGTGTGCCCGAAGAGGATTGGGCGCAGTTCGACGGCTGGACGCAGGCCATCGTCGCGGCCAACACGTCGTCCGACAGCGGCCTCGGGGGCGCGCTGCAAACCGCCGGCGAGGCGGTCGCGTCGATGGCCGGCTACTTCGCCGGGCTGATCGAGCGGCGCCGGACCGACCCCGGGGACGACACCATCTCGCATCTGGTCGCCGCGGGAGTCGGCGCCGATGGTGACATTGCCGGCACGCTGTCGATCCTGGCGTTCACGTTCACGATGGTCACCGGCGGCAACGACACCGTCACCGGCATGCTCGGCGGGTCGATGCCGCTGCTGCACGCCCGCCCCGACCAGCGCCGGCTGCTGGCGGACGACCCGGGACTGATCGTCGACGCCGTCGAGGAGCTGCTGCGGATGACCTCGCCGGTGCAGGGGCTGGCCCGCACGGTCACCCGGGACACCACGATCGGCGACACCGAGATCCCGGCGGGCCGGCGGGTGTTGTTGCTGTACGGGTCGGCCAACCACGACGAGCGGGTGTACGGGCCGGACGCCGACGAGCTCAACGTGACCCGCTGCCCGCGCAACATCCTGACGTTCAGCCACGGCGCGCACCACTGCCTGGGCGCGGCCGCCGCGCGGATGCAGTCCCGCGTCGCGCTGACCGAGCTGCTGGCCCGGTGCCCGGATTTCGAGGTGGACGAGTCGGGCATCGTGTGGGCCGGCGGCGGCTACGTGCGCCGTCCGCTGTCGGTGCCGATCGCGGTGCGGTCCTGATGCCGCGAGACTGGCTGGCCGAGCGGCGCACCGAGGCGGCCGCCGACCGGATCCTGGATGCCGCCGAACAGCTCTACACCCAGCGCGACCCGGTGTCGATTGGGATGAACGAAATTGCCGCGGCCGCAGGCTGTTCGCGCGCGACGCTGTACCGGTACTTCGAAAACCGCGAGGCGCTGCGGACCGCGTACGTGCACCGCGAGGCCTACCGGCTCAGCCGCGAGATCAAACATCAGATCTCCGGAATCGAGCACCCGCGCGAGCGGCTGGTCGCCAGCATCGCCGTCACGTTGCGGATGGTGCGCGCGAGCCCGGCGCTGTCGTCGTGGTTCGCCGTCACCCGTCCGCCGATCGGCGGCGAGATCGCCAGGCATTCCGACGTGATCGCGGCCCTGGCCGCGGCGTTCGTGAATTCGCTGGGCGCCGATCAGGTCGGGGATCCGGCGACCACGCAGCGCCGCGCCCGCTGGGTGGTGCGGGTGATCACCTCGCTGTTGATGTTCCCGGGCCGCGACGACGCCGACGAGCGGGCCATGATCGAGGAGTTCGTGGTGCCGGTCGTGACGCAGGTCGCCGCCCGCCGCTAGGGAAGCGGATGCCAACAGCGGTGTTTTTCCGTCGAATTTGCCGGAACCGGCGCGAAATTGGACTATGTTAGGACCATCGGTCATCAGGTGATGGTCGGCTGTTCGGGGGAACCAGCGGATTCCCACCAACCGTTGCGCTCGAGCGGACAGGACCGACTGAGGAAGGGTTGCGATGCAATATCCCACTTTGCCCCCAGAACTCAACTCGCTGAAGATGATGCTGGGCGCGGGCTCGGGGCCGATGCTGCAGGCCTCCCAGGCCTGGGAGTCGCTGGGCAATTCGCTGCGCCAGGCGGCGAGCTCGTTCGGCAACGTGACCTCTAACCTCACCAACGGGGCATGGCAGGGCGCCGCGTCGCAGGCGATGGCGCAGGCCGCCGCGCCGTACGTGGCCTGGCTGACCGCCGCGGCGGCCCATTCCGAAACCGCGGCCCTGCAATCCCAGATCGTCGCCGCCGCGTTCGAGGCGGCGAAGTCGATGACGGTGCCGCTGCAGGCGATCTCGCAAAACCGGAACGCCTTCGTCTCGATGATCAGGGCGAACATCTTCGGCCAACTCACCCCGGCGATCATGGCCATGGAGGGCTTCTACGAGGAGATGTGGGCCCAGGACGTGTCGGCGATCGCCGGCTACCACGCCGGCGCCTCGACGGCCGCGGCGACGCTGGCGCCCCTGTCACAGCTGATGCAGACCCTGCCCGGGATGCTCGGCGGCATGCGGGGCATGGGCGGCGGCGCCCCAATGGCCGGTGGCGGCGCTGGTCCCATGACGTCGGGGGCGGCGGGGGCGGTCGCACCGCCGGTCGGCGGCGCGGCAACCGGCGCGGCCGCGGCGGGCGGCGGCGGTGGCGGCGATGCGCCACCCGCCGGGGCGGGCGGATACGCCGGAGCACCCGGTGGCGCGGCACCCGCGGCCGACCCGGGGGTCGCGACCGCCGCTGGTGGCGCCGCGGGACCCGGGGCGATGGCAGCGGGTCCGGCGACCGGCGGAATGCCGCCGGGAGTGGCTCCCCCTGGAGGCACGCCACCCACCGGGATGATGCTCGGCGGCGTGATGATGGGCGGGATGATGGCCTCGCAGGCCATGCAGAGCTCCAGCGGCGGATCCGTCGCACCGGGCGCGCCGGCGGCACCCCCCGCACCCCCGGCGCCGCCGGTCGAGACCGTGGCGGAAGAGGTTGTCGCCGCGCCCGCCGAGCCGGTGCAGCCGCCGGCGGCCAAGCCGATCACCACGGCGCAGGCCGCGGCCGCGCCCTCGGCGGCGGTGCAGGCCCCCAAGCCGACGCCGAAGGCGGCCGAGGCCGAAGGCGAGCGGATGGAAGGCGAGCGCATGCTCGCCCCGGAGCCGCTGCGACTCGAAGACGTCGGCTAATTCAGGCGACCCAATAGGCTTGCGCCTTAAGGGATTTCTTCGGAATCCCGAAGTCCTCGCGCAACACCTTGGCGACCGCGCGGGTGGTCTTGGTGTTGCAGGCGACCCAGCCGAAGTGATCCCCCGCGTCGAAGGCGGCCGAGCGCACCGCCTCGAGCAGCGCGTCGCAGTCGTCCTTGTGGTCCACCCAGGTGACTTGGATGTGCGGGTCACGGCGCGCCACCGGCAGGCACTTGTCGTCGTCGCAGCAGGCCTGCAAAAAGACGCGGGCCGGGGCGTCGCCGATCGCGTCCAGCAGGGAGTTGATCGCCGGCAGCGAGGCGGTGTCGCCGACGATGACGTAGCCGCGCGGCGCCGGCTCGGGGATGGCGAACTTGCTGCCCAGCACCGTCGCCTCGACGGTGTCGCCGGGCTGCGCGGCGCGCGCCCAGTCCGACGCGCAGCCCTCGTGCAGGGCGAACTCGATGTCGAAGGTGCCGGCCTGCGGGTTCGGGTCGACGAGGGTGTAGCCGCGCTGGTGGCCGTCGGCGAACCAGATCCGGATCCACATCGTCGGGTGCACGGCGTGCTGGTCCAGCATGCCGCCGGCGTCGAAGCTCAACCGCAGGTAGTTGGGGCCGATCTCGCGCCGGCCGGTCACGGTGAGCCGGTAGTCGCCGGCCCGCATCAGTTTGAGCACCGCGCCCTGCCAACCGCGCGACGGTTTGAGTTCGGTCATGCCAGCAGTGTACTTAGGGCAGGGTAACCTCAGTTGGTTGGCACCCGGGTGAAGCGGTGCAGCAGCCAGGCCAGCGGGATCGTCACCACCACCGTCGCGACGAACAGGCCGGCCATCGAGCCGGTGTAGACGTGGGCCCGCACGATGTAGACCATGGCGAACTCCATCGTCACCAGGTGGATCAGGAAGATCTCGTAGGAGATCTCGCCCAGCCACACCATCGGGCGGGTGGCCAGCAGCCGGTAGTACCAGCCGGTGGAATCGCCCAGCGCCAGCGGGGCCACCGCCAGCGTCGCGATCACGGCGTAGAACACGGTCTTCCATATCGCCTCGGGCAGCGACGCCGGCGACGTGGTGGGGGCGCCCGCGATCGGCGTGGAGACGATGAAGTAGCAGACGACGGCCAGCGGTAGGGCCGCGAACGCGTAGCAGCGCACGCCCATCTGCTGCCACACCGCCAGCATCATGCCGCCGAGAAACCAGGCCAGGTAGGTGGGCAACCACAGCCGGGCGCCGTCGGGAAAGGAATGGTCGAGGTGCACCAGCGCCAACCAGGCCGGGCTGATCAACGTCATCGCCGCCAGGGCGGCCAGCACCAGCCTCGGCTGCCAGCGCCGCCGGCTGAGCGTCACCAGCAGCAGGTAGGCCAGCAGCGGCAGCACCAGGTAGAAGGACGCCTCGACCGCCAGGCTCCACATCTGGGTCAGGCCCTGGTGCAGGTACTTGCCCAGATAGCCGTTGCAGTAGATCTGGGTCAGGGTGAGGTTGCGCACCAGGCCGTACCAGCTGTGCCCGGGGTTCGGTCCGGCCTGCCGGAAGTGATAGAGCACGTAGGCGAGCAGCACGGTGACGACGTAGGCGGGCATGATGCGCCGAACCCGGTGGCGCGCATAGCGACTCACCGACGGCGCCGGTCGGCCCGTCGCGGCGGACTTCACCCACGGGCGGAACAGCAGGAAGCCGGACAGCACGAAAAAGATCGGCACGCCGATCTCCAGCCGCGCGCCCATCAGCCCCCAGTAGCCGTGGGTGTACTTGCCGGTGGTGTAGGCCGCGTGGGTGCCGACGACCAGCAGCGCGGCCACCGCGCGGATGCCGGTGAGGGACGCGACCCGGTCCGGCCCGGCGGTCTGTTCGAGGCCGCCCTGGGCGTCCTGTTCCTCGGACAGCGTCATCCGGCGTATTTTCTGCGCGCCTTGGGCTTGCTTGGGGAGCGCTCCGGTTGCAGGTTGATCAGCACGCCGGAGATGCGGGTGTTCTCCAGCTTCTTCAGGGTGGCCTTGGGCAGCTTGGCGGGCAGCTCGACGTGGGAGAAGTCCGGGCCGATGGCGATGTGGCCGAAGTCGCTGCGATGCAGGCCGCCCTCGTTGGCGATGGCGCCGACGATCGCGCCCGGGCCGATCTTGTGCCGCTTGCCCACCGCGATCCGGTAGGTGGTCAACGGCCTTGTGCTCCTTGGCCTTTCGGGGCGTTCCTTGCGTTCGGGGCGTTGCGTGCGGCGTTCCGGCGGCGGCTCGGGGGCCATCAGGAACGCCTCGCCGTCGCGGGACTGCACCGCCAGCGCGGCGGCGATGTCGGCCATCGGGACGTCGTGCTCGCGTTCGTAGTCCTCGACGAGGCGGCGGAACAGGTCCAGCCCTTCGGCGTTGAGGGCCGCGGTGATGGAGTCGGCGAACTTGGCCACCCGTTGGGCGTTGACGTCCTCGACGGTGGGCAGTTCGGCCTCGGTGATCGGCTGGCGGGTGGCCTTCTCGATCGCCTTGAGCAGGTGGCGCTCGCGCGGCGAGACGAACAGCAGCGCGTTGCCCTTGCGCCCGGCGCGGCCGGTGCGCCCGATCCGGTGCACGTAGGACTCGGTGTCGTGCGGGATGTCGTAGTTGAGCACGTGCGAGATGCGCTCCACGTCGAGTCCGCGCGCGGCCACGTCGGTGGCGACCAGGATGTCGATGCCCTTGGCGCCGCCCGCCTTGAGCGCGGCGATGGTGCGCTCCCGTTGCGCCTGCGGGATGTCGCCGTTGATGGCGGCCGCGGAAAAGCCTCGGGCCCTGAGCTTTTCGGCGACCTCCTCGGTGGCTTGCTTGGTTCTGACGAAGACGATCATCGCCTCGAACGGCTCAACCTCCAGCACGCGGGTCAGCGCGTCCATCTTGCGCGGGCCCGCCACCTGGATGTAGCGCTGCGAAATCTTCTCCGCGGTGGTGGTTTTCGCCTTGAAGGTGACCTCGACCGGATCGTGCAGGTATTTGGTGGTGATCTTTTTGATCGCCGGCGGCATGGTCGCCGAGAACAGGGCCACCTGCTTGTATTCCGGGGTTTCGCTCAAGATGCGGTCCACCTCGTCGGCGAAGCCCATGGTGAGCATCTCGTCGGCCTCGTCGAGCACCAGGTAGTCGACGTGGGACAGGTCCAGGGTGCCGCGTTCGAGGTGGTCGATGACCCGGCCGGGGGTGCCGACGACGACCTGCGCGCCGCGTTTGAGTCCGGCCAGTTGCACGCCGTAGGACGAGCCGCCGTAGATGGGCAGCACGGTGAGCTGCTTGAGGTGCGCGCCGTAGCGGCTGAACGCCTCGGCCACCTGCAGCGCCAGCTCGCGGGTGGGGGCCAGGATGAGCGCCTGGGTCGCCTTGTTGGTGAGGTCGATCTTGGACAGGATCGGGATGGCGAAGGCGGCCGTCTTGCCGGTGCCGGTCTGCGCCAGTCCGACCACGTCGGAGCCGGCCATCAGCGGCGGGATGGTCGCCGCCTGAATGGGGGTGGGTGATTCGTAGCCGACGTCGGCGATCGCCTTGCGGACGGCCGGATGGATGTCCAGATCGGCGAAGGTGGAAGGCGACGTCACGGTTGGAGTTTAGTGGTGCCGCGCGCGCTCGCGACGGGTTCGTGCGGCCGCGCCTGCCGCGGCGGCGGGCGCGATGGCGGTAAGTTGCCCGTTGTGCGTTGTCTACCTTATGGTTTCGGGCGATTGACCGGCCCGGCCCTGGTGGCCGTGGGCGCCGCCGCGTTGGCCGGCTGCGGATCGGGAGACTCCACCGTCGCCAAGACGCCGTTGCCGACGGTGACGAGTGTGAGCCCGTCGATCACCGCCCCGCCGGCGGCCAGCCCAGCGCCGCAGGCCGTCGCCCCGACGCCTGCGCCGCCCGACCCGTGCGCGGTCAACCTGACGTCGCCGACCATCGCGAAGGTGGTCTCCGAGTTGCCGCGCGACCCGCGCAGTCAGCAGCCCTGGAACCCCGAGCCGCTGGCCGGCAACTACAACGAGTGCGCTCAGCTGTCGGCGGTGATCATCAAGGCCAGCAGCAACGCCGATCACGCCACCACCCGTGCGGTGCTGTTTCACCTCGGCCAGTTCATCCCGCAGGGGGTGCCGGACACCTACGGGTTCAACGGGATCGACGCGGCGCAGACCAACGGCGACACGGTGGCGCTGACGTATCCCAGCGGGATCAACGGGTTGAACACCGATGTGCGGTTCCACTGGAACGGCAACGCGGTCGAGCTGATCGGCAACGCGCCGGGGCACTAGGGGAGTCTCGAGTCACACCAGTCCCGCGTGCCCCTGGAGGCGGGGGATGACTGCTTTTGAAATGCGATGCCGCCGGTGATATCACCCTGGTGAGCGCGCGATAGGCCTGACTGTGACGGTGGGTTGGCCAGCTTGGCGAGCTGCTGGGCGCTCCCCTGATGATTCGACGCCTGCTCGAGATCGCCGACGGCGCTCGGCCCGTTGACCACCCCGACGCAGCTGCGGCGCTGGCTGGACGCGACGCGGACGCTCATCGAGAGCGGCCAGCTGAAGAAGCTTGACGCGATATGCGCTGGGCCGACCGCTACGGGGAGCCGTTACCGCCGGCGCCGCCGCTGCCGCCGTCGCCTCCCGTCGTGCCGCTGCCCGCGTTGCCGGTGTTGCCGGCCTCTCCGGTGTTGCCGGACAGTCCGGAGCTGCCGGTGCCGCCGGTGCCGCCCGTGCCGCCGGTGCCGCCGGTGCCCGCGGTGCCGGCGCCGGCGCCGACGTCGCCGCCGGTGCCGCCGGTGCCGCCGCTGCCGCCGAGGCCGCCGAGGCCGGTCGCGTTGGAGCCGCCCAGGCCGCCCATGCCGCCCTGGCCGCCCGTGCCCGCGGTCGCGCCGTTGTCCGACTCGCCGCCCTGGCCGCCCTGACCGCCGATGCCGCCCTGGCCGGCGCTGTCGCCGGCGAACGTGGTGCCGCCGCCCTGGCCGCCGGTGCCGCCGGCGCCGCCGTCGCCGCTGCCGCCGCCCGTCCCGCTGGCGCCGCCGGCCTCCCCGCCGGCGCCGCCGCTGCCGCCGTCGCCGCCGTTGCCGCCGGCGGCGGCGTCGTCGGTCCCGGTGTCGTCGCGGCCGGCGGCCCCGTTACCGCCGACCCCGCCCTGGCCCCCCTGACCGCCGCTGCCGTCGCTGCCGAAGGGATGGGCGCTGCCGCCGGTGCCGCCGCCGCCGGCGTTGCCGCCGTCACCGCCGTCGCCGGCGTTCCCGCCGGTGCCGACGGCGCCGGCCATCCCGCCGTCGCCGCCGTTGCCGCCGTTGCCGCCGCTGCCGCCGTTGATGCCGGTGTTGGGGGTGCCCGCGCCGCCGCCGCCACCGCCGCCGCCGTTGCCACCATTGCCGCCGTTGCCGTTGGTGGCGTCCGCGCCGCCGGCGCTGCCGCCCCGGCCGCCCTGCCCGCCGTCGCCGCCGACGCTGCCGGCGAGGCCGCTGCCGGCGGGGCCGTCGAAGCCGTGGCCGCCGTTGCCGCCGACGCCGCCGGCCCCGCCGCTGCCGCCGCCGATCCACCCGTTGTTGCCGCCCGCGCCGCCGGCGCCGCCGGCGCCGTTGACACCGGTCGCGGTCCCGCCGGCACCGCCGTTACCGCCCGCGCCCCACAAGCCCGCGCTGCCGCCGGCGCCGCCGTTGCCTCCGTTAGCGCCGGTGCCGCCCGATCCGCCGTTGCCGCCGTTGCCGATGATCCAACCGCCGGCGCCGCCCGCGTCGCCGCTGCCCGCCGCGCCGTCGGCGCCGTTGCCGAACAACGGCCGGCCGGTGGCCAGCTCGACCGGCGAGAACACCCCGAACTGCTAGAAGAAACCGACCAGGCTGGTCAGCGGGTCCGCGCTGGCCGCCTCGGCGGCCGCATAGGCCGCGCCGCTCGAGGACAGCAGTTGCGCGAACGCCGAATGGAACTGCGCGCCCTGCGCGCTGAGCGCCTGAAACTCCTGGCCATACGCGCCGAAGAGCTTCGTGATGGCGGCGGACACCTCGTCGAGGGCCGGCGCCGCGATGCCCGACGTCGACGGCCCCGCCGCCGTTGTCGCCTCCTTGATCGTCTCCCCGATCCCACTCAAGTCCGCTGACGCGGCGGCAAAGATTTCGGGGGCAGCGAGCAGATACGACGACATGTGGCCTCATTAGGGGAAATCAGCGCGCGAATTCGTAGCCATGCCAGGCACAGCCTGCTCCTAGCGACGTGACTTCGCAGCCGAATCCCGCAATCGTCATGCACTATTTCGCCGGGTCGACGACGACGGCTGGGCGTTGGGCGCACTGGCCGTCGCTGCCGTCGCCGACGCCCGGCGTCGGGTGAGCAATCCGGGTTCGCTGCTCAACGCTCCCGCGGCGGCTTAATGCCGTGCCCGACAACGCTTTTCGGCGTTTTCGACGCGCCGCAGCTCGGGCCGCCGGTGCGCGTCAGGCGGTCTGGCCGGGGTTACCCGCGCCCATACCCGTGAGCTGATGACCGCCCTTCCCGCCACCGCCCGGAGTGCTGCCGCCGAGGCCGCCGTTGTTGAAGAGCGCATTGCCGGCGCCGCCGGCGCCGCCCGCCCCGCCGCCCGAGATGGTGCCATCGCCGCCTGCGACGCCGTCGCCGAAGATCCCGGGCCCGTTGTAGGTCCCGCCGCCGCCGCCACCGCCGCCGTTACCGGCGCCGCCCGATCCGCCGGCGCCGCCACCAAACGACGCGGGCTGACCCGAACCGGTGGTCGTTGCGCGGCCGCCGTCGCCACCGGCACCGGCGGCAGCGCTGCCGTCGCCGCCGGCACCGCCGGCACCACCACCGCCGCCGGCAGCGATGTTGAACTTGGCGAGGCCGCCGGCACCTCCGCCGCCCCCGCCGCCGCCGTGACCGCCGGTGCCGAAAAGGCCGCCCGCGCCGGCGCCGCCGCCGCCGCCGTCGCCGCCGCTGCCCGTGGCGGCATCGGTGCCCGTGGTGGCCGCGGTGCCGCCAAGGCCGCCGCCTCCGCCGTTGCCGCCGACGGCGGCGGTGCCGCCGCTGCCACCGCTGCCGGCATTGCCGCCGTTGCCACCGGCGCCGCCGCCACCGCCCCCGCCGCCCCAGACCTCGTTATTGGAGGCCGAGGTGGTGGTGTTGTCGCCACCGTCGCCGCCGGTGCCGCCGTCGCCGCCGGCGCCGCCGTTGCCATTGGTGCCCGCACCGCCGGTGTCTCCGCCGGCGCCACCGGTACCGCCCCGACCGCCGTCGCCGCCCTGGCCGCCGATGCTTAGGTCGGCGCCGCTGGTCCTGGCGCCGCCATTGCCGCCGTTGCCGCCCAGGCCACCCGCGCCGCCATTGCCTGCGGTGCCGGTGGCGCCGCCGGAGTTACCTCCGGTGCCGCCGGCGCCGCCGTCGCCGGCGGCACCGCCTTGGGTGCCCAGGCCGTCGACACCGGCGCCGCCGTTGCCGCCGCGCCCGCCGTCGCCGGCGTTGCCGCCGTTGCCGTCGGTGCCCGCGTTGCCGGCGCCGGCGCCGGCCGCCCCGCCGGTGCCGCCGTCGCCGCCGTTGCCGCCGGCTCTGCCGTCGGTGCCGTCGCCGTTGTAGATGACGCCGTTCGGGTCGCCGGGGGCGCCGTCGCCGCCGTCGCCGCCGTCCCCGCCGTTGCCGCCATTGCCGACGGTGCCGTTGGTCCCGGTGGCGTCGATGGCCGCGCCGCCCTGGCCGCCGGTGCCGCCCTTGCCGCCATTTCCGGCGGGGCCGGGCGTGGAGGCGGGCCCGCCGGAGGCGCCGCCGTTACCGCCGTCGCCGCCATTGCCGGCGGCCCCGCCGTGCCCGCCGGTGCCGCCGAAGCCGGCCGCGCCGCCGGCGCCACCGTTGCCGCCCAGGCCGCCGTCGCTGCCGCTGGCGGCGGCGCCGCCGCCGGTGCCGTCGCTCCCGGGGGTGGCGTTGCCGCCGTTGCCGCCATGGCCGCCGTCACCGCCGGCGCCGCCGTTGCCGGCGGGCCCGGTGCCCGACCCGGCGCCGCCGTCGCCGCCGGCACCACCGGCGCCGGCCGTGCCCGCGCTGGCGGCGATATCGGCCGGGCCGTTTTCGTCGCCACCGTCCCCGGCCGCGCCGCCGTCGCCGCCGGCGCCGCCGTTGCCTGCGGTGCCGCCTGAGCCCACCGCGGAGGCGCCCTGGCCGCCTTGGCCGCCTTGGCCGCCGTTGCCGCCATGGCCGCCGTTGCCGACGTTGACGGCGTCGCCGCCGCTGCCACCGGCGCCGGCGTCGCCGCCGTCGCCGCCGTTGCCCGAGGCGCCGCCGAGCCCGCCGGTTCCGACCTGGCCGCCGTCGCCGCCGGCGCCGCCCGCGCCGCCGTCGCCGCCGGCGTTGCCGATGTTGCCGGAGCTGCCGGCGCCGGCGCCACCCGCGCCGCCGGCGCCGCCCGCGCCGCCGTTGCCGCCGTCGCCGTTGGTGGTGATGCCGTACTGGCCGCCGTAGCCCTTGCCGCCACCGCCACCGGCGCCGCCGTTGCCGCCGGTGGAACCGGTGCCGTCGACGCCCGCGCCGCCGGCGCCACCGGCGCCGCCGTCACCGCCGTGGCCGGCGTTTCCGGTGCCGGCCGGGCCCACGTTGGAGACCCCGGCCGAGGCGCCGTCACCCCCGTCGCCACCGACGCCGCCCTTGCCCGCGGTGCCGCCGTTGTCCTGGCTACCGCCGGCGCCGCCCTGGCCGCCGGCACCGCCGTTGCCGCCGTTGCCGCTGGTGCCGGTGTTGCCGGCGCCGTCGCCACCGAAGCCGCCGTCGCCGCCGTTGCCGCCGGCGCCGCCGTCCGCACCGCTGAGGGCCGGGGCGTCGGCGCCGTCCCCGCCGGCGCCGCCGTCGGCCGCGTTGCCGCCGTTGCCGTCGGTTCCGCCGGTGCCGCCCGTGCCGCCCTGGCCGCCGGAGCCGCCGCTCTCGCCTTGGAAGTTCACCGGGGGGCTACCGCCGACCGCCCCGCCGATGTTGCCGTCGCCGCCGGTGCCACCCTGGCCGCCGTCGCCGGCGTTGCCCGCGGTCCCGCCGGTGCCGCCGGTGCCGGTGTCGCCGCCGTTGCCGCCCTGGCCGCCGTCGCCGCCCTGGCCGCCGACCAGGCCCAGGCTTATTCCGCCGCTTTCACCGCCGTCGCCGCCGGCACCGCCGGTACCGCCCTGCCCGCCGCTGCCGTTCGTGCCGACACCCGTGTTCGATCCGCCGACCCCGCCGGCGCCGCCGGTGCCGCCGCTGCCGCCATCGCCACCGTTGCTGGTCGCGTTGAAGCTCCCGCCGCCGTCGCCGCCGTCACCGGCGTCGCCGCCGGCACCGCCGCTGCCCGCCGCGCCGGTGGTCGGGTCGCCCGCGGCACCGCCCTGGCCGCCCTGGCCGCCGTCACCGCCGGTGCCGCCGGTGCCGCCGAACCCGTCGCCGGCGGCGCTGCCGCCGGTGCCGCCCTGGCCGCCGACCCCGCCCTGGCCGCCGTCACCGCCGGTGGTGCCGGCGCCGCCGTTGCCGGCATCGCCGCCCTGCCCGCCCTGACCACCGTCGCCGGCGTCGCCACCGGCGGCGCCGTTGCCGGCGCCCGAGCCGCCGGCGCCGCCCTGCCCGCCCTGACCGCCCTGGCCGCCGTTGCCGTTGGTGCCCCCGGCGCCCCCGGCGTCGCCGCCGGTTCCGCCCGCCCCGGCGTCGCCGCCGTCGCCTCCGGCGTCGCCGGTGCCGGCGGCGCCGTCCGCGCCCTGCCCGCCATTGCCACCGGCCCCGGCGTTGCCGCCGTTGCCCGCCGCGCCGCCGGTACCGCCGCTGCCGGCCGGGCCGCCCTGGCCGCCGTCACCGCCGTCGCCGCCGTGACCGCCGTCGCCGGCCTCACCCGCGGTGTCGGCGGTGCCCGAGGCGCCGTTGCCGCCGTGGCCGCCCGCGCCGCCGCTGCCGCCGTCGCCGTTGGTGCCTGCCGGGCTGCCGGCGTTGCCGCCCTGGCCGCCGTTGCCGCCGTAGCCGGCGCTGCCGCCGTCGTTGCCGGTGCCGGCCCCGGCGTCGGCACCGTTGCCGCCGCTGCCGCCGTCACCGGCGTTGCCGGCGTCACCGCCGAAGCCACCGCTGCCGCCGTGCCCGCCGTCACCGCGCCCACCGGCGTTGTCGGTAATGCCATTGCCGCCGGCCCCGCCCTGGCCGCCATTGCCACCATTGCCGTCGGTGGCGTTGGCATCACCGGCGTGGCCGCCCACCCCGCCGTCGCCGCCCTGACCGCCAGAGCCGCCCGTCGGGTCGGTCGCGTCACCATCGGCGCCCGCCCCGCCATTGCCGCCATTGCCGGCGTTGCCGCCGGCGCCGGCGGCGCCCGCAGTGCCGGGGCTGGTGTTCGCGACTCCGCCGTTGCCGCCGTCGCCGCCGCCGCCGCCCTGGCCGGCGGTGCCGTGACTGCCGCTCGCACCGCCCTGGCCGCCGTCGGCGCCCGCGCCGCCCGCCCCGGCGGCACCGTTGGTTCCACCAGCATCGACGGTGACGCCGCCGTCGCCGCCGTGACCGCCGCCACCACCGGACCCGGCGTTGCCGCCGGCGCCGCCATACCCGGGAGCGTCGCCGCCCGCGCCGCCCTGGGCGCCGTCGCCGCCTCGGCCGCCGGTACCACCGGTGCCGCCGACGCCGGCCGCCCCGCCGTTGCCGCCGGCGCCGCCGGTGCCGCCATCGCCGCCCAGGCCGGCGTAGCCGGCGGCGCCGTCGCTGCCGACGGCGGTGTCGCCGCCATCGCCGCCGGCGCCCGCGGTGCCGCCGTTACCGCCCGCGCCGCCCTGACCGCCGACCGGCCCGGCGCCGCCGGCGCCGCCGGCGCCGCCGTTGCCGCCGGTGCCCCCGAAGCCGCTGGAGCCGCCGGAGCCGGTGGCGACACCGCCCACCCCGGCGTCACCGCCCGCGCCGCCGTTACCGCCGGCACCGGCCGCCCCGGCGCCCGCGGAGCCACCTGCGCCGCCCAGGCCGCCGCGACCGCCGTTGCCGCCGTTGCCGCCTATTCCCTGGTCACCGCCATCCCCGCCGGCCGCACCGGCGCCCGCCGCGCCGCCATCGCCGCCGTTGCCCGCGTTGCCGCCTCCGATATTGGAGCCAACGGTGCCCGCCGCGCCGCCGGCGCCCCCGTTACCGCCGTTGCCGCCGTTGCCGCCGGCCTGGCCGGTGCCGCCATCGGCGGTGTCGGAGGCGCCGAATGCACCGTCGCCGCCGTGCCCGCCCCGGCCGCCGTTGCCGCCGTTGCCGGCGGTGCCGCTCGAGCCTCCAGCGTTGCCGCCGGTGCCGCCCGCGCCGCCGTTGCCGGCGGTTGCGCCGTCGTGACCCGCCAGGCCGGGGTTGCCGTCGCCGCCGTTGCCGCCGTCGCCGGCGTTGCCGCCGTTGCCGACGGTGCCGGTGCCGCTCAGGCCGCCGGTGCCGGCCGCGCCGCCCGAGCCGCCGTTACCGCCCGAGCCACCGTCGCCGGCCTGCGTGTCGTTGCCGCCGCCGGTGCCGCCGTGGCCGCCGTCCCCGCCGTTGCCCCCGTTGCCGTTGCTGCCGCCGGGGCTGCCCGCGTTGCCGCCGACACCGCCGTTACCACCGGCGCCGCCCTTGCCGCCGTCGCTGCCGTCGGCGAAGCTGCCGACCGGGGCATCGGCGCCGTCGCCGCCCTTGCCGCCGTCGCCGGCGTTGCCGCCGTTGCCGCCCACCCCGCCGGTGCCGGCGTTGCCGCCGTCCCCGCCGTTGCCGCCTTGACCGCCATTGGAGCCGTCGGCGCCGGTGCCGGGGTTGCCGCCGTCACCGCCGGCGCCGCCGTTGCCGCCGTTGCCGTTGGTGGCGGTGGCGCCACCGGCATTGCCACCCACACCGCCGGTGCCGCCGTCACCGCCGGAGTTGGCCGAGCTGCCGCCGTTGCCGCCGCCGCCCGCGTTGCCGCCGTTGCCGTCGGTGCCGCCGATGCCGCCGGTTCCGGCCGCGCCGCCGTTGCCGCCGTCACCGCCGCCCCTGTTGTTGCTCTGCGCCGCCGTCGGTCTGGTGCCGCCGGCGCCGCCGCTGCCGCCATTGCCGTTATCGTTGGGTTCTGCTGGTTGCCGCCGGTGCCGCCCTGGCCACTGTTGTTATCGCTGCCGGCGTCGCTGTCCCTGGTCTCTGGCGGTCCTGCTGTTACCATCACCGCCGTTGCCGGCGTTGCCACCGTGGCCGCTGGCGCCCGCGGTCCCGGAGGCACCGCCAGCGCTGCCGCCCTGACCACCGGCGCCGCCGTTGCCGCCCTGACCACCGGCATCCCCACTGCCGGCCGCGCCCGCCGCGCCGCTACCACCGGCGCCGCCGGCCCCGCCGTTACCGCCGTTGCCCACCACGCCGCCGCTGCCACCCGAGCCGGCCGCGCCCCCGGCGCCGCCATCCCCACCGGCGCCGCCGTTACCGCCGGCCGCCCCCGACGCCGCGCCCGGGTCACCGGCCGCGTCATAGCCCGCACCGCCGGTGCCGGCCTGACCGCCGTTGCCGCCGTTGCCGTTGCTCGCGCCGGCGCCACCGGCGTCGCCGCCGCGCCCACCGGCGCCCCCATTACCGGCGTTGCCGCCATCGGGGTGTGCGGCCGTACCGGTCAGCCCGTCGCCGCCCGCACCGCCGTCACCGGCATCACCGCCGTTGCCCGCAGTACCACCGGTACCGACCGCGCCCGCGCTCCCACCGTTGCCGCCGTTGCCGCCGGCGCCCCCGGCACCGGCGGTGGTGTCACCCGCCGCACCATCGCCGCCCGCGCCGCCGGCTCCGCCATCACCGCCGCTACCGCTGGCCCCGCCCGCGCCCCCGGCGCTGCCGCCCACGCCGCCGGCGCCGCCGTTACCGCCGGCCCCACCGTCATCGCCGCTGAACGCGCCGCGGTCCGCACCCGCGCCACCGGCGCCGCCATCGCCGGCATCCCCGCCGTTGCCCACCGCCCCGCCGACACCGCCGCTACCGGCCGCCCCGCCGACACCGCCGTTACCCCCGGCGCCGCCGTCACCGCCCGCGCCGCTGCCCCCCGAAACCGGGACGCCCGAACCGCCATCACCACCATGTCCGCCGACACCGCCGGCACCGCCGCTGCCATTCGTGCCGCCCGGGCCGCTGTTACCGCCCGCGCCTCCCGCGCCGCCGTTGCCGCCGGCCACACCGGCCTCACCGCTACCGGCCCCACCGCTAAACCCGTCGCCCCCGTTGCCGCCGGCGCCGCCGTCGCCGCCATCGCCGGCGCCGCCGGCCACACCGGCCGCACCCGCACCCGCACCGGCCGACCCGACCGCACCCGCGTTGCCACCGTTGCCGCCGGCGCCGCCGTCCTGGCCCTCCCCGCCGCCGCCGTTGCCGCCGGCCCCGCCGCTGCCGGCGTTGCCGCCGTTGCCGTTGGTGCCGCCGGCGCCCGCGCTGCCGCCCTGCCCGCCGGTGCCGCCGACGCCGCCGTCAAACCCGTTGTCCCCGTTGCCATTTGCGGCGCTGTCACCGGCCCCGCCGTTGCCGCCGGCACCACCATCACCGCCCACCCCGGCGTTGCCGTTCGCACCGGCCGTGCCGGCACCGCTGCCCGCGCTGCCGCCGGCACCCGCGTTCCCACCGGCCCCGCCGTTACCACCGGCCTGCCCCGCACCATCGACGCCCGCAGCGCCATCGGCACCCGCACCGCCGGCGCCGCCGTTACCGCCAGCACCGCCATCGCCGTTGGCGCGCCCCGACCCCGAAGAGCCGCCGTTACCCCCCGCACCACCGGCCCCGCCGGCAAAACCGGCCTGGCCGCTGCCCGTCGCGGAACCACCGGCCGCACCATTGCCGCCGGCACCGCCGTCACCGGCATCGCCCCACCCGCCGGCCACGCCGTCGCTGCCGCCGACGTTGAACCCACTCGACGTGCCGCCGCCGCCGAAGGCGCCGCCGTTGCCGCCGTTGCCGCCCACCCCGCCATCACCGCCGACCGTGCCGGCGAGCACACCCGAACCGCCGGCCCCGCCGTCACCGCCGGCCGCGCCGTTGCCGCCCCACCCGCCCGCACCCCCGGCCCCACCGAACAGCGCCGCGTTCGCCCCACCAACCCCGCCGTTGCCGCCGTTGCCGCCGTCACCGCCAGCCGCCCCGGCCTGCCCGGCCACGATGGTCCCGGCCCCCTGGGCCCCCGCGCCCCCGTCGCCGCCCACGCCACCGGCACCGCCGACACCGCTCAGCGAGAAGATCTGCCGGTTAGCCCCACCCGCGCCGCCGTTACCGCCGTTGCCGCCGGTGCCGCCGCCAGACCCGTTGCCGCCCAGCCCGCCGGCCCCACCGTTACCGCCACCGATCCACCCGTTGGCCCCTCCGGCGCCGCCGTTGCCGCCGACACCACCCGCACCGGCGGCGTTGCCCCCGGCACCCCCGTTACCGCCCGCGCCCCACAACCCCGCGCTGCCCCCGGCCCCACCGGCCTGACCATTGACGCCGTCGGCGCTGATACCGCCCGAGCCGCCGTTGCCGCCGTTGCCGATGATCCAACCGCCATCAGCACCGGCCTGCCCGGTGCCCGCCGCGCCGTTGGCGCCGTTGCCGAACAACGGTCGACCCGTGGCCAGCTCGACCGGCGAAAACACCCCGAACTGCTGGAAAAAACCCACCAGGCTGGTCAGCGGATCCGCACTGGCCGCCTCGGCCGCCGCATACGCCGCCCCACCCGAACCCAACAACCGCGCAAACTCCGCATGAAACCGCGCCGACGCCGCACTGAGCGCCTGAAACTCCCGCCCGTACCCGCCGAACAACTCCGTGATCGCGGCCGACACCTCATCGGCGGCCGGCGCCGCGATCGCCGTCGTCGACGCACCCGCGCCCGCCGTCGCCTCCCTGATCGCCTCCCCGATCCCACTCAAGTCCGACGACGCACTGGCGAGGGCCGCAGGAGCTGCGAACAGGGATGACGACATCAAGCCTCCAATCACCGAGGAGTGAGACAAACCGAGCAAACGACGTCAAGACAGGCGCAAAGACGCCCAGAACAGTACGCCGATAGGCCGGGCCACTAGGCGATATTTGACGAAGTTCATACCAAGTGACGGTCCGACGCCGGTTTTTCTGACGTCGACCCTGTAATATGCCGCGGACCTGTCCCCTGCGCATTGATTGCGTTGGCGCAGCCGATTGAGCAGTCATCCGGGTGGCACCCGCTTTCGGGGAGCTGTGCCCGGTATCGCGGCGCCACCAAACGGGCGACATTCGACACCAAACCGAGCCGGTTGCACCCCGTCAGCAACGTCGGCGGTCCGACGACCGCCGGCCCCGCGCGGGGCCGGAAACGGCCACCGTGAGGGGTGGTGGCCGGTCCCGTCGGTGGGTGGTTACGGGGTGGGCGTCCCGTCGGAGCCGTTGTTGCCGTTGACGCCGTCGACCCCGCCGGGCGGGGTGCCGGTGCCCGCGACGCCGCCGGTGCCGCCGAAGCCGCCGACATGACCCGCACCCTGGCCGTCGCCGCCGGTGCCGCCGTCGCCGCCGTTACCACCGTCCCCGCCATCGCCGCCGGCACCCGCGGTGCCGCCCGCCCGCCGTTGCCGCCGCCGCCGGCGTTGCCGCCGTCAGCACCCAGCCCGGTGTTGCTGGCATCGCCACCGTCACCGCCGACGCCGCCCTGGCCGCCGGTGCCGCCGTCGAAGCCGGTGTCACCCGTGCCGCCCGCGCCGCCGTTGCCGGCCAGACCACCCTGGCCGCCTTGGCCGGAGCTGCCTGCGGCGCCCGCTCCGCTGCCGGCGTTGCCGCCGGTGTTGCCGGCCCCGCCGTTGCCGCCGTTACCGCCGGTGTCGCCGGCCGCGCCGACGCCGTTGGCGCCACCGGCGCCGCCGTTGCCGCCGTTGCCGTTGGTGCCCCCGGCCAGGGCGTCGCCGCCGTTACCGCCGACGCCGCCGGACCCGGCGTTGCCGCCGTTGAAGCCCAGGCCGTCGAGGCCGTCGCCGCCGTCGCCGCCGGTGCCGCCCGTGCCGCCGGTGCCGCCGTTGCCGTTGCTGCCGCCGCCTCCGGAGCCGACCGCCCCGCCAGCGCCGCCGTCGCCGCCGCTGCCGCCGGCGGTACCGTCGCCGCCGGTACCGATGGCCGCGTTGCCCGCGCCGCCGTCGGCGCCCGCGCCGCCGTGCCCGCCGTTGCCGCCGGTGCCGCCGCTGCCAGCGGTTCCGACGGAGATATCACCGCCGGCGCCGCCCTGACCGCCGGCACCGCCGTTGCCCGCCGTGCCGGGTGTCCCGCCGACCTCGGTGGTGCTGCCGGCATTGCCGCCGGCCCCGCCGTCGCAGCCGGTGCCGCCGGTGCCGCCGTCGCCGCTGTGGCCGCCGATGCTGGCGGTGCCGCCGCGACCGCCGTTGCCGCCCACGCCGCCGTCGCTGGCGTTCCCGCCGCCGCCGGAGTCGCCGCCAGTGACGTCACCGCCGTCGCCGCCGGCGCCGCCGACGCCGCCGGTCCCGCCGGTGCCGGCCTGCGGGGAGGGGCCGGAGTCGAGGCCGCCCCTGCCGCCATCACCGCCGCCGCCGCCGCCGCGACCGTCATTGCCGCCTTGGCCGCCGTTGCCGCCGGCGCCGTCGCAGCTGCTTAATGCCATGCGGCACAAGGCTTTTTGGCTTTTCGCGGCGCGCACCGATGACGGCGGGTGTGCATGGTGCGCGACGGTCTCGGGCTCGCCGGCTTGCAGCGGCCAACCACCGCACGCCAAATTGGTTCACGTTCAACGGTATTTGACCGCACCAGGACCCGACGCGTCGATACCCGCCGGTGGGTCGGTATCAGGCGGTCTGGCCGGCGCTACCCGCGCCCAGACCCGCGACCTGATTACCGCCTACCCCGCCACCGCCAGGAGTGTTGCCGCCGGCGCCGCCGTTGTTGCGGATCCCATCGCCGTCGCCGCCGGCGCCGCCCGTCCCGCCGCCCGCATTAGTGCCATTGCCGCCGCCGACGCCGTCGCCGGAGTTCGCGGGCCCATTGAATAGACCGCCAGATACCGATGTGCGCAATGCTGGAACGGAAATGGCCACCGCTGCGGGAGCGGTGGCCATTTCCGTTCTGGACGTGACTACGACGGGGCCGCGTCGGGTCGGAGTCGTTGTTGCCGGTTAGGCCGTTGACCTCACCGGGCGCCGCGCCGGCCCCGCCGTCCCCGCCGTCGCCGCCGGGGTTCGCCGATGTTTCGCGACGATCATGTGGTCGAGATTCGCGAGGTTCTTCAAGCGTGGCTGGCCGGTCACCAAATGCGGACGGCGACCTCACCCGACGCTGATGCGGGGGTCCGGCACGGGCTCTTGGCCGTTGGTGCGTTCTCGGTCTGCGGATAGAGCGCCGCCGCCAACCCGTTCAGGCAGGATCCCGCGATCGGGCTGCGGTCCCCGGCACCTGGCGCCGATCGATCAAGCCGTCAAGCCCGCGCGTGGCACCGCATTGCCCTGTCGTCGCCAATCCTGGTGGGCCGCCACACGCGACGGTCACCGCAGGTCCGCGCAGAGCCTGCGCGCAGCAGGCCGGCCAGCATCATCGGCTACCAGCCCGCTGCCGCCTCCGCCATCAACAAAGAGAGGCCCGCCGAAGCGGGCCTCTCCCTGTTTGCTACCTCCTGCAGCGGACGCTGCTGACCGCCCGTTACCGGGGCGCCCCAGCCCCGCCGTTGCCGCCGGTGCCACCGCCGGGACCGCCGTTGCCGCCGAGGTTGCCGGCCGGCAAGTTGCCGTTGGTGCCGGGCGATCCAGCGGTGCCAGCGGTGCCGGGAGTGCCGAGGCCGTTGGCCCCGCCGTCACCGCCGTCACCGGCGCTGGCGCCGTTGCCGCCGCGGCCGCCCGTGCCGGTCCCGGAGTCGCCGCCGTCGCCGCCGTCACCGCCGTTGGAGCCGTTGGAGCCGTTGCCGCCGTTACCGTCGTTGACGCCGGGGGTGCCGCCGGGGTTCGGGACGGCGCCGCCGGTGCCGCCGCTGCCGCCGGTGCCGCCGGCCCCGCCGTTACCGCCGTTGCCAGCGGTGCCGCTGGCCGCGCCGCCGCCCTGGCCGCCGTCGCCGCCGATCTGGGATCCGCCGCCGTCGCCACCGTCGCCGCTGACGCCGGCCGTACCGCCGCCGGTGCCCGAACCGCCTAGGCCGCCCGTGCCACCCGTGCCGCCGGTTCCAGCGGCGCTGCCGTTGCCGGCGTTGCCGCCGTTACCGGTCCCAGAGGCGTTACCGCCGTCGGCACCGTCCTGGCCAAAGCCGCCGGTGCCGCCGTCACCGCCACGGCCGCCGTCGCCGCCCGCGGAGGCATTCCCGGACGCGCCGCCCTGGCCGCCCTGGCCACCGTGGCCGCCGTCCCCGGCCGGGCCGGCGTTGCCGCTGGTCCCGCCGTTACCGGTTCCGCCGGCGTCGCCGCCGCGGCCGCCGAACAGGCTGTGACCGCCGGTGCCGCCGTCGCCGCCGCGGCCGCCGTTTTGGCCAGCGAAGGCCCCGTTGCCCGCCGCACCGTTGCCGCCAGCGCCGCCGTTGCCGCCGTCAGCGGAGGCCCCGCCGTCACCGCCGGACCCGCCGTTGCCGGCAGCGGAGGCGCCGCCGTCGCCGCCGGCGCCGCCGTCGCCGAGGGAGCCGCCGTCGCCGCCCCGGCCGCCCTGGCCGCCAACTGCGAGGCTAGACGACGCCCCACCGTCACCGCCGTGGCCGCCGTCGCCGCTGGTACCGGCAGCCGCGCCGTCGGCGCCGTTGCCGCCGGCACCGGTCCCGAAGGCGGTGCCACCGGCACCGCCGCCACCGCCGTCACCCGCGCTACCGCCGAGGCCGCCCTGGCCGCCGTTACCGCCGGCGGTCGCGCCCACCGCCGCCACGCCGTTGCCGCCGGTACCGCCGTCGCTGGCGTCGCCGCCAGCGGCAGCCGCCCCGCCGTTACCGGCGTTGCCGTTGCCGAAAGCGCTACCGCCGGTGCCGCCACCACCGCCGACGCCGCCGGCACCGCCGTCGCCGCCGCCGCCGCCGTTGCCGCCGGTACCGCCCGTGCCGCCACTGCCAGCGGTGGCACCGCCGTTTCCGGCCGCCCCACCGGTACCGCCGTCGCCGCCGTTGCCGGTGCCCAAAGCGTCGCCGCCGGTACCGCCGGTGCCGCCGTCACCGCCGCCGCCGGCGCTACCACCCAGGCCGCCGTCGCCGGTCGTGCTGTTGCCGCCGTTGGCGCCGCTGCCGCCGTCGCCGGCCGCCCCACCGGTACCGCCGTGGCCGCCGTTGCCGGCACCCACACCGTCGCCGCCCACGCCGCCGCCACCGCCGTCGCCGCCGAAGCCGCCGGTGCCGCCGTAGCCGCCGGCAACCCCGCTCACACCGGCCGTGCCGTCTGCGCCGGCACTGCCGTTACCGCCGTGACCGCCGTTACCGCCGTTACCGTCGCCTGCCTGAGCGTTACCGCCGTCGCCGCCGGCTCCGCCCTCGCCGCCGTGGCCGCCCTGGCCGCCGTTGGTGGTGCCGGTTCCGGCGTTGCCAGCGGCGCCGGCGTCGCCGCCGTCACCGCCGTCACCGGCGTTACCGCCGAGCCCGCCGCCGTTGCCGCCGTCACCGCCGCGGCCACCGTCGCCGCCAAAGCCGCCGGTGTCGCCGGTGACGTTGCCGCTCGCGCCGTCAGCGCCGGTGCCGCCGGTGCCGCCGTTGCCGCCGTGGCCGCCGTTGCCGGCGCCTGCGCCGCCCTGGCCGCCGGTGCCGCCGTCGCCGCCGGTGCCGCCCTGGCCACCGATGTTGGTGAAGTCGGGGTTGTCAGCGCCGTGGCCGCCGTCGCCGCCGTTACCACCGGTACCGAAGGTGTTGGTGATGCCGTTGGCGCCGCCGCTGTTGCCGGCGCCGCCGAAGCCGCCGCTACCGGCGTTGCCACCGTCACCGCCTCGGCCGCCCTGGCCGCCGTTGTTGGTGAAGTCGGGGTTGTCAGCGCCGTGGCCTCCGTTGCCGGCCGTCGCGCTTGCGCCGCCGTCACCGCCGTTGCCGCCGGTGCCGCCGCCGGACAGGACCACGCCGCCGTTGCCGCCATCGCCGGCGTCGCCTGCGTCGCCGCCCCGCCCGCCTTGGCCAGCGTTAAGGGTGATGTCGGTGTTGTCGGCGCCGTTGCCGCCGGCGCCGGCATTGCCGCCCAGGCCGCCGTTGCCGGCGTTACCGCCCACCGAGCCGCTGTCGCCGCCGGTGCCGCCGTTGCCGCCGGTGCCGCCGGTGCCGCCGTCGCCGTTGCCGGTCACGAAGCTACCGTCGGCGCCCGCGCCGCCATTGCCGCCCGCGCCGGCGTCACCGCCGTTGCCGCCGCCGATCTGGAAGCCCTCGCCGTTGCCGCCGGAGCCGCCCCAGCCGCCCGCGCCGCCCTGGCCGCCGTTGAAGCCGGGGTCGGTGTTGGCGGCGCCGTCACCGCCGTCACCGCCGTGGCCGCCGGTACCGAAGGCGCTGGTGTTGCCGGCGGTACCGCCGTTGCCGCCGCTCAGGCCGCCGAAGCCGCCGCCACCGGCATTGCCGCCGTCACCGCCGTCGCCACCGGTGCCGAAGCCGCCGTTGGCGAAGCTGCCGTCGGCGCCGTCACCACCGTTACCGGCCGTCGCGCTCGCGCCGCCGTCACCGCCGTTGCCGCCTGTGCCGGCGCCGGTGACCACGTGGCCGCCGTTACCGCCGTTGCCGGCGGCGCCAGCGCCGCCACCGTCACCACCGCGGCCGGAGAAGTTGTTCGGGTCGGTGTTGTCGGCGCCATTGCCGCCGGCGCCGGCATTGCCGCCGTCAGCGCCGTTGCCGCCGTTGCCGCCCAGCAGACCGCCGTTGCCGCCGACGCCGCCGTTGCCGCCGTTGCCGCCGTGTCCGCCGTAGCCGTCACTGCCGGGGATGGCGAAGCTGCCGTCGGTGCCGTTGCCGCCGTTGCCGCCGACGCCGGCGTTGCCGCCGTTGCCGACGCCGACCCCACCCGTACCGCCGTTGCCGCCGTTGCCGCCGGCGGCGCCGATGTTGCCGGGAGTCAAGGCGCTGGCTCCGTCGCCGCCGCTGCCGCCGTTGCCGCCGGTGCTGATGCTTCCGCTCTGGCCGGCGCTGGCGCCGTTGCCGCCGCCCGCGCCGCCCAGGCTGGCCACGCCGGCGTTGCCGCCGCTGCCGCCGTTGCCGCCGACGCCGCCGTTGATGCCGAGGATGCCGTCACCTTGGCCGTCCGCGCCATTGCCGCCGTTGCCCGCTATCGCGCTGGCGCCGCCGTTACCGCCGTTGCCGCCGACACTTCCGACGCCGCCGCCGGCCGCGCCGCCGTTGCCGCCGTTACCGCCGTTGCCGGCCGTGCCGCCGTTGCCGCCGTCGATGCTCGCACCGCCGATGACACCGTCAGCGCCGTTGCCGCCCGCGCCGGCCGCGCCGCCGTTACCGCCGGCCCCGCCGTCGCCCTCGATCGCGCCGCCGGCACCACCGGTGCCGCCGGTGCCGCCGTTGCCGCCGTTCGTGCCATTGGCGTTGAAGGTGTTGCCGGATTGGTTGCCCACGGCGCCGGCACCACCGGCACCACCGGTGCCGCCGTTGCCGCCGTCGCCATGCGCCCCGCCGGCGCCGCCGTTGCCGCCGAGGCCGCCGTTACCGCCGTTGCTGCCGGCGAAGAATCCGCTTCCGGTCAGGCCGGCCGCGCCGGCACCGCCGGTGCCACCGTTACCGCCATTGCCCCACTCCCCGCCGGCGCCGCCGTTACCGCCGTTGCCGCCGACGCCGCTGCCGCCGCCGAACTGGTCGAAGGTGCCTTGCGCGCCGTTGCCGCCGTTACCGCCGTTGCCGGTGCCGTGGATGATGATGCCGTCGGCGCCGTCGTTGCCCGCGGTTCCGCCGCCGCCCGTGGTGGTCCCGGCCGCGCCACCGGCGCCGCCGATACCCGCGAGGGCGCCGGGGTTGCCGCCGTTGCCGCCGTTGCCGCCGTTACCGGTGCCGCCGCCCTCGGTGAAGCTGCCGTTTGCGCCGTTACCACCGTTGCCGCCGACGCCGTTGTTGCCGCCGTCGCCACCGTTGCCGCCGTTGCCGTTGGCGCCCGTCGCGCCGTTGGTGGCCGTGCCACCGTTACCGCCGGCGCCGCCAGCGCCGCCGTTGGCGCCGTTGCCGCCGTTACCGGCGTTGCCGCCGTTACCGGTGCCGCCGTTGGCGAAGGTGCCCGCCGCGCCGTCAGCGCCGGCGCCGCCGTCACCGCCGTCGCCGCCGTTACCGCCCTGGCCGCCGGCCCCGCCGTTGCCCGAAATCGAACCGCCCGCACCGCCGTTACCGCCGATGCCGCCGGCGCCGCCGACAGTGCCGTCGCCGCCGTCGGTGCCGTCGGCGATGCCGGTGGCGCCGTCCTCGCCGTCCGCGCCGTCGCCGCCCGCGCCGCCGTCGCCGCCGTTGCCGAGCGCGCCGCCGTTGCCGCCGGCGCCGCCGTTACCGCCAACCGCGCCCGGAAGCGCGGTGGGGTCTGCGGCCGCGTTGTAGCCCGCGCCGCCGTGGCCGCCGTTGCCCGAGGCGCCCGTGACAGCGGCACCCGCCGCGCCGTCGTTGCCAGCGGTCCCGCCGCTACCACCGGTGCCCGCCGCGCCGCCGTCACCGCCAGCACCTGCCGTGCCCGGGTTGCCGCCGTTACCGCCGACCCCGCCGTTGGGGTGGGCCGCGTCGCCATCGGCGCCGTTGCCGCCGTTGCCGCCGGCGGCCGCGTTGCCGCCAACGCCGCCGTTACCGCCACTGCCGTTGGTGCCCGAGCTGCCGCCCGCGTTACCGCCGTGGCCACCGTTACCGCCGACACCACCGTTGCCGCCGTTGAGGCCGTTGCCGCCGTTACCGGTCCCGCCGTTGGCGAACGTGCCCGCCGCGCCGTCGGTGCCCGTGGCGCCGTTACCACCGGCACCACCGTTGCCGCCGTGGCCGCCGTTACCGGCGTGCCCGATCAGCCCACCGGCACCACCGTTGCCGCCGTTGCCGCCGTTGCCGCCGGCGCCGCCGTTGCCGGTGCCGCCGTTGGCGAAGGTGCCCGCCGTACCCGCCGCGCCGTCCGCGCCGTTGCCGCCGTTACCGCCGTTGCCCCAGATGAACCCGCCGGCCTGCCCGTTGCCGCCGTTGCCGCCGGCGACTCCAGCGTTCACCCCGTTGGCGCCATTGCCGAAGGCCGCGCGCCCGAAGAAGGTCAGGAACGGCGAGAACGGCGCCGCACCCACGTCTGTGATCGACTGCGCAGCCGCCACGATGGAGGCGTTGCTCGCCTCCGCGGCCGCGTAGAGCTTCCCGCCTCCGCTCAATGCCGACAGGAACGAGCTGTGGAACTTGCTCGCCGCCGAACTCAGCGCCTGAAACTCCGCACCGTAGTTGCCGAACAGCTGGGCGATCGCCGCCGAGATCTCATCCTCGGCCGCGGCAGCCACCGACGTGGTCGAGGGCGCGGCCGCCGCGGTGGCCGAGTGGATCGACGATCCAATGCCACTGAGCTGCTCGGATGCTGCGGAGAAAGCGTCAGGTGCAAAATTCAAGAAAGACGACATCGTGGTCCCAATCTGACTCGTGGGTGGGCAGAAACTCAGGAAACTCCAGACAGTTCGAGAACGGTACGCCGTCGCGGCGGTTTTGGCCGAAGTTTCCCAAAAAAATCTTTCAATTGTGTCCCAGCAGCCTCGAACGCCACACGAAACCGCAGGTGGGACAGGGCCCCTGGCAAATCGGGTGACGGCGACGTGGCGTGTCGGGCCGGCCGAACTACGCGGTTGCCCGGGCGAACATCCCTAGGCCGCCAGCGGTCCCCGCACCTCGAGGGGCAGGGAGAACGTTCCGGTGCCGCCGGTCACCACGAACACCCATCGTCCGTTCACCGGCAGTCGCACGTCGACGTTGAAGAACGCAAACCCGATTTCACCACTGGCCGCCGCCTCGGGCAGCTCGTACGCCACGACGAGCGGGTCGTCGTCGGTCGGTGGTCTGATCTCCACCTCGACCCGCTGGGCCGCGCCGTCGGTTTCCGACTGCGTGAGCACCACCAGCACGAACCGGACATGCCGGTCGGGGCCGACCGCGAACCCGGAGAGCACTCCACCGGTCACGGTGAGCTTGTTGTCTGCCACGGTAGCCGCTTCGGCGAGGAAGGCCCCGGTGATCACTCCGGAGAAGCTACAGGCGCACAGCCCTCATCGGGAAGCCCGTCGAGCGTGTCGGCGGCCGACCACCCGGCGCCTGCGGGGCTCGTCACCCGGTCATCCGAGGTGGTTTTTATACCTCATATATGTGCGCATGTGCGCGCGTCCGTACCTCTGCGTGTGTGCGCGCCTATACCTCTACATATGTAGCTATAAACGTGCCTAGCCATATGCACATACATATTGATGCGCACACGTCCATCCATAAGCCCTATAAGCCCAGGTCAGAAGGGGTCCGCCGAGGGCCGCCGACACCACCGGTGACGGGCCGATGTCCTCGGGGAACACGCGTTCGATTGCCCCGAGGATATGGACAGTTCAGGTCAGCGTGGTCCGAACCCCGATGGGCGCCCGGCGACGCTGTTGCGGCGCACAGTTGACGGCGGCTAAGCCAGGTCCGGGTGGGCCTGCAGGATTGCCGCCATCACGAGCGCCTGCAGGCTGGTGTCCTCGTCCGCCGCCAGACGCTTGAGCGTCCGGTGCACAGGGCGTGGCAGGTCGAGCGTGGTCCGAACCCCACCGCTGAGCCCGCGCCGCGCCATCGACGCCGCGGCCAGCACCGCGGGCATCTCCAGCGCTGTGTTGATGGCGGCGCGAATCAGGTCGCCCATCGTCGTATCAAGATCCAGTGCCCGGCGCTTGAGCCCGGTCCGCGTCGCCGGCGGCAGGTGCAGCGTGGTGCGCATCGCCTCGTAGACCGTCGGCGACGGTGTCAGGTCGGGCGGGGCCGCCGGAACGGCATCCTGGCCTTGGAACGTGCCCGCCGCTCGCGTTGTCGCCGCTGCCCCGTTGAGCGGGCGGATCACCGCGGCTCGCGCCGCTTCGGCCGGAGAATGCTCTTCCGTCATACCTTTACGGCCTCCCTGTCGATTCCAGCCATCGCCCCGCGCTCATGGAATACTCTTGCGTAGTTTTCCAGAAAGCGCAGCTTGGCGCGGGCAAACGCACCGTCGAATATTGCGAATTCTCGCACGGGGCCGCACAGCATCGCCGCGTTCGTCTCGGCCAATCGGCGCGAACTCTCGCCGTTTGCGTTTCGATCAAGGTGAGCAGATTCGTTGTGGGACAGTGCCGTGCGATATTTGGGCGCCGCCGTCCCCTGCGGGTCGGCACCGACGTCGGCCACGGGATCTCGCGCCACGCCGTCGCCGCCAAACACATCACCGGCGTCTTTTCGGCGCCGCGCTTGGTGTCGACGAGTGACCAAATCATTGGGCGCCAGATTCTTTCCGGCGCACATCAATGTGCGTGGGTGCGCGGGTAATGCCAAGCATTCTCCCCCTTCGGGACCATCGATTCCCAAAGCCGAGCCGACGGCAACATCCCGATGAATGCGCCGACCCTTCCGGTTGCCGAAACCCGAGAGCACCATACCGCAAGGTACAGGCCGATGTGCGCAGTTTGACCAATTCACAAGCAACAGAAATGTTTACGACGCACGGCGCCACCGCGCCCCTTCGGGCCCCGATTGCAAAAGCCTAGCGACCGGATGGAAACCGTTGTGCGCGTAGCTAATCGGTCCAGACGCGATCATCGAGCGACGATGCTGCGACGTCCGGTGCACGACGCAGGATGTACTCGACGTAATCGTCTTCTTCGTCGTATCCATCACTCGCGGCCGGCTCGGGCCTTGGCTGCGTCGTGGCCCGTTCGCTGACCAAAAACAGGGCGGCCACGACACCGAACAAGGCGACAAACGCCGGCAGCAGCACCGACTGGGACATCGCGGCCGCAAACGGCTCGCGCAGGAATGCCGGCAGCGTCGCGGTATCGGCCCCCGTGGGTGCGTGCCCGGCGTTCGGCAGCTCGACGCCGATGCGCGACGTCATGAACGCCGCCATTGCCGCGCTGCCGAGCACCGCGCCGAGTTGCCGTGTGGTGTTGTACACCCCGGAGCTCGCGCCGGCCAGCTGCGGCGGCAGGTTGCGGGTCGCGGTGGCCGCCAACGGCGCCCACACGAACGCCATCCCCACGCCCAGCGCGCCAAAAGGCAACGCCAGCAGCCAGATTGGCGTGTCCGGCGCCATCTCGAAGGACAGCCACGTCAGTCCGATCGCCAGCATCGAGAAGCCGAAGCCTAGCACGGGCAGTGGCGGAATACGATCAACGATCACGCCGACGCCCGGCGCCAGCACGCCGCTGACGATCGCCATGGGAGCGATCAGCAACGCCGACCGCGTCGGCGAAAGCCCGCACACCGCTTGGGCATAGAACATCACCGGCAGCATCATCGCCGTCGTCGCGAACGCGATGATCGCGGCGCCGACGTTGCACAGGCTGAAGTTGCGGTCGGCGAAGATCTCCAACGGGATCAGCGGCTCGCCCGGGTTGAGCGACTGCCAGTAGACGAACGCCGCCATCAGCCCGATGCCGGCGACCAGGACGGCCCAGATCCACGGCGCCCACCCCGCGGCCTGGCCCTGCTGCAGCCCGTACACGATGGCGAACACCCCGGCCCCGGACAACGCGACGCCGGGCAGGTCGAACCGGTGTGCGCGGATGGGTAGCGCCGGAATCAGCCACACCGCCAGCGCCAGGCCGATCACGCCGAGCGGAAGGTTGACGAAGAAGATCCACTCCCAACCCAAGCTGTCGACGAGCACGCCACCGGCCAGCGGGCCGACCAGGCTGGCGACGCCGGCCGTCGCGCCCCACACGCTCATCGCGGCGCCACGGCGCTCGGGCGGGAAGATCCGGGTGATCGTCGACAGGGTCTGCGGCGTGAGCAGCCCGGCGCCCACCCCCTGCACGACGCGGGCCGCGATCAGCATGGCCGCGCTGCCCGACAACCCGCACCACAGCGACGCCAGCGTGAACGTCACCAGCCCGATCAGGTAGAGGTTCTTGGTGCCGAACCGGTCACCGAGCCGCCCCGCCACCAGCAACACCACCGCATAGCCCAGCAAATAGGCGCTGGTCACCCAGATCACCGCGTCGTAGCCGATCCGCAGGTCGGTCATGATGGTCGGGTTGGCGACCGCGACGATGGTCGCGTCGACCATGATCATGAAGAAGCCGATGATCATCGCCCACAGCGCGTTCCAGGGGCTCTCCCGGTTCCAGACGAGCCGCAGCCTCGCCAGCGTCAATGCATAGGTCATTCAGCAATCCCCCCCAAACGAGACCATTATTCCGGGTCGGACGATCGGGCACGAAGTGCGTATTAGCCTGGGGGGACCGCCATTCGCAGGAGAGGCAGCATGAACGCTCGACGAAAAGTGTCCGCAGCCGACGAGCCGGCCACGCCGGGCGGGCGCCCCAAGGCGTCCACCCGGGCGTTGGCGCAGGTCATCGAACGTAGTTCGCGGATCCAGGGTCCGGCCGCCGAGGCGTATGTCGCCCGCCTGCGCCGCGCGCACCCGGGCGCCGGCCCGGCCGAGATCGTCACCAAGCTGGAGAGGCGCTTTTTGGCCGTCGTGACGGCCGGCGGGGCGGCGGTGGGTGGCGCCGCGACGCTGCCCGGCATCGGCACGCTGGCCGCGTTGTCGGCGGCCGCCGGCGAAACCGCGGTGTTCCTGGAGGCCACCGCGCTGTTCGTGCTGGCGCTGGCCTCGGTCTACGGCATCCCCCTGGACCACCGGGAGCGCCGCCGGGCCCTGGTGCTGGCCGTGCTGGTCGGGGACAACAGCAAGTCCGCCGTCGCCGAGCTGATCGGCCCGGGCCGCACCAGCGGGGCGTGGGTGTCGGAGAGCGTCGCGTCGCTGCCGCTGCCCACGATGTCCAAATTGAACTCGCGGATGCTCAAATACTTCGTCCGGCGATTCGCCCTCAAACGCGGCGCGCTGCTGGTGGGCAAGCTGCTGCCGGTCGGCATCGGCGCCATCATCGGGGCGGTCGGAAACCGGTTGGTGGGCAAGAAGATCGTCCGCAACGCGCGCAGGGGCTTCGGTCCGCCGCCGACCCGCTGGCCGGTTACCTTGCATGTGCTGCCCCCGATGCGCTCGGCGGGTTGATCCGCCACAGACCGGGGTAGGCAGCACCGGTGACTACCAGCGAACAGCCGCCGCCCGAGGGCGACGAACAGCCCCCACAAGCCACCGAGGACGGCACGGCAGAACCCGACGCCTCCGATCCCGCTCCTGACGACGACACCGGCTAGGACTCCGAGCCGCCCCGAGCGGCCTCGGCTTCGGCGCGGTCTTTTCCGGCGACCCGCCGATGCCTTCCCGCGGCCGCGTTGTGGAGGTCGTCGCCGTCGCCGAGTTCTTCCTCGGCGGCCCACTCATGACCCTCGGCGATCTGCTCGTTCAGCTCCGCGGCCCGATCGCCTGCTGCTGCGCGTTCGCGCGATGACTCCGACATGCACGACGGGGTAGCCGCGCACTCGCGGCTCAAACAGCGGTTCGGGCCGGTTTCCGGTCCAGTGCAGGTCGAACTGTCGTAGCGTGCGGGGTGCGGTCAAACACCCCAGAAGGGACCTTCGCCATGCCGAAAATTGCTGCCCGTTCGATCATGGCGCTCACCGCGGCGGCGTTCCTCGCGGGGGCCGCGGTCGCCAACGCCGATCCGGGGGACCCGCCGATGCAGCCGGCGCGCGGCGACTACGTCGGAGACTGGCAGCGGCACCTCAGCATGCTGACGATCGCGCCCGACGGCACCGGGACGATCCTGCTGGGGTCCAGCGCCCGCGACGGCGAGAAGTGGACCCTGCGCTGGACGCAGGACGACGGCGCGGGTCTCGCGATCCGGTTGGCACAGCGCATCGGCTCCTGGGGCGACGGATTAGAGGGCGACATCAACGAGCAGACCGCCTGGATGGCCAGGCTCGTGGTGTCCCCAGACGGTGTGACCGTCCTCCATTTGGCGCACAGTGACGCCGAACTCACCAATGCGGACGCAGGTGACATCTGGTGCGGCAAGTATGGCCCCAGCCGTTACTGCGGCGCCTGACGAGCGTCGCCGACGTAGCCGCGCGCGCAAATCCGGCGCCCGTTCACGCATTGCCGGAAAGCGCTAGCCTTTATGGGGCGTCAGTCGACAAGAGAATCGAGGCGAGCAGCGGCCGTGAGCAACACAAGTTCACCGTTCGGGCAAAACGAATGGCTGGTCGAGGAGATGTACCGCAAATTCCGCGACGACCCCTCCTCGGTCGATCCGAGCTGGCATGAGTTCCTCGTCGACTACAACCCCGAATCGCCGCCCGAACCCACCCCGGAACCGTCCCCCGCCAAGCCCGCCGGCAATGGTGCAGCTGCGGCACCCGCTGCGCCCGCCCAGCCGTCCCAACCGCCGGCCCCGGCGCCGGCTCCCGCCCCGAAGGCCGCCGCCGTTCCGACCGCCGAGGGCGACGAGATGCAGGTGCTGCGCGGCGCCGCGGCGGCCGTCGTCAAGAACATGTCCGCATCGCTGGACGTCCCGACGGCCACCAGCGTGCGCGCGATCCCGGCCAAGCTGCTGATCGACAACCGGATCGTGATCAACAACCAGCTCAAGCGCACCCGCGGCGGCAAGATCTCGTTCACCCACCTGCTGGGTTACGCGCTGGTGCAGGCCGTCAAGCAGTTCCCGAACATGAACCGGCACTACGCCGAAATCGACGGCAAGCCCACCGCGGTCACGCCCGCGCACACCAACCTGGGCCTGGCCATCGACCTGCAGGGCAAGGACGGCAAGCGCTCCCTGGTGGTGGCCGGCATCAAGCGCTGCGAGGAGCTGCGGTTCGCCGAGTTCGTTTCGGCCTACGAGGACATCGTCCGGCGCGCCCGCGACGGCAAGCTGACCGCGGAAGACTTTGCCGGAGTGACGATTTCGCTGACCAACCCGGGCACCATCGGCACCGTGCACTCGGTGCCGCGGCTGATGGCGGGCCAGGGCGCCATCATCGGCGTGGGCGCGATGGAATACCCCGCCGAGTTCCAGGGCGCCAGCGAGGAGCGCATCGCCGAGCTGGGCATCGGCAAGCTGATCACCCTGACCTCGACCTATGACCACCGCATCATCCAGGGCGCGGAATCCGGGGATTTCCTGCGCACCATCCACCAGATGCTGCTGTCGGACGGTTTCTGGGACGAGATCTTCCGCGAGCTGGGCAACCCGTACCTGCCGGTGCGGTGGAGCACCGACAACCCGGACTCGATCGTCGACAAGAACGCCCGGGTGATGGAGCTGATCGCGGCCTACCGCAACCGCGGTCACCTGATGGCCGACATCGACCCGCTGCGCCTGGACACCACCCGGTTCCGCAGCCACCCCGACCTGGAAATCCTCAACCACGGCCTGACGCTGTGGGACCTCGATCGGGTGTTCAAGGTCAACGGCTTTGGTGGTCGCGAATATTCGAAGCTGCGCGACGTGCTCGGCCTGCTGCGCGACGCCTACTGCCGCCACATCGGGGTGGAGTACACCCACATCCTCGAGCCCGAACAACAGCGCTGGCTCGAGGAGCGGGTCGAGACCAAGCACGTCAAACCCACGGTGGGCGAACAGAAATACATCCTCTCCAAGCTCAACGCCGCCGAGGCGTTCGAAACCTTCCTACAGACCAAATACGTTGGGCAGAAACGCTTTTCGCTGGAAGGCGCGGAAAGCCAGATCCCGCTGATGGACGCGGTGATCGACCAGTGCGCCGAGCACGGCCTCGACGAGGTCGTCATCGCGATGCCGCACCGCGGCCGGCTCAACGTGCTGGCCAACATCGTCGGCAAGCCCTACTCGCAGATCTTCTCCGAGTTCGAGGGCAACCTCAACCCGGCGCAGGCGCACGGGTCCGGCGACGTCAAGTACCACCTCGGCGCCACCGGCGTGTACCTACAGATGTTCGGCGACAACGACATTCAGGTGTCGCTGACCGCCAACCCGTCGCACCTGGAGGCCGTCGACCCGGTGCTGGAGGGTCTGGTGCGGGCCAAGCAGGACCTGCTGGACCGCGGCGCCGACGACGACGGCGGCAAGAGCTTCTCGGTGGTCCCGCTGATGCTGCACGGGGACGCCGCGTTCGCCGGCCAGGGCGTGGTCGCCGAGACGCTGAACCTGGCGCTGCTGCCCGGCTATCGCGTCGGCGGCACCATCCACGTCATCGTCAACAACCAGATCGGGTTCACCACCGCACCGGAGTTCTCCCGCTCCAGCGAGTACTGCACCGACGTCGCGAAAATGATTGGCGCACCGATCTTTCACGTCAACGGCGACGACCCGGAGGCGTGCGTGTGGGTGGCCCGCCTGGCGGTGGACTTCCGGCAGAAGTTCCACAAGGACGTCGTCATCGACATGCTGTGCTACCGCCGGCGCGGGCACAACGAGGGCGACGACCCGTCGATGACCAACCCCTACATGTACGACGTCGTCGACACCAAGCGCGGCGCCCGCAAGAGCTACACCGAGGCCCTGATCGGCCGCGGCGACATCTCGATGAAGGAGGCCGAGGACGCGCTGCGCGACTACCAGGGCCAACTGGAGCAGGTGTTCAACGAGGTCCGCGAGGTGGAAAAGCACGGCGTGGGGCCCAGCGAGTCGGTGGAGGCCGACCAGGTGGTCCCCGCCGGCCTGGCGACCGCGGTGGACAAGTCGCTGCTGGCCCGCATCGGCGACGCGTTCCTGGCCATCCCGGAGGGTTTCACCGTGCACCCCCGCGTGCAGCCGGTGCTGGAGAAGCGCCGCGAGATGGCCTACGAGGGCAAGATCGACTGGGCCTTCGGCGAACTGCTGGCGCTGGGCAGCCTGGTGGCCGAGGGCAAGCTTATCCGGCTGTCCGGCCAAGACACCCGCCGCGGCACCTTCTCCCAACGGCACTCGGTCATCATCGACCGCAACACCTGCGCCGAGTTCACCCCGCTGCAGCTGCTGGCCACCAATAAGGACGGCACCCCGACCGGGGGCAAGTTCCTGGTCTACGACTCGCCGCTGTCGGAGTACGCCGCCGTCGGCTTCGAGTACGGCTACACCGTGGGCAACCCCGACGCACTTGTGTTGTGGGAGGGGCAGTTTGGCGACTTCGTCAACGGAGCGCAGTCGATCATCGACGAGTTCATCAGCTCCGGTGAGGCCAAGTGGGGTCAGCTGTCCAACGTGGTGCTGTTGCTGCCGCACGGACACGAGGGGCAGGGCCCCGACCACACCTCGGGCCGCATCGAGCGCTTCCTGCAGCTGTGGGCCGAGGGCTCGATGACGATCGCGGTCCCCTCGACACCGTCGAACTACTTCCACCTGTTGCGCCGGCACGCGCTCGACGGGGTGCAGCGCCCGCTGATCGTGTTCACGCCGAAGTCGATGCTGCGCAACAAGGCCGCGGTCAGCGACATCCGGGACTTCACCGAGCTCAAGTTCCGCTCGGTGCTCGAGGAACCCACCTACGAGGACGGCATCGGCGACCGCGCCAAGGTCACCAAGATCCTGCTGACCAGCGGCAAGATCTATTACGAGCTGGCCGCCCGCAAGGCCAAGGACAATCGCGACGACGTGGCGATCGTGCGCATCGAACAGCTCGCCCCGCTGCCCAAGCGGCGCCTGAACGAGACGCTGGACCGCTACCCCAACGCCACGCAGTTCTTCTGGGTGCAGGAGGAGCCGGCCAACCAGGGCGCGTGGCCGCGGTTCGGGCTGGAGCTGCCGGAGTTGTTGCCGGACAAGCTAACTGGCCTCAAACGCATTTCCCGTCGCGCCATGTCGGCGCCGTCGTCGGGCTCGTCGAAGGTGCACGCCGTCGAGCAGCAGGAGATCCTCGACACCGCGTTCGCCTGACCGCGCGATACCGCCGGCGACATCAAGTTTGAAAAGTACCTATGACTTTCCCGACGGTACGCATGTGGCTACTGTGACAGCCGCGTGACAGCCGCCTACTTCTTGGCGCCCGGCTTGATACCCATCGCCAGGAAGTCCAACCGCCACAGATACTGAAACAGCTTGCGCGCGAACTTCTCCAGGTCGGCGGGGTCGCCGCGGCGCGCGCCGTTGGCGGCCACGTCGGCCACGATCTCGCCGATCGTGCGCTGGCCGTCGACGCCGCGGATAAACGGCAGCTGCGCCGAGTTGAGGTTCAACCGCCAATCGCTGCGGAAGACCTCCGAGCCACTCAGGCCGCACCGCATCCGGTACATCGGGACGTAATCGACCGCGTCGTCCGCCGAAAAGTCAATCGTGTAGCTCTTTTTCGGACGTTCCTCGCGGCACGCGAGGAAGAAGTGGCACGCGTTCGAGGTCTGGATGCGTTCCATCACCGACCACAGCTTGTTCTCCGGCAGTTTGTCGATGGCCTGAAACGCCTCGGTGCCCGGCGAGAACAAATCATGCGGATAGTAGGGCGCCTTGAGCAGCAGGCCCTGGAAGGCCAGGCCGGCGTCGCTGACGAGTTGCTGACACTCCTCGATCGTGTAGCTGCGCTGGCGACCGTGCAGGAACGTGTCCACCATCGCGGCGTCGGACGCCTGCAGGTCCCGGGCGATCCGCAGGTAGCGCTGCACCGGGTGATCCGGCGACAGCACGGCGATGATCTCCTTGACCACCTGCACCGACGTGTCGTCCTGCGTGAGCCCCATGTCGCGGAAGACCGATTCGAGCACCTCGACGCCGATGCGACCGTACGTCGCGTAGAGCATGATGCCCATCACGCCGTCGGGCCGCAGGCATTCCTTCAGCGCCGCGATGCCCGTCGGCGGGCTGGCCAGGTGGTGCAGCACGCCGGTCGAGATGACGAGGTCGAAGTCCTGCTTAAGCGTGGGCAATTCCTCGATGGGGAGCCGGTGCAGCTCCATGTTCCACAGGCCGTGCTTGTCCTTGAGGAACTGCTGGTGGTCCAGTGACGGCTGGCTGATGTCGACCGCGACCACTCGGGCTTTGGGGTTGTTGTAGGCGAAGACCGAGGCCTGGTTGGTGCCACAGCCCGCGATGAGGATGTCCATATCGGGCTTGTAGTCCCGGTCGGGCCAGAGCACCCGGTGCGCGTGGGACGGGTCGAACCATTCCCAGTTGCCCTCGACCCAGCCCTCCAGGTCCTGGATCGGACGGGGGTACCTCCACCGCTCGTACTGGCGGACGACAACGTCACTACGTGGATCGTCGCTCATGGTGGTGGCTCCTTCGCGCATCACGGGTCACTGGGTGGCGAGGATAGCCCATCTCCCCCCGTTCCACCGCAGGATTGTGGGATACCGCGCCCTCGCCCCGCAAGAATATCCGGCCCTAACCGACAGGGTTCGGGTGGCGGCCCATCGCAACGAAATCCAGGCGCCACAGCGACTGAAACAGGTTGCGCGCGAACTTCTCGAGGTCCGCGCCGCCCCGCTGGGGCCCCACGGCCACGGCGATGTCGCGGATCGTGCGCTGGCCGTCGACGGCCCGCACGAACGGCAGCTGCGCCGCGGTGAGATTCATCCGCCAGTCGCTGCGGAAGATTTCGCTGCCGGACAGGCCACAGCGGAAGCGAAACTTCGGCACGTAATTCAGGGCGTCGTCCGTCGAAAAATCAACGGCGTAGCTCTCTTTCGGCCGGTCCTCGCGGCACGCCATAAAGAAATGGCAACCGCTGAAGATGTGCAGCCGCTCCATCACCGACCACAGCGTGCGCTCGGGCAACGCGCCTATCGCCTGATGGGCCGCGGTCCCCGGTGTGAACGAGTCATGCGGATAGTACGGCGCGTTGAGCAGCCAGCCCTGAAACGCCAGTCCGGCCGAGGTGACCAGGTCGATGCAGTCGTCCACGCTGTAGCTGCGGTCGCGACCGTGCAGGAACGTATCCACAACGGCGCCATCGTATTTCAGCTCGCCGCCCTCGATGCGCAGATAGTTCTGCACCGGGTGGTCGGCCGCCAACAGGGCGACCGTCTCCTTGACCGCATGCACCGACGCCTCACCCTGATCCAGCCCCAGGTCGCGAAACACCGACTGCAGTATTTCCACCCCGACCCGGCCATACTTGGCGTACAGCGTCAAACCGATCGCGCCATCGCGCCGCAAACATCCGGCCAGTGATTTCATGCCCACCAGCGGATCCGCCAGGTGATGCAGCACGCCGGTCGACACGATCAGGTCGAAGTCGCGTTCCAGCGTCGGCAATTCCTCGATCGGCAGCAAATGCAATTCCAGGTTGTCCAGGCCGTGCTTGTCTTTCAGGTAGTGCTGATGGTCCAGCGACGGCTGGCTGATATCGACCGCCACCACCCTCGCGCCCCGATTGCGATGGGCGAAAACCGCGGCCTGGTTGGTGCCGCAACCGGCGATGAGGATGTCGAGATCGGGCCGGTACTCCCGGCCCGGCCATAACACGTCGGAAAACCGCGACGGGTCATACCAATGCCAGACGTTGGGGTCGAGCGCGTCGAGGTCGAGGATGGGCCGCGGGTAGCGCCACCGCTCGTATTGGCGGGAGACCACATCGGCACGCGGATCGAGCTTGACTGCCACCGCAGGATTATCGAGGCACCGCGCTCGCGCACGCAAGGATCCGGCGCGATCATCGGAGCCATCCGACGCCGGGATACCCTCGACCTAGGCCGACACGAGGGAGGGTGGTCATGGACGGGTTTGCCGGCAAGGTCGCGGTGGTGACCGGGGCGGGTTCGGGCATCGGGCAGGCGCTGGCCCTCGAGCTGGCCCGCTCGGGCGCCAAGGTCGCGATCAGCGACGTGAACCTGGAGGGCCTGGCGGAGACCGAGCAGCAGCTGAAGGAGATCGGCGCCGAGTTCAAGACGGACCGGCTCGACGTGACCGAACGCGAGGCGTTCCTGCTCTACGCCGACGCCGTGCAGGACCACTTTGGCAAGGTGAACCAGATCTACAACAACGCCGGCATCGCGTTCACCGGCGACGTCGAGGTCACCCCGTTCAAGGACATCGAACGGGTGATGGACGTCGACTACTGGGGCGTCGTCAACGGCACCAAGGCCTTCCTGCCGCACCTCATCGCCTCCGGCGACGGGCACGTCATCAACGTCTCCAGCCTGTTCGGCATCTTCTCGGTGCCCGGGCAGGCGGCGTACAACTCGGCCAAATTCGCCGTCCGCGGGTTCACCGAGGCGCTGCGGCAGGAGATGCTGCTGGCGCGCCACCCGGTGGCGGTGACCACGGTGCACCCCGGCGGCATCAAGACCGCGATCGTGCGCAACGCCACCGCCGTGGAGGGCTTCGACAACGCGGCGCTGGCCAAGATGTTCGACACCCACCTGGCCCGCACCAGCGCGCCCCGGGCCGCCCACATCATCTTGAGCGCGGTGCGCAAAAAGCGGGCCCGGGTGCTGGTCGGCCCGGACGCGAAGGCCATGGACGTGCTGGTGCGGCTGACCGGCTCGGCATATCAGCGGCTGTTTGCCACGGTGACGCGCCGGCTGATGCCGCGCCCCAAGTGACCTCAGCGCCCAAGCGGGTGATCCGCTAGAAACGCGCCGGCCACGGCGGCCGGGTCTTGCCGTCCCGGGCCGCCGGCCACCTGACGGCGCATGTCGGCCAGGGCCCCGGTGTCCAGCACGCCGGCCACCTCGTTGACGGCCAGCAGTTGCCGATCGCGTAGCGCGTTGCGCCGATACAGCGGCACCACGTTCTCGGCCTGGATCAGCGCCGGCTTGCCGTCGGCCAGCACCACCAGATCGGCGGGGGTGTCCGGCGTCGCGGTGGTGGTCCACGCCGCGGTCAGCTCGCCCGACCGCAGCGCCGCCAAAAGCGTTGTGCGGTCAGGGAATTCACGCGGGACGGGCAGCGGGCACGAGCCCACCGACGCGGGCACCCGGGCGCCGGAAACCTTCCCCAGCACCAGGCCCTCGCAGTGGTTGGGCAGTTCGCTCAGTTCGCCACCGCCCCACGCCTTGGCGGTGGCCGGGGTCACCACCAGCGCGGGCTTGTCCTCGGCGGCGGTGGTGTAGTCGCCGGCCAGCACGCCTTCGGGCAGCGCGGCGATCATCGCCTTGTAGACCTGCGCGTCGGACAGCGCCGCGGCGTTGGGCTGCAGCCGGCGCAGCACGTCGCCGGTGAACGCCGGCACCACGGTGAACTCCCCGGCATCCAGCTTGGCCAGCGCGGCCATCGCGTCCGGGGCCGCTTCGCGGCGCGCGGGGAAGCCGTAGGACCGCAGGGCCGCCACATAGATGTCGGCGAGCAGGACGGATGCCGGGTCGGGCGCGGATCCGACGACCAACTCCGGCGCGGCGCGCTGTTCGGTCGCGCAACCCGTCACCAGCAGCAATGCGGCCAGCAGCGCCGCGCGCCGTCTCACACGGAGATATCGGCGGCGTGCGCGACCGCCGAGGCCACCGCTTCCCCGACGCGCAGATCCAGCGGGCTCGGGACGATCCGGTCGGGCGCGAGGTCGTCGCTGACGACGGAGAAGATCGCCTCGGCCGCCGCCACCTTCATCTGCTGGGTGATCCGGCGCGCCCCGGCGTCCAAAGCGCCGCGGAACACCCCCGGGAACGCCAGCACGTTGTTGATCTGGTTGGGGAAGTCGCTGCGACCGGTGGCCACCACCGCGGCGTACTTGGCCGCGATCTCGGGGCTGATCTCCGGGTCGGGGTTGGACAGCGCGAACACGATCCCGCCCGGCGCCATCGAGGCGATCAGCTCTTCGGGGACCACCCCCGCCGACAGGCCGAGGAACACGTCGGCGCCGACGAGCGCCTTCACCATGCCCCCAACCAGGCCGCGCGGGTTGCTGCGCCGCGCCAGGTCGGCCTTGACGTTGTTCATGTCGCCGCGGTCGACGTGCAGGATGCCGCGCGAGTCGAGCACCGTGACGTCCGAAATCCCGCTCGCCAGAAGCAGATTCGAGCACGCCACGCCGGCCGCACCGGCGCCGGAGACCACCACCTTGAGCGTGGCCATGTCGCGGCCCAACACCTTGGCGGCCCCCATCATCGCCGCCAGCACCACGATCGCCGTGCCGTGCTGGTCGTCGTGCATCACCGGGCAGTCCAGCGCCTCGACGACCCGGCGTTCGATCTCGAAGCAGCGCGGCGCGGAGATGTCCTCCAGGTTCACCGCGCCGAACGTCGGACGCAGGCGAACCAGGGTTTCGACGATCTCGTCGGGATCCTTGGTGTCCAGCACGATCGGGATGGCGTCCAGCCCGGCGAACTGCTTGAACAGCCCGCACTTGCCCTCCATCACCGGCAACGACGCCGCCGGTCCGATGTCGCCGAGCCCGAGCACGGCGCTGCCGTCGCTCACGACGGCCACCAGCCGGTTCGACCAGGTGTAGCGGGCGGCCAGCGCGTGATCGGCGGCGATCGCGCGGCTGACCTGCGCCACCCCCGGGGTGTAGGCGATCGAGAGGGCGCGCTGGGTGTCCAGCGGGGCGGTCAGCCCGATGGACAGCTTGCCGCCGACGTGTGCCTCGAAAATCTCGGCGTCAGTGATCTCGCCGTGCTGCAATTCGGACACCAACCCAGGGTACTGACTACTCTTTAGTAGCCCTAATCGATAATGTGTGGCGCCGGTCTCAGATCAGCTTCAGCTCGGTAACGGCGTTGCGCTCATCGGCCAGTTCGGCGGTGGACTTGTCGATGCGTGCGCGCGAGAAATCGTCGATGTCCAGGCCCTGCACGATCGACCAGTCGCCGTCGCGGGTGGTCACCGGGAACGACGAGATCAGGCCCTCCGGCACGCCGTAGGAGCCGTCGGAGACGACGGCCATCGACACCCAGTCGCCCTCGGGGGTGCCGGTCAGCCAGGACCGGGCGGCGTCGACGGTCGCCGACGCGGCCGAGGCGGCCGACGAGGCGCCGCGCGCGTCGATGATCGCCGCGCCGCGCTTGGCGACGGTCGGGATGAAGTCGTTCTCGATCCAGGCCTGGTCGTTGACCACCTCGGCGGCGTTCCGGCCGCCGACCTCGGCGTGGAAGATGTCGGGGTACTGGGTGGCCGAGTGGTTGCCCCAGATCGTCATCTTCTTGATGTCGGTGACCTTGGCGCCGGTCTTGGCGGCCAGCTGGCTGATGGCCCGGTTGTGGTCCAGCCGGGTCAGCGCGGAGAACCGCTCCTTGGGAATGTCGAGGGCGTTGCTCATCGCGATCAGCGCGTTGGTGTTGGCCGGGTTGCCGGTCACGCCGATGCGGATGTCATCGGCGGCGACGGAGTTCAGCGCCTTGCCCTGCGCGGTGAAGATCGCGCCGTTGGCCTCCAGCAGGTCGCCGCGCTCCATGCCCGGGCCGCGCGGGCGCGCACCCACCAGCAGCGCCAGGTTCACCCCGTCGAAGATCTTGTTCGGGTCCGCGCCGATCTCGACTCCGGCCAAAAGCGGGAACGCGCAGTCGTCGAGCTCCATCACCACGCCCTCGAGCGCCTTGAGCGCGGGCTCGATCTCGAGCAGCCGCAACTCGATCGGTCGGTCCGGCCCCAGCAGGGAGCCGCTGCCCAGGCGGAACAACAGGCTGTAGCCGATTTGGCCGGCGGCGCCGGTGACGGCGACCTTCAGAGGACTTGCGCTCACGTCCGTGACTCCATTCATTGGTTTCGTCTCGGCGTCGAAACTAGCGCACGATGCCATCGCGCCGTCACGCGGCGTTAGGGCTTGACGCGTAGCATCGACTGCCATGGCCACGGGGTTTGATGCATTGCCTGAACCGCTTCGAGCGGTGGCGAAGCCCAGGGCGTACCAGCAGCACGTCCACCCCGCCCCGCCGCCGCCCGAGCCCCTGGTGGACTGCGGCGTCTACGTCGACGGCCACCGGCTGCCGGGCAAATACGATTCCTGCGCCGCGGCGCTGGACAAGGTTCGCGAGATCGAACTGTCGCGGCCGCAGCTGCCCGAGGAGACGCCGCAGGAGGCGTTCGTCTGGGTCGGCTTGCACGAGCCCGACCAGGCGCGCATGCAGGAGGTCGCGGACGTGTTCGGGTTGCACCCGTTGGCGGTCGAGGACGCCGTGCAGGCCCATCAACGGCCCAAGCTGGAGCGCTACGACGACACGCTGTTTCTGGTGCTCAAGACCGTCAACTACGTGCCGCACGAATCGGTGGTGCTGGCCCGCGAGATCGTCGAAACCGGCGAGATCATGGTGTTTGTCGGGAGCAACTTCGTGGTGACGGTGCGCCACGGCGAACACGGCGGCCTGACCGAGGTGCGCGGGAAGATGGACGCCAGCCCGCAGCATTTGCGGTGGGGTCCGTATGCCGTGATGCACGCGATCGCCGACCACGTGGTGGACCACTACGTCGAGGTGACCAGCCTGATGGAAACCGACATCGACAGCATCGAGGCCCTGGCGTTCGCGCCCGGCCGCACCCTCGACGTGGAGCCGATCTACCTGCTCAAACGCGAGGTCGTCGAGCTGCGCCGGTGCGTGGCCCCGCTGGGGCATGCATTCCAGCGGATCCAGACCGACAACAAGGACCTGATCTGCAAGGAGGTGCGCCGCTACCTGCGCGACGTCGCCGACCACCACTCGGAGACCGCCGACCAGATCACCGGCTACGACGACATGCTCAACTCGCTGGTGCAGGCCGCGCTGGCGCGGGTCGGCATGCAGCAGAACAGCGACATGCGCAAGATCTCGGCGTGGGCGGCCATCGCGGCGGTGCCGACCGCGTTGGCCGGCATCTACGGCATGAACTTCCAGTTCATGCCCGAGCTGAAATGGCACTGGGGCTACCCGACGGTGGTCGCCGGCATGGTCACCGTCTGCCTGGTGCTGTACTTCACCTTCCGCCGCGTCAACTGGCTCTAGCGTTCCGGCCCCCGGCCCCCTTTTCTCGCCGAGCGTGAAGCCAGGGCGAAAATTTCGCTATTTTTTCGCACCGGCTTCACGCTCGACGCCGTCGGCGCACACTCAATGTGGTTGCGCGGCAGGGCGATACGGGTCCAGCACGTCGACGCCGTCGTGCTCCCACGCCTGTCGCATCGCGTCGGCGCCCTTCAGCCGCACCCACGCCGCCTCGGTCGCGGTGATCGGCGTGGCGGAAAGAAACCCCACCGCGTCGTGATCGGGAATCTCGCTGGGGCCCAACAGCATCGCGGTGAACGGCGCGCCCGTCCACAGCGGGGCGCCGAGGTCGATCAGCGCGTCGCCGACCAGCTCCACGCCCTCGACGGCCGGTGTCGCGGCCAGCACCGCCATGCTGCGCGCCAGCCCGGTCGCCGGCCCGGGATCACGAAGCCGCAGAACGACTTCGACGTGCGGCGGCTCCCGCGAACAGCCCAGCGACACATAATTCACCAACTCGCCGACACCGAATCGCAGCACCTCGATCGGCTCGACACCCAGGAACGTCACACTCGCCGAAGCCGGCTCCACCCCGAAGTAGTCGCGCAGATGCGCGCGCACGCTATCCAGCGACACGTGTCAGGTTGACCCCGGAGTCGGCGTCGAACACGGCGATGTTGGAAGTGTCGAAGGCCAACTCAACCGACTGCCCGATCGCCGCCCGAGACGCTGCGGGAACCCTTGCCACGAACTGGTTTTCGCGCACCTCCCCCTCTGCCTCCAGCTGGTCCAGCTGGGCCGCGTGCACAACCGGCCCGGCGGTGGTGAAGTACACGAATTTGTCGGCCCCCAGCGACTCCACCATGTCCACGTCCACCTCGAACGCCAGGCGTCGAGGCCCGTCGACGAGCGCGGCATCGGTCAGATGCTCGGGTCGCAGCCCGACGATCACGTTGGTGTCCGACGGGACCGGCGCGGGCAGCGTCACCTCGCCGAACGGCAGCCGCAGGCCCAAGGAGGTCGGGGTGGCGGGGAAGAAGTTCATCGCCGGCGAGCCGATGAACCCGGCCACGAACAGGTTTGCGGGCCGCTCGTAGAGCTCCTCGGGCGTGCCGACCTGCTGGGCCACCCCGGCGTGCATCACCACCACCCGGTCGCCGAGCGTCATCGCCTCGGTCTGGTCGTGGGTGACGTAGACGGTGGTGGTGCCCAGCCGGCGCTGCAGCCGGGCGATCTCGCCGCGCATCTGCACCCGCAGCTTGGCGTCCAGGTTGGACAGCGGCTCGTCCATCAGGAAGGCCTTGGGATGGCGCACGATCGCCCGGCCCATCGCCACGCGCTGGCGCTGCCCGCCGGACAACTGCGCGGGCTTGCGGTCCAAAAGGTCGGTGAGGTCGAGGATGCGCGCCGTGTCGGCGACCTTGGCCGCGATCTCGGCCTTCTTCATCTTCGCCAAGGTCAACGGAAAAGCGATGTTCTGCCGCACCGTCATGTGCGGGTACAGCGCGTAGGACTGGAACACCATCGCAATGTCGCGGTCCTTGGGCGCCTTCTCGTTCATCCGCTGGCCGCCGATGCGCAGCTCCCCCGACGAGATATCCTCAAGTCCGGCAATCATATTCAGCGTGGTGGTCTTGCCACACCCCGACGGCCCGACCAGGATCAAGAACTCGCCGTCGGCGATGGTCAGGTTCAGGTCGTGTACCGCCACACCGCCGCCCGGATAACTCTTGTGGACGTGCTCGAGGACAATCTCCGCCATCTAGCCCTTCACCGCCCCAGAGGTCAGCCCGGCAACAATTCGTCGTTGGAAGATTAAAACAAACACCACGATCGGCACCGTGATCACGACCGCCCCGGCCGCGATCGATCCCGTCGGCTCCTCGAACTGCGAACTGCCGCTGAAGTTCACGATCGCCACCGGCGCGGTGATCGCCGCCTTGGTGGCGGTCAGCGACAGCGCCAGCAGCAGGTCGTTCCAGGCGAAGATGAACACCAGGATCGCCGCGGTCACCAGCCCCGGCGCCGCCAGCGGCACGATCACCTTGCGGAAGGCCTGATACGGCGTGGCGCCGTCCATCTTGGCCGCCTTCTCCAAATCCCAGGGAATCTCGCGGAAGAACGCCGACAGCGTGTAGATGGCCAGCGGCAACGCGAACGTGATGTAGGGCAGGATCAGCCCCGGCCAGGTGTCGAACAACCCCAGAAACCGTTCGATGTTGAACAGCGGCGTCACCAACGAGATCGCCGGAAACATGGTGACCAGCAGGGTCGCGCCGATCAGCAGCCGCTTGCCGGGGAAGTCCAGCCGCGCGATCGCGTAGGCCGCCATCGCCCCCAGCACCACCGCGATCACGGTGGTGGTCAACCCGATTCCGACGGAGTTGATCAGCGCCGAGCTGAAGAACTCGCCGCGGAAGATGCCGCGGTAGTTCTCCAAACTGACCGACGACGGAATCAGCCTGCCGTCCTTGACCATTGACGTCGGCTTGAGGGACAGCGACAGAATCCACAACACCGGCACCAGCGCGTAGGCCACCACCAAAACATCCACCACCACCCAGAACAAGCGCCTACCGGCCATCGGCACTCCCGGGCGCCGCCGCCCCGAACACCTTGATGAAAACCAAAGCGATAAAACCCACACACAAAAACACCAGCACGCTGATCGCCGAGCCCAGCCCCACGTTGAAACCCTTAAACAGGTTGTCGTAGCCCAGGATTGACACCGAGTCGGTGTCGTTGGCGCCCTCGGTGAGCACGTAGATGTTGTCGAAGATGCGGAACGCGTCCAGCGTGCGGAACAGCAGCGCCACCACCACCGCCGGCTTGATGATCGGCAGGATCACCCGCGTCAGCCGCCGCCAAAAGCCCGCGCCGTCGACCTGCGCGGCCAGCAGCAGATCCTCGGGCACCAGCGCCAACCCGGCCAGCAGCAGCAGCGACATGAACGGCGTCGTCTTCCACACCTCGGCCAGCACCACGATCAACAGCGACGGCACCTGCGAGGTCAGCGGCGCCGACCCGTGCGGCAGCAGGTTGGCCAGGTAGCCCGTGCCCGGCGTCCAGGCGTAGAACCAGCTGTAGGCCGCGACCGCGGTCACGATGCCGTACGGGATGAGCACCGCCGTGCGCACCAGCCCCTTGCCGACCAGCGTGCGGTGCATCACCAGCGCCAGCGTCAGGCCCAGCACGAACTCGATCGACACCGACACCACCGTGATCGCCAGCGTCACCAAAAGCGCCGTCCACCAATACCGGTCGGTCAGGATGGTGACGTAGTTGCTCAAGCCGACGAACGCGGTGTCGTTGGGGGTGGCAAAGTTGTTGCGCTGCAAGCTCAGCCACACGGCGTAGCCGATCGGATAGCCCGTCACCGCCAGCATCAGCGTCGCCGCGGGCGCGACGAGCGCGAACGCCAGCCGCCGCTCGGAACTCACGGCAGCAGGCCCTTGCCGTCGATCGCCTTCTGCACCTGCCGGGTCAGCTCGTCTGCCGTGCGCTCCGGGTCGATGCCGGCGATCGGCTGCAGCGCCGTCGACAACCGCAGCGACACCGCCTGATAGTTCGGCGTCGCCGGGCGCACGGCGGCGTCGGTGAGCTGCCGGCGGATGATGTCCCACATCGGGTACTTGGCCTGGAATTGCGGGTCGGCATACAGCGACGCCCGCACCGGGGGCAGGCCGCCCTGGACCGAGATGTATTTCTGGTTCTCCTCGCTGCGCAGGCACCGGATGGCTTCGAACGCCTCGGCGCGGTGCCGGGTGGTCCGCGCCACGGCCAGGTTCAGCCCGCCGATGGTGGCCTTGGCCGGCCGCCCGGGCAGCACGGCGGGATACGGCGCGAAGCCGAACACCCGCCGGCTGGCCTGATAGGCAACCCGGAACTGCTCCTCGTCGGGCGCGAACGTGCCGAGGTTGTTGACGCTGCCGGCCAACTCAGGAATCCGGTTGAGCGTCAGGAACGGCACGCCGCCCTTGACCGCGTTCTCCAGCATCGAGGCCAACACGTACGGCCAGTTCACCTCCAGCGCGGCGTTGCCCTGTTCCACCGCGAGCCGCGCGGTGCCGGCGTCGGAGCGGGTGAGCGACGGGTCGGCGCCCGGCGCGGTGGCCACCGCCTTGAGGATCCGCAGCGCGGCCACGGTGGCCGCGCGGTGCGCGGGGGTGTCGGTGAGGGTGACGCGGCGCCCGTCCTCGCTCAGCACCTGACCGCCGGCGCTGACCAGCAGCGTGTTGAACCACACCATCAGCCCCTCGCCCGCGTTGGCCTGCACGGCGATCCAGCTGGGCCCGCCGGCGGCGTGCAGCCGCGCGGCCTCGGCCACCATCGCGTCCCACGTCGACGGCGGCTGGTCCACCAAATCCGTTCTGTACCAAAGCAATTGGGTGTTGGTGGTGACGGGTGCGGCATACAGCTTGCCCCGCCAGCGCGCCGTCGCGAGCGGGCCGGGCAGGGTGTCGACGGCCGCGTCGGCCGCTGCCCGGCCGGACGGGTCGTCGGACAGCGGCAGCACCCACCCGGCCTCGGCGAACTCCGCGGTCCAGATCACGTCGACGGCCATCACGTCCAGCGTGTGGTCGTTGCCGGTGAGCCGGCGCGCGTATTGCACGCGCTGCCCGTCCGGGGACCGGGGCAGGCTGACGTGCGCCACGGTGAACCGGCCGGCGAACCGCTCGTTGCAGCGCCGGGCCACCTCGGTGAACGTCGCGGCGTCGGTGGCCGGCGTGTAGAACTTGAGCACCAGGCCCGACGGTCCCGACCCGCAGGCCGACACCATCGAGGCGACCAACAGCGCCGCCGCAACCAAGCGCCGCACGTCAGATCGCCAGGCGCGCCAGCAGATCCCGTGCCTTTTCGGCGTTTTGCGGATCGCACAGCACGTCGTAGCGGCCGGCGACCAGCTGCATCGTCGAGCTGAAGTCCCTGGTTCCGCGCGCCATCGAGTACGGCACCGCCGACGTGATCAACCCGAAGAACACCCCGGCGATCACGCCGGTGGGCAGCACGGCCCAGGTGTTGCTGAAGATGCTGAGCACCAGCCCGATGAACAGTCCGAGCCAGGCGCCGCTGAGCACGCCGCCGCCGAGCACCTTGGGCCAGGTCAGCCGGCCGGTGACCCGCTCCACCTGCATCAGGTCCACCCCGACGATGGTCACCTGCTGCACCGGGAACTCCTGGTCGGACAGGTAGTCGACGGCGCGCTGCGCCTCGGCGTAGGTGGGATAGGACCCGACGGGCCAGCCTTTGGGCGGAGTCGGCAGCCCGGGCGCGCCGCGGCGACCGGCGGCACCACCGGTCGGGCCCCCGGGCACCTGTCCGGGCTGGAATGGGCTAGTCATTGCGGCTCCATCATTCCAGGGTTGGGCGTCAACCGCACTGGCTTGATTTACGGTTGACCGCATGACAGTCCCCGGCGACGACGGGCGCAGCCCGCACCAGCCGCCCTGGCAGCCGCCCTGGGAACCGCCGCCGGCCGACTACCCGGCGGACTATCCGGCGGACTATCCGCCCTACCCGCCCTACCCGCCCTACCCGCCCTACCCGCCCTACCCGCCATTTCAAAGGCCGCAATTCGGCCCGCCCCTGCCCGCGGGTCCCTACTACCCGCCACCGATGCCGCACACGGGAACCAACGGGCTCGCGATCGCCTCGCTGATCACGGCGTTCACCGGCCTGTTGTGCTGCCTCGGCTCGATCGCGGCCATCGTGCTGGGCATCATCGCGCTCGACCAGATCAAGCGGACCCGCCAGGAGGGCTTCGGCCTGGCCGTCGCCGGCATCGCGCTCGGGGTGGCGGGCCTGGTTGTCGCCTTGGTCGTGGCGATCTTCGCCACGCAGTACCGCTAATTCACCGCCAAGTCGCACTGCGGGCTGCCGTCCACAGCGACCCTGCCTAGGCTTCCTAATCATGGACTCGGTCAACCAGGTGTACGTGGCGCGCCTGCACCGGATGTTGGTGCTCGGCCCCATGGGCGAATCCTTCGGGCGCGTACGCGATGTGGTGATCAGCATCAGCATCGTGCGCCAGCAACCCCGCGTCCTGGGCCTGGTCGTCGACCTGGCGACCCGGCGGAAAATCTTCATCCCGATCCTGCGGGTCGCCGCGATCGCGCCCGAGGCGGTGACGCTGAGCACCGGTACCGTCTCGTTGCGCCACTTCGAGCAGCGGCCCGGCGAGGTGCTTGCGCTGGGGCAAGTGCTCGACACCCCGGTCCAGGTCAACGCGCCCGGACTGGCCGGCGCCGACGTCGTGGTCACCGACCTGGGCATCGAGCAGACCCGGACCCGGGACTGGATGGTGACCCGGGTCGCCGTCCGCGCTCAGCGTCGGCTGGGGCGGCGCGGCCCGGTGCACGTGGTGGACTGGCACCGGGTCCAGGGCCTGACGCCGTCGACGTTGGCGATGCCGGGCCAGGGGGTGGCGCAGCTGCTGGAGCAGTTCGACGGCCAACGCGCGGTCGACGTGGCCGAGGCGATCCGCGGGCTTCCGCCCAAGCGGCGCTCCGAGGTGTTCAAGGCCCTCGACGACGACCGGCTGGCCGACATCCTGCAGGAGCTGCCCGAGCCGGAACAGGCCGAGGTGCTGACGCAGCTGGGCACCGAACGCTCGGCCGACGTGCTCGAGGAGATGGATCCCGACGACGCCGCCGACCTGCTCGGCGTGCTCAACCCGACCGATGCCGAAATGCTGCTCACCCGAATGCATCCCGACGACTCCGATCCGGTGCGCCGACTGCTGAAGTACTCCCCCGACACCGCCGGCGGGTTGATGACCTCGGATCCGGTGGTGCTGACCCCGGACACCGCGGTCGCCGAGGCGCTGGCCCGGGTCCGCGATCCCGACCTCACGCCGGCGCTGTCGTCGATGGTGTTCGTGGCGGAGCCGCCGACGGCCACCCCGACCGGGCGCTACCTGGGCCACGTGCCGCTGCAGCGGCTGCTCCGCGAGGAGCCCGCCGCGCTGGTCGGCGAGATCGTCGACAGCGACCTGCTCACCCTGACCCCGCAGACCGCCCTGGGCGCGGTGACCCGCTACTTCGCCGCCTACAACCTCGTCTGCGGTCCGGTGGTCGACGACCAGCACCACCTGCTGGGCGCGGTGACCGTCGACGACCTGCTGGATCACCTGCTGCCGCACGACTGGCGCGCCGATGCCCAGGAGCTCGACACCGTGAACACCGCGGCGATCACCGCGGCCACCACGTCCGCGGCCGGAGACGGCCAGTGAGCAACCCCGGATTGTCGCGCCTGTACACCCCGAAGACCTCGCGCCGGCCGTCGCTGCGCCCGGACCCCGAGGCCGTCGGGAAGGTCACCGAGTCCATCGCCCGTTTCTTCGGGACCGGGCGCTACCTGCTGATCCAGACGATCGTGGTGCTGCTGTGGATCGCGCTCAACGTCAGCGCGATCGAATGGCGCTGGGACCCGTACCCGTTCATCCTGCTCAACCTGGCGTTCTCCACCCAGGCGGCCTACGCGGCGCCGCTGATCCTGCTGGCCCAGAACCGTCAGGAAAACCGCGACCGGGTCGCCCTCGAGGAGGATCGGCGTCGCGCCGCCCAGACGAAGGCCGACACCGAGTACCTGGCGCGCGAGTTGGCCGCGCTGCGGCTCGTTCTGCGCGAGGTCCCGACGCGCGAGCACCTGCGGGACGAACTGGAAGATCTGCGTGCCCTGTTGACCGATCTGCAGCCGGAGAAGAGCGACTGAGGCGCAGATCCACCATTGCGCCACTCCCGTCACAAGAGTTATGTATGGTGATCTAGTTCACCAAGCAACGAAACAGACTCGAAACAAACACGAACAGGTTTCGCAAGGGTTTTCCGAAGGCTCACGAACTCTAGGACGGTCGAGTGCGCATTGGCGGACGCCGGCGACAGCGGGCGGAGACAGTGCAGCAGCGGGCGCGTCGGACGACGCGTTCGCCCTTGTTTGGCATGGCGGTGATCACTCCCCTGGTGTTCGCCGGCGCGGTCGGCGGAGCCCCCGCGCTGTTCCCCGAGACACCCGCGGCCGTGCGCGCCGCGATCGCGCCGGTCGCCGCGGTGTCGCCGTCCAGCCCCAGTGCGTCCGGCCCCAGTGTCATCGCGGCCCTGCACGCGCCGACCGCCTTCCACGTCGCCGAGGGCGCCATCTCGGCGCCGCCACCCCCGATGATCGTGAATACGCCTGGCGCCCTTGGCATTCCGTCGGTCGCGCTGTCGGCTTACCGCAATGCCGAAATGAAGATGGCCGTCGAGGCACCCGGCTGCGGCGTCAGCTGGAACCTGCTGGCCGGCATCGGCCGCATCGAGTCGGGCCACGCGAACAACGGCGCCGTCGACGCGAACGGCACCGCCGTCTACCCGATCTACGGCCCGGCACTGGACGGCACGCTGCCCGGCAACGAGGTCATCGTCCAGAGTTCGACCGGCAACACCGTCACCTATGCGCGCGCGATGGGGCCCATGCAGTTCCTGCCCGGCACCTGGGCGCGCTACGCCGCCGACGGCAAGGGCGACGGCGCGCCCAACCCGCAGAACCTGTTCGACGCCACCCTGGCGGCCGCCCGCTACCTGTGCAGCGGCGGGATGAACCTGCGCGACCCGAACGGGGTCATGGCCGCGATCCTGCGCTACAACAACTCGATGCCCTACGCGCAGAACGTGCTGGGCTGGGCCGCGGCGTACGCCACCGGCGTGGTCCCGGTCGACCTGCCCCCGATCGTCGGGCCGCCGCCCCCGCTGGGCAGCGCGCACGACGAGCACCCCGAGGGCCTGGGCCCCAGCCTGCCGATGAACATCAACGGCCTGCCCACCTACGCCTTCGGCCCGCAGGAGCCGATCATCGACCTGAGCCCACCGACGCTGGCCAACACCCCGCCGATGTTCCCCTGGATGCAACCGCAAGCCCCGCAGGGCCCGGCGCCGGTGACACGGATGCCCGGCTGCACGCTGATCTGCATCGGCGCGCCGAGCGGCGGGCCCGGGCCGCAGCAGCCCGGCGCGGGCCAGCCGTTCAACGTGCCACCACCGCCCCCGCCCGGCTGAGCTGGCACCACCGGCGCCCGCCTAGACTCGGTGGTGATGTCTGCTGATGTGACCCCGGATCTGACCGAAGCTGTCCGCGCCGCGCTGGCCAAGGTGATCGACCCGGAACTGCGCCGGCCCATCACCGAACTCGGGATGGTCAAGAGCGTCGACGTCGAGCCCGACGGCGCCGTGCACGTCGGCATCTACCTGACCACCGCCGCCTGCCCGAAGAAGACCGAAATCAGCGAGCGCGTCACCCAGGCCGTCGCGGACGTGCCCGGCACCGGCGCGGTGCGGGTCAGCCTGGACGTGATGAACGACGAGCAGCGCACCGAGTTGCGCAAGCAGCTGCGCGGTGATGCGGCCGAGCCCGTCATCCCGTTCGCCCAGCCCAACTCGCTGACCCGGGTGTACGCCGTCGCGTCCGGCAAGGGCGGCGTCGGAAAGTCTTCTGTCACAGTCAATTTGGCCGCGGCGATGGCCGCGCGCGGCCTGTCGGTCGGCGTGCTCGACGCCGACATCCACGGCCATTCGGTGCCCCGGATGATGGGCACCACCGACCGGCCCACTCAGGTCGAGTCGATGATCCTGCCGCCGATCGCGCACGACGTGAAGGTCATCTCGATCGCCCAGTTCACCCAGGGCAACACCCCGGTAGTGTGGCGCGGCCCGATGCTGCACCGGGCGCTGCAGCAGTTCTTGGCCGACGTCTACTGGGGCGACCTGGACGTGCTGCTGCTGGACCTGCCACCGGGCACCGGCGACGTCGCCATCTCGGTGGCCCAGCTGATCCCCAACGCCGAGATCCTGGTGGTGACCACGCCGCAGCTGGCCGCCGCCGAGGTCGCCGAACGGGCCGGCAGCATCGCGATCCAAACCCGCCAGCGCATCGTCGGCGTGGTGGAGAACATGTCCGGCCTCGTGCTGCCGGACGGATCGACGCTGCAGGTGTTCGGCGAGGGCGGCGGCGCGCAGGTCGCCGAGCGGCTGACCCGCGCGGTCGGCGCCGACGTGCCGCTGCTGGGCCAGATCCCGCTGGACCCGGCCGTGGTGGCCGCCGGCGATGCGGGCGTGCCGATCGTGCTCAGCGGCCCGGACTCCCCGGTGGGCAAGGAACTGCTACGCATCGCCGACGGGTTGTCGTCGCGGCGGCGCGGGCTGGCCGGTGTGTCGCTGGGGCTGGACCCGACCCGACGCTAGTGCCCGTGCGGCCGAAGGGATTACCGAGGCCGGTAGACCTGGGAGCGATGCCCCACCCGGGTGACAACGATCTGGCCCCGATGGTCGTCAAGCATGTACAGCACGCGGTAGTCGCCGCGGCGTGCAGACCACTGCCCCTCGAAATCCCCTCGCAACGGCGTGCCCACCCGGCGCGGGTCACGCGCAAGCGCACCAAAGATGAACTCCACCACCGCGGATACCAACCGTGGCGGTAGTTTGTCGATGTCGCGGCGGGCGGTACTGGCCAGGCCCACCGTCCAGCTCACACGCGCCCAACGCCGTAGCGGCGGCGCACGTCGGCCTCCGCCATCAGCGTCCCGGCATCAGCTTCGCCTCGCGCCTGCGCGATATCGTCGCGCACGCCCGGCTGCGCCTGCCAGTACAGCGTTTCTTCCAGTGCCTCCAGGTCATCCACCGAGATCAGGACCGCCGCCGGCTTGCCATGCCGAGTGATCGTCACCCGTTCGTGAGTGCTTATCGCGCTATCGATCAACTCGTTCAACCTGGTCTTCGCCTCGGTCAACGGCAACGTCGTCATATGCCGACCCTACCTGGGATCGGAGTCGAAAGCAGATCTGCACAGTTCTGAATAAATGTTTGTTGAGCCTCGAGGCGCAGTCAGCAGCACTCCCGACGTGCCGGAGAGCACCGAGCGTCACGCCAGAGTGGCGATGGTCGTCCACCGTCGCGCCAGCGTGACGCTCGCGCCCGCTGGGCTACGGTCCGCGGCATCGGATGTTGTTGTGGCGCCGCGGTTTCGGCCCATGGCGTGGCCGAGGAGCCCCCTCGCCATCGGCCGAAAAATTTTCGTCGGCGAAAAACTACTCACCCGAGGCGACCAGCAACTAACGTAAGCAAGTGAATCGTTAGTTTCCACGTACTGCCGCGACGGGGGCGGTCGGTACCGGTTGACAGCGCTTTCAGGGGGAAAGGACGCGGCAACTCTTGAACGATTCCGAAAAAGGGTGTCCTATTAGTGGTATGCCGTCGATGGGCGTCCTTGCGCAGCGATTGCGCTCGGCGGACCTGCGGGTGACCCGCCCACGGATCGGCATCTTGGGGGCCGTGCACGCAAACCCGCACGCCGACACGGAATCGATCTTCGGCATCGTCCGCGCCGCCCTGCCCGAAGTGTCGCGGCAGACCGTGTACGACGTACTGCATGCGCTGACCGAGGCTGGGCTGGTGCGACGGTTCCAGCCGTCGGGATCGGCCGCGCGCTACGAGACCCGAGTCGGCGACAATCACCATCATTTCGTCTGCCGCGGCTGCGGCGCCATCGCCGACGTCGACTGCACCTGCGACGAGACGCCCTGTCTGCTTCCCTCCGAAGAGTGCGGGTTCCTGCTCGACGAGACCGAGGTCATCTATTGGGGCTTCTGCCAGGCCTGCTCGGGTGGCGCCGAAGTCGCCACGCCGGCCGCTGCCGCCCCGACGCATCGCGTTCACACCGGCGATCTCGAGCCGGCAATAGCGCGCGAGGCCGTGCTGCCATACCCGGGGAACACCCACCCATCGCGGCAGCCAGCACCGAGCTATGTCGCGGAGGCTGCGCTGGCGCCAGCGGTCGCCTCTAGCACCGCGTGGAGGGTGGCGGCTACCAAGACCGGTGGCCACACCGGTTCAACCTGACGGCCATCCGGACGACCTGACATACGGGTACCGACTGCATCAACGACGGCGCCGGGGCGAGCCAAAGCCGCGGAGCGCCAAACCCGAAAGATTCCAGTTTATAAACCCGAACGATTCCAGATTAGAAGCCGAACATATCCAGTTTGAGTTTATAAATCCGACCATTTCCAGTTTATAAATCCGACCCTTTCCAGTGTCATGAAATCCCTATCAATGACCCCCTGACCTGCGGTAGCGTTCCGACTTGGTTGATCGAATGCAGTTTTCGGATCAAGCCCTTGCGGGGGCTGGCGCTGAACATGGGGTGGAATTGCAATGAGCTCTCCTTTCTTCATTGACCCGTCCGTCGTCCAATGGGTGACCGAAAATCTCGACAACATTGGCGAGAACCTGGCCAGCAGCCACGCGGCCGCGGCGGGCCCGACCACCGGGGTGGTGCCGGCGGCGGCCGACGAGGTGTCGACGGCGATCGCATCGCTGTTCGGCCGGCACGCGGAGGGGTATCAGTCGCTGGCCGCGAAGGCAGCCGCCTTCCATGACCAGTTCACCCGCAACCTGGCGGCCAGTGGGGCTTCGTACAAGTCCGCCGAGGCGGCCGCGGTGCACGAGCTGCAGAGCGTGGCCCGCGCGCCGGGTGCGGCGATCAACGGCGCAGTCGCGGCGGCCACCGGGCGTCCGCTGATCGGCAACGGTGCCAATGGGACCACCGGCGTCGACGGGCAAGGGACGGCCGGCGGGGACGGCGGCTGGTTGTTCGGCAACGGCGGCGCCGGTGGCAACAGCACGGCGTCCGGCGCGATGGGCGGTGCCGGTGGGTCGGCGGGATTGATCGGTAGGGGCGGAGCCGGCGGCATGGGCGGTGCCGGCGCTGCCGGCGGTGCCGGTGGCGACGGTGGGTTCCTCAACGGCAGCGGCGGGGCCGGCGGTGCCGGCGGCGCAGCCATCACTCCAGGTGGTGTCGGTGGTGCCGGCGGGGCCGGCGGCGACGCCGGGTTCTTCGGGGGCTTTGGCGGTCACGGTGGTGCTGGCGGCGCGGGCGCCCCGGGTGCTTCAAGCACTGTCCCAGTCATTCCCGGTCAAGACGGTGGTGCCGGTGGTGCCGGCGGTGCCGGCGGCCGGTCCGGGTTCTTCGTGGGCGGCGGCGGCGACGGCGGCGCCGGCGGGGTTGGCGGCGCCGGCGGCAACGGCGGTGGGGCGCTCTCTGCGGGCGGCGCCGGCGGCGACGGCGGTCAGGGCGGAGCCGGAGGCCACGGCCCGGCCTTCGTGGGCAACGGCGGTAACGGCGGTCCCGGCGGTAACGGCGGTAACGGCGGTGACGGCGGTCCCGGCGCGCCCGGCGGCCCCGGCGGCTTGGGCGGACCGGGCGGAACCGGTGGTCCCGGCGCCATCATTGGTGCCCACGGCGCTCAGGGCGCATCGGGTATGCCGGGTGCCCACGGCGCGACCGGGTAGCTAATCAATCATCTGGGTGCAACTCTGACTTGAGTGGCTGACGTGGACTGTCTCCACCATGCCGAGTGAGTGATCGCGGTTTCCGGATTTCGTTGCGGTGTGGAACCACCACAAGGCGCCTGCGCACATCGATGCAGCGGGGCAACCGAGGTCAGCGTCGACCTGTAAGGCTGCCCAGCTGCCGCCTCGACCGTCGGGCGTCCCGCCCGAAAGGGGAACCAAGATCGGCAGCTGATGCTGCGCCGGCATGGCGGGGCGTCGAGGACGCGGCACCACCAAGATCACCGCAGCCTTTGCCATGCTCGCCGCCCCGGCCGAAGAGTGGCAATGCGCGCCCGCATGACCGAAAAGCCCTGCAGCACAGCCGATTCGCAACGGCATCGATGATTCGGCCCGGCGCGCGGGCAGTCAACCGACCGAACCCGTCGCACCCGCCCAACCAACCAACCACCCCGGGCCGTCGAGCAGCGCATCCGGACGCACGACCGGCGTGTGGTCGCCGACCAAGTCCCGGGTTCGTGCGGTCGGATGCGGTGTCAACATCACCGCGTGAATCGATGTCGGTTCGAGGGTAGGCGACGAGGACCGCCGATCCGCCGCACGCCTCCAGAGGGACCCAAGCGGCCGGAACCTTCGCCCGGCAGAACGGACATTCGAAAGTACATTTGGTTGGTTGGCGAGGTGGAACGAAACCGGTCGCCGGCAATCCAGCAAATCGCGGATGCCACGCGAATGAAAGTTGCTGGCGCGCAATCGTTTGCGGTATGACGGCATCGTGTCGAGTGATTCCGGCCAATCGCTGTGTTTACTTGCGGCAGAAACGGGGGTAACCGATAATCCCCCTGGGAGGATGCCGAAACTGTGATGCTCTTGGGGGGCACGCGATCCGCGACCCGCGATCCTTGATCACCATTCGACCGGGAGGGGCCACTGCCGACATGAGTGAGGCGCTGCGCGACGAACGTGACGAAATTTTATCCCCGCGATACGAGTCGTGGACGTATCCGGAACCGATACAGGACCTCAGGGCATGGACCGAAAACAATTGGGAATGGTTCGATCCGGTTCACGCACACCCTATTTTGTGGCCTGACCGCGAATACAGGGACAACCTCGACATCTTGATTGCGGGTTGCGGTGCCAACCAGGCCGCGATCTTTGCGTACACGAATCGCGCCGCGAACGTAGTAGCGGTCGACACCTGTCAACCTTCACTGGACCATCAGCAATTCCTGAAAGACAAATACGGGCTGAGGAACCTGGAGTTGCGCCGGCTTCCGCTCCAAGACGTGCAGACGTTGGGACGCGACTTCGACCTCATAGTGTCGACCGGCGCCCTGCATCATCTGCCAGACCCCGCGGCGGGCATGAAGGCGCTTGGCGCCTGTTTGCGGCGCGACGGCGCCCTCGGCGTGATGCTCTACGCGAAGTACGGCCGAATCGGGATCGAGATGCTGCAATTGGCCTTTAGCAACATGGGTTTGCGTCCCGACGCCGAGTCGGTCGAAAAGGTCAAAGAAATTCTCTTGGCGTTACCGCCCGAGCACCCCGTCCACAACTACTTCAAGATGGCTCCGGTTTCGGCACAGTATGACGCCGCCCTGGCCAGTGTGTTTCTGCGGGGCCCCGAGCGCAGTTTTACCGTCGATGAATCCCTGGAGCTCGTCGACTCAGCCGGACTGGCGTTCCAGGGCTGGCTCATTAACGCGCCGTATTACCCACACGATTGGTTCAGCCCGGGGGGCTCGCTCGATCAAGCCATGAGCGCCCTGCCGGAGGCCAAGCTGTGGTCCGTGATCGAGGACCTGCACGTCTTGAACGCATGTCATTTTTTCATCGCCTGCCGGCCGGACCGACCGAAAAAGAGCTACACGATCGATTTTTCGACAGCCGACGCCCTTGATTACGTCCCGCGGATGCGCATGCGTTGCGGCCTGGACAGCGAAGAGATTTACCGGCCGAATTGGCGTACGGGTCTGACCCCGGCCCAGTTGCGCTTTGTGCAGCAGGTCGATGGCCGTCAAACGATTCGACAGATCGCTCGGCGCCTGGCGCAGAGCAAAGAGCTGCCACGAGCCGGAGCGGCGGAGCTGGAGGAATTCGGTCGCAAGCTATTCGAATCGCTCTGGCGTCTGGACTTCGTCGCGATGACCAAGAAACCAAAGGCAACTCCGAAAGCCACCGCTGAGCCAACCGCCTAGGGCTCGCTCACCGAAATCGCTTGAGTAGCACTGCGTTTGCGAGGCACCGATGATCGGCGGGCTGACATCGGCCCAAAAGCGTTGCGGCCGATAGCCGCGAGGAAACTTCGGACGTGCGGTGTCGAATATTGTTGGGCCGCTGGCCATCTCATATAGGGTGTCCGACGACCACCGCCGGGCCTCGATCCGGTCAGTGGGGTGTTTTCGGCCGACGTGCCTTCTTGGCCGGCGCCTTCTTCGCGGCCCGTGCCGGGGCTTTGGGTTGTTGCACGGGTCGGACCGCGGCGACGCAGAGCACCTCGTCGAGGCTGGCGGTCTGCAGGCCGACAGCGGCCGCCCGCCAACCTAGTTCGGCGATGGGATCTGGGTCGCTGGCCACAATGCCGCCGGCCCGATCCAGGCGTGCGATGTCGAACATCGCCGGGCCGCTGGCCACCGCCTCGGCCAGGACGTAGCGGCCGGCGTCGGGTGAGCGGCGCACCTCGTGTTCGGCCGCGCAGACGCCGGTCAGCTTGTCCGCGTCGGCGAAGTTGATCCCCACCTGGACTACCTGTGGTTCGGAGGCAAGCACCGCGATCATGCGGGTGATGTAATTGTCGGGCGCAAAGAACTGCCAGCCTTGGGCCAGGTGTAGCCAGAAGCGTCCCTGGATCTGAGCGCGAAGCTGCGCGAGCTGTATGGCGGGCGCGTCGCTGGTGCAATCGACAAACTCGAGGAACCCGTAACGCTCACGCAGCAGCGCGCGGTCGGAGGCCGACAAGACGGCATCGACCACGAGGAACCGCCCGAACCACAGTGACAGATCGAGGCAGCAGTTCAGAAACGAGTTAATGGCCTGTTCAGTGGTCTCGCGGTCGGGTCCGGCGACCAGGCTGACGACCACCTTGGCCTCGCCCGGACCGGCGACCAGACGATGCGCCAGTGCCTCGGGATAAACCGACGCCGCCGCGAACATGACTGGCACACTGAAATCGCGGTTGGCCGCAATGCGTTGGCGATCACCGTCAGGGATGCCGGAGCTGGCCAGCAGGCGCCGGCACAGCCCAAACGCCTCCGCGTGCTTGCCAAGCTGGGAGGCGCACACCGCCTGCTCGTCCATCGCGCGCCAGGCATAGACGTCTGCGCCGATAAACAAGAGGTCGTTTTCGGGAAACGGGATTTGGGCCGCGCGCTGGGCGAACAAGTGGCCGGGCAGGTAGCGCTCGTCTTCGCGGTACCGCCGCGCGATGGCATACAGCGCCTCGGCGCGGGTCGGTCGAAACTCCCAGGCCTGTATGTAGACATCCTGGACAACCTGCCATGGCCACCCGAGGTGCGCCATCGACTCCGCGAGCCGGACGATCGAGTAATAGACCTCCTCGTCCGAGCCCTCCATCTCGACGCGGCGCTCATACCACTTGCGCGCGTTGGCGAAATCCTCCAGATCGAAGTAGCTCTGGGCCAAATAGAACACCGATCGCGCATGCTCGGGGTTGCGTTCGACCTCGGCCAGCAACAGATCGCGGTCATGCGCATACTTCTGCGCATCTCGGTTGCGGGCACCGAGGCGACGGGATTCGACGTAGTAGTCGCTCTCGAGGCGCTTAACGATGCAGTCAGGCTCCCAGACGGCCGTCTCGTGGACGACGCCTTCGTAGCGCACGGGGACCCCGTCGCGAAACAATTGCGGGCGCCAGTACATGAAGGAGGCATCGCCGAGGCGCATGCGGTAGATGTCGGCGCTGAGTTCGGTGAAGTCGGGTGTGCCCACGACGATGTCGTCGGCGTCGATGACCCAGATGTAGTCGCCGTGGCCTTGGGCGAGGTTCAGCGCCTCGGTGCGGTTGTGTCCGAAATCCCGCCAGGGTCGTTCGTGAAGCTCGCCGGGGATGCCCAGCCGGGCCATGTGATTGCGGATCAGATCCTGGGTCCCGTCGGTGGAACCGGTGTCGACGATCACCCACGAGCTGATGTAGGGCGCGACCGAATCGAGCGTCTCCGCGACGACGTCGGCCTCGTCTTTCACGATCATGTTCAGACAGATCGCGAAGCGTGCGGTCACTGGCATGGACACTGCTCAGAGTTTACAGAGCAATCGCGCGTCGCGGATCGGGTTGCCCGCGAGAAGTCACGGCGGCTGTGGATCATTGGGCGTTCCGTCCGGCAAGCAACCGCCGCGACGACAGCACCGCCTGCCCGCTCGCACAACCCTGGTTCACGAAAGCACCTGTCTTGCAAGGGCTGAGACTCGCCCGGTGAATTCGGCCCGTCTTGAAACTGGTTGCGGCCGATGGCGAAACGACGACGAGACGCCACCGCCGCGGCTGGATGCGCCGACTTCGGACGGCTCGGGGGTGCGTCGACGTGAAGGTCATATTTGGCTGGTGTCTAACAGATCTCGTGGGGTACGTGGGAACCGTCGTGCGGTTGAGCCTGCTGTGACGGCTGGGGGCGGCGTGCGACGGGCTGTTGCGGATCGGCTGTGCTGCAGGGCTTTCCGGTCCTGCGGGCACGACCTGCCACCGTGGGCCGGTGGCGGCGCCGTCTCCGGGCCGGCCGCGCCCCAAACGGGGTCAGGCCCAGCACCTCTTGCGGTAATTTGCACCTATGAGCTTCGCCGTCGCGGTTGTGGTACCGCCCAACCACCATGACATCAGCGGCGGAGCATTCAACGAGGTCGCCGAGGCATTGCACCATGGCCTGCTGGCACTTGGCCACGACTCGGTGCTGACCAACCGCCTCGACCTCGACGACCGCCGCACCATCGTGCTCGGCGGAAATTTGCTCGTCCAGTACGCCATGGCGCCGCCCAAAAACCCGATCTTCTACAACCTCGAGCAATTGGGTAACGACCTGCCGTGGATGACGATGCCTGAGTTCGTCGACCTTTTCCGGCGCTACCCGCACTGGGACTACAGCCAGGCCAACATCGAGTACCTCGCGGCCCGGGGACTGCCCCGGCCCACCCACGTTCCGATCGGATACGTGCCCGAGCTGACCCGGATCCCCCCCGTCACCGAGGACATCGACGTGTTGTTCTACGGCGCGCTCAACGGGCGCCGCTACGCCGTGCTCCGGGAGCTGCACGACCGGGGCCTTCGGGTCAAATGGCTGACGGGCGCCTACGGGGCGAGCCGCGATGCCTGGATCGCACGCTCGAAGATCGTCCTTAACATCCACTACTGGGAAGCGAAGATCTTCGAAATCACGCGTGTTTCCTATCTGCTCGCCAATCGGCGGGCCGTGGTGTCCGAGCGTGGCGCCGATCCGACATTGGAGCGCGAATTTCAGGGAGGCATCGCGCTCGCCGACTACGACGAACTCGTCGATCGCTGTGTGGAACTCGTCGGCGACGAGCGCGCGCGCCGCGAGCTCGCCGAACGGGGCTACCAGGCTTTCGCCGCTCGCGACCAGGCCGCGATCCTGGACCGCGCCCTGTCGGAGGGCCCCGTTGCGCGGGACGTCCCTTGCGTCGATGTGCGCCTCGACGGCAACGGCCGCAGTGCCGATGATCAGTTAAGCGACCGCCTACAGTTCACCTTCGGCCTGTTCAAACACAAGTCCGCGCAGGAGCGAGATTGGTTGCTGGCCAAGGTCAAACGCAACCCCGAGGATGCCCGGTCGGTGTTTTTCCTCGCCGAGACCTACTGCCGCATGGAGGATTTCGACAACGCGCGCCGGTGGTGTGAGCGGCGGATCGAGATGGGCGGCTGCGACGAGGAGGTCTACTGGGCGATGTACCGGCTCGCGGATTCGATGTCGAACCTCGGTGAACCGTGGCCGGATGTTCAGGACGCCTACCTCAAGGCGTGGAAATTTCGACCGACCCGCGCCGAGGCGTTGCATGCCCTCGCGTATCGGTGTCGCGCCGAGCAGCGCTATTGGCCCGGTTATTTGTTTGCCCAGCGCGCCGCCGAAATCCCCTTTCCCGACGAGGATCTCTTTGTCCCCCGATACGCGGAGATCTACGCGTGGCGCGCAATCGATGAGCAGGCGGTATGCGCATCCCAGCTTGGCCAGCATGTGGAGGCGTTCGGGCTGTGCCGGCGCTTGCTGGCCCGCCCCGACCTCCCCGATCCTGACCGGCAACGGATTGCGACCAACCGCGACTTTTCGGTGCCGACCATGTTGGAGGCGGCCGCGCCCTACCCCGAAGCCGTGGCGCAGTCCCTGGGCGCCGGTCCGGGTGAGGCCGGAGTGACCGTCAGCCTGGTCGCCGGGCCGGACCGCGAGACCACCGAGCAGACCGTGAACTCGTTTCTGAACTGCTGCCTCGATGTGTCGCGGATCGGGCGCTTTGTGGTGCTCGACACCGGCCTGTCCGCTTCCGACCGCGCGAAACTGCGCAAGCGCTACGGGTTCCTCGAGTTCGCACGTCGCCGATCCGGCGACAAGCCCGCCCCCGTGTTGGCGCAGCTGCGCGCTCAGATCGACGGACGGTTCTGGCTGCACCTGGGTGCGGGCTGGCGGTTTTTCGCCCCCGAGAATTTCATCACCCGCCTGACCGCCGTGCTGGACGCCGAACCGCAAGTGTTCCAGGTGGGCATCAATTTCGAAGATGCGGTCACGCTGACCGGCGCCTGCGCAGCGGAGGACGCGGTGCGCCGAGCCGCCGACGCCGGCCGCTATCTGCTCACCGACAGGCTGGCGAGCGGCCCGGCGATGTTCGACACCGCACGCCTGGATCGATCCCGCGGTGCGCCGAGCAGCGGCGCCGCGCTGCGCACCGCCAGCCTCGACGAAGTGCTTTGCATCAGCTATCGGATCGGCGCGTGATCGACACGCCAGTACGTGCCCCATCCGTCAATCGGCAGTATGGGCGATGTGATCTCGTAGCGTTCACGGAAATCGTCAACAGCCTTCGCGCAGGCGGGCAGCATGTAGTCGTCGACTATTACGAAGCCGCCATACGGCACCTTGTGATAGAGCGCGTCCAATGCTTCGATCGTCGATTCATACATGTCGCCATCAAGCCGCAATACAGCTAATCGATCGATGGGGGCGTCCGGCAACGTGTCCTTGAACCAACCCTCGAGGAAAACGACCCGTTCGTCCAGCAACCCGAAACGCCGGAAATTATTTTCGACATCGGCCCGCGAGACCTCGAGTTGGGTGCGGGTATGGTGCTGATCGCCCGCATCGGCGGGGAAATTTTCTGGGTCTGGCGGTGGAAGTCCGGCGAAGCTGTCTGCCACGAAGACACGGCGGCTGCGATCGCCGTATGCCTCTAAAATTCCTTTCATCAGAATGCAGGCGCCGCCGCGCCACACGCCGGTCTCGGCAAAGTCGCCCTCGACGCCATCGAGTAGCACCGTTTCGCAGGCGAAGCGCAGATTTCGCATGCGAACACCCCCGATCATCGAGAACGAGAGCGAAGGCCAGTCCCGCCCTAAAAGACGGGTGTTGGGATCGAACTTGCCGTCCGACCAATCGTCGCAGGGCGCATCTTCGAAGAGCATGCCGGTCAGCGACGCCTCGAGAAGATTGAGATATCGCTGAACCAATCTGCTTCGGCCCAAGTCTTGGTGCGCCGACTCTTGAAACTGCGTGGAGGGCGTAACTGCCGAGGTTTGCTGGCCGCTTATTTCGGCGATCACCTCGCGGCGTCCATCCTCGAAGACAACCCTCACAGCAAGGGCGAAGGCCTTGGCGAGTCCGGCCGTTTCGATCGCCTTCGAGAACCCCACCTGTGGCGAACTGCCATACATCTTGGCCACATCGGGACGCGCAAGAGTTAGCTCGCAGCTCGCAACCACGTTGTGCTCGTGGACCAACTCCAACCAGGCTACGGGCGCCGTGGTTACCACCCACCCGGTGACCTCCAACGCGAATCCGTCGACCGGACCCGTCCGCGGGTCGTCGAGCCATGCAGCTTTGATCAGGTCACCGCCGGGGCACAGGGTGACCTCGGAGATCTCCACTCCCATACGCGACCCGTCCCTCCTCGTTGGGGCAGTGCACCTTTCGCTCAGGCCAAAGCTAGCCTGCCCGGTGGTCCCTCACGTCCCGAAGAGGTGTTCCCCACCGGGAAGGGGCAGCCAGCGGTTTCCCATCCGAGGTGCCGAGAACTCGCGCGAAGGGTCGTCGTCCTTCTCGAAGACGGTCAGGTAGGGGTAGACGTGCATCGATCCCACCGATCGCTGGAACGCCTCCGGGATCTGTCCGTCGTGGGGGTCCAGCACGCCGGGTTTGGGCTGGCCCCACGCGTGGATGTTGCGGGAGAGGCCAGCCGCGTAGTCGTGGAACTCGTTGTGCACCGAATAGTTGTCTTCGACCATGTACACGCCCCCCGGGCGCAGGTGCGGCAACAGGGCTTTGAGACTGATGATCTGGTGGGCGAGGATGTGGCTCCCATCGTCTATGACGATGTCGAGCTGGGGAACCAGCTCGCGCACCGCGTTCCAGAACCACACATCTCCCTGGTCGCCGACCAGGATTTGGATTGACTCCTGCTCGTACGCCTTGCAGTCCTCGCGGATGTCGACGCCATACACGTGACAGTCGGGGCCGAAGTAGTCCTTCCACATCTGCAGGCTGCCGCCGCTGAAGACACCGATCTCGAGGATGTGCACCTCCGTGCCGACGAACTTGGCGAAGTGCCGGTGGTAGGCGTCCATGTAGTGGCGCCACTTCCAGATGCCATCCCCCTCGACGTGACCCTCGAAGTAGGTCTCGAGAGGGTTGGGCTCGCGCTCCCTCGTGGGCGCCACGGCGCCAAGGTGGCAGTAGGACGCCATCCCGTCGGTCAGCCCTTTGACGTACACGCTGAAATTCATTTCGTCGTCCCCTTATCGTCAGATGTCGATTCTTGTGCTGTACCGATGCCGATCCTGAGTTCTCAACTCAACTCAAGCTGCTTTTGCTCCGGCGGCAAGCCCTCCGCGTGAGTTGGAATGGGTCGGCCGAGCGCCTGCAGCGCGGAAATCAGAATGTCTTTCCAGCATCCGATCGAAAGGGTGCTCCAGTCGTCGTTCCACCCCGAAAATTTGTCGAGGTAGCCCTTCACCAGATTATTTCCGACGATCTCGCACTGCCCGACTAAGTGCCTCTCGTCCGGTCCGGCGACGGTGACCCAGAGCAACGCGGCATTCGGGTTGTAGCGGCGCATCAAGCTGATGACCGGCAAAACCTCGGAGTCGTCCAGCGGGGCGTACTTTCTGAGGAGAACGAACACCTTTTCGCCGTCCTCGAGATCTTCCCTGAGGAGTCGCGCCAACATTTTCAATCGCGCCGATTCCTTGTGGCGCACCGCATCGACATCCGGATTCTGGTCAGCCCGCAAAAGCGTGTGCGTGATCATGTCGAGGCTTTTGTACTCGCTGTGATATTCTCCGGTCGCGCAGGGGTAAATGTGCAGTTTCTCTTCGCCGGCGATTTCCGAAAATTCGCTGCGCAGGCATTGAATCACGCCATGCAGCCTGATATTAGACCATCTGAACAATCCCAGAGGCTCGGCTTCGCACTGCCGTTGGACTAATCCAAACTCACAGTCCTGTCCCAGGCTTTGGAATTTGGCAGCGACCCGTTTCCAGTCGGGAGCTAAGGCTTGTGCGCGCCAATCGCTCGACACAAAGTGGCCCGTCTTACCGCGCCAGCCCACCGATTCATCGGCCTCCGTCGCCGGCAGCACAACGGCCTCGTGCACCGCGATGGCCAGCTCGCGAGAAGCTGACGCGACCCTCTGTTGGCTGCCCGCATCCGGATGCACGAGTGAGATCGCCAGCTTTTCCGAGTCCACCGCCTCCGCCGGGACCCGAAAGCCGATCCAGCCAGACAATACGAGCGTCACTTCGGCAACCGTCTCAGTCCCGCAAACGACGGTGCAGCGCTGACAGTCATTCTGACCATTTGCCAGGTACGGCGTGACCCGCAACATCAGGATGTAATCGGCGGCGTCGCGTTCCGGCGGCATCGGCACGGCGAGCACGCTATATGTGCCGGTCAGCCAGCGACAAGAATTTTCTTGGAAGGACCAGCCCGAGCCAACTACATCGTTGCTGTGGCCGCTTGCGCCAAGAGAAATCCAATCTCCAAATTGCGTCCGCGCCTGCGGGCCGGCCGTGGCAGCGAGCTGAGCCAGCTGCGTTTGCACCATGTCTAAAGACCGGGCCCGCAGCCAGATCGAGCCGCCGGGATTCTTCAGGAACAGCGGGTTGGTCTCATGAACCAACACCCGCTGTCGGTGGGCGAACAAGCCATTCCAAAACACCACCTCGAACGCCGGGTTATACATCAAAAACGCGCGCAGGGCGTAGATTTCGTTCCATGACCTGCTGTTCCCGAACAGCCAGTGCCGCGGATATTCGAACGGGTAGGAAATGGCCTGAAAATGTACCAGCACGCCCTTTTTGAGGCTGGGCAGGATGGAAAACAGCGCGAAGTGCACATCGCTGGCGGTCTTGAGGACGTGGGTCGAGTCAATCAACAGGATGTCGTTTTCGTCGAGCTTGGAGAACGTCGAAACCGGCACATCCTGAACCAGCGCCTCGACGATATCAACGCGGGAATGGTCTTCTTCGCGAAGCCTGCTGCGAAGGCGATCGGCGTTCGGGTCGATGCAGGTCAACGTGAAGTCGCTGAGACCGACATGGTCAACGGCGTCAAGGATGCAGGCCGAAGAGAATCCTGATCCGACCTCGATGACGTTCTTCGGTTTAAAGTGGGCAATCATCGCGCGCAGCGTCATGGCGTCGCCGTACGGGTACCTGCCGTCGTCGTAATAGAAGCGATTCTTGCCGTCGTCATGCTCGCCGAAAGGCGTGTTCTTGATGAGTTCCGAATTTTCTATCCAGAACCGCGCCATGGCGAATTCATCGAAATGAATGCCTTTGATGTCGCTAGGTTCCTGCAGGTACTGCTTCTCGACGTATCCGGCAATGGTCGATGGATCCACGATGGGTGAATACCTCTGCCACTGCGTGTACTCTTTCGAGTTGACGAAGGCGAAATAGATTTGCTCGGCCGGCAAGGTGGTGGCGGCGGTCACCCAGTGCGCGAGCTCAGCCGGTGTCGGTTCTCGCTTCAGGATGGTGGCGTAGAGGCTGGCGATATATTCCTCGGCGGCCGCGGGGCCCATGCGCGGTGTCGTCTGCGCATCTGGAGCGACTCGCGACCGGCTTTTGTAGTCCTCCGACGACACGAACTGTTCCACCAGGTCCGGCACCGTCATTCCCTCGCGCGCGCCTTCGCGCGCATAGGCAGACCAGACCTTCAGTTCGTTTTCCTGGGGCGCGAGACCCAACAGGTCTCGGTAAACGCCGCGAACGGTTGCTTCGGCGTCGACAATCTCTGTGCCCCGCACGTCTGACGCGCGCTTCGGCGGCAGGCGCTCGATCAACTCGGCCAATCGTTCCGCCAATTTCAGGTACACCACGCGGTGATAGTGGTTACCGAGTTCTTGTATTTGCTCGTCGTCGTCCACGAAGTCGCTGAAACAGGCGACCGCTACGTATGGGTACGCGCGCGCGATGCTTTTGACCAATTCGTTGTAACGCGCGGTTCGCGGCTCGGACTGAACGACACCCTGCACGCGATGGCGATCATGATCCAGCAGCAAGATGAGCTTGGCACCGACCGGAACGTGTTCCAGCAACGCCCACAGCGTCGCCGCCCTCCTCGCGTCGGACATCGGCCGTGCCTTGCGATAGTTTTTCCGGACGTGCCGAGCGACCTCGATGAGATGCCGACGTGTTCTCTCATCGGCCCCGTCCTGCTCTTCGACGAGGCGCTCGAACTCCCCCTCCGGCAAAGTCGTCACATCAGCGCGGCCCGCCATCTGGAACGCCAATTCCCACCCGCGGTGCGCATGCTGATAGTAGGAAAGGTGCGGCCAAAAGCGGCCGGCATCCAGCGCGCCGCTGAAGACGATCGCGGTTCCCGCGGGCGCGTCGGCGAAGTAGTCACCGGCAAGCACATCCGCCGGGACACCCAGCGCCTTTGCTTCCTCGCAAAAATCCGATTCCGTTCGCTCGAAGGCTGACACGGCGAGCGCACAGCTATTGAGAACAACGAATTTGTTGTCGGCGACGAAGCTTCCTCGCACCTTCACTTCCGGCGCATATTGCTTCAGGTAGAGCCCGATCGGGTACATCTCGCAACCGCCCCACAACCGTAGTTCTGGAGCGATCGCTGCGGCCTCAACCTTCCGATCGGAATACAGTTCGGACGACGACACCAGGCGAACCCAATCCACCGCATCCGGCCCGGACAGGTCGGTGACGACCTCGCCGACCACCGCCAGCTTCGGGCGCTCGAGATAGTCGTAGACCCACCGCTCGACCAGCATTCCCAAGGTGCGGCACGAGAAGCAGAAATGAATGAGCTCCCGATGTTGCGACTCGCGCGCCTGCATGTTGACCTGCATCATGAAAAAGCCGACGTATCCGTAATCGCCGTACCTGTCGACCACCCGAATCAGGCCCGCCTGCACCTCCATCGGGGCGGTGTCCCGGCGCAGAATCTCGCGCGCCGTTTTAAGATCCTCGGGCAAACGGCGCTTCGTGTAGTTCAACTGATTGGTCCGATTGATCAGTTCAATCGCACGATCGAGATTGGCAACGTCCTCCAGATCGTGATCGAAGCACACTCGGACGTCCGAATCCCGCAGGAACTGGTGCCCCCCGCCGCCCGCTGAGCGCTGGGCCTGGTGTCGCGCTTCGAGCAACTTATATTGCTTCAGCCTCGACAGGTCGCTGTCGTCCTTGCCGACGAAGCGAGGATCAGCGAGCAGCTGCGGAATGAATTCCTCACTCTCGACTTGCAGGTCGGGGATCAACGCCTTGGCTTCGGCGCGATTGCGCGGATTGTCGTCGATGAACATCACGGTGGCGGGCCTGAGCTGGACCGCCTCGATCAGCGCCGCCAACCTCGGGCCCTTCGGATCCCAGGAAATGTCGGGAAACACGAAGTAGTCGAGGATCTTTTGCTCCTCGAGGATTTTGACAACGCTCTGCTTGTCGTTCTTCGAGCAGATCGAACTGAGGATGCCGCGCCGGGCGAGCTCAACGACGATGTCGTGGTGCGCCTGCACGTACTCGCGGATGCCCCCTTCGACCAGCGTCCCGCGCCAGAACGTGTCGTCGAGATCCCAAACGACCAGCCGTACCGGTTCCGCCATCTATATCCTCAAACCTGCTGACTAGGAAGCGCTCTAGATGCGGGTTCGCATCCCCCGAGCCAGATACTAACGCTGGCGTCTTTTGGGGCGCTCGGATTCAGAGCCTTAAGAAAATTGGGATCGCCTGCCGCACGCAGGGGCGGGCAACACCAACGAAGAGACCGCCCGAGCTACTAAGGGGACTGTCGCCGAAAACGCTTGACGCACAAGGCCGTGTCGTACGGAAGCCGTGGTTGGTGTCGAGCGGGTCGCCGACTTAGCCTGTGCGACGCCAAAATGAGCATCGGAGATCGACCTGGACCAAGGGATCCGCAATGCCCCGGCTATCGCGGAACTCGTCAACCGCCTTGCGGCAGTAGGTCCACCTGTCCTCGCCGTAGTCATCGATGATGACGAATCCGCCGACCGACAGCTTGTCATAAAGCGCGGTCAGCGCGTCCATCGTCGACGAATAGTAGTCCCCGTCCAACCGCATCACGGCCAGACGGTCAATCGGGGCGGTGCTCAACGTGTCGTTGAACCAGCCGGGCAGAAACTCGACCTGGTCGTCGAGGAGCCCAAACGCCGCAAAATTGCGTTTGACCAGTTCAAGCGGCGCTGCGAAGTGGTCGTACGCCTTCATGACTGGGCCACCGTGGGACTTCGCCTCGATCGGGAATTCGTCGGCGGACGGCTCCGGCAGCCCCTCGAATGAGTCGGCGACCCACACCTTTCGGGTTGTCTCGTCGAGGACCTTTAGCAGCGCACGCATAAGGATCGTCGCGCCGCCGCGCCACACACCGGTTTCGATAAGGTCGCCGGGGATCCCGTCTGTGACGACCTGCCTGACGCAATCGTCGATGTTGTGCAGCCTGGCCATGGGCAGCATCGTTATCGCCGGCGACCGAATGTAGTGCTGGAGGAAGGCCACAACGAACCTGTGCTCTTCCTCGTTTACGTCGGGTTCCTCCTGGAATAGCGTGTTCGTGAGGACCCTCTTGAGGAGATCGATATAGAGAACGTCCATTCAGCGCTCGTTCCCCCCGGAGTAGAAGTCGACGTCTTGCGGCTCTTCGCTGTTTGCGGGTGCAGTGGAATCGTAACGGACGACCTGCGCCCAGGGTCCTAACTCTTTGTTGGTGACCACGATCGCGTTCCCCATCGTGGTGAATCTTTGTCCGACAAGCGTTCCCGCTCCCGCAGCAGCCCACTCCGGATTGAGCGTGCGGCGCGCGGTCGACTGACTCGGTAAATGACCCGCGTTGGCAAGTAGTCCTCCCGGCGCTAACCGCCGGGTCTTGTTTCACCGCAGGATAATTCGTTCCTGCACGCGAACGGGCGCGCCGCCGCGGCCGCGTCCCGCAGCCGGCGCTTCACCCGCACGCATGCACCTGGCAACCCAAGCCGGCAGTGCGAGTGCCCGCCCGCGAGACTCAAACCGCAAGTGTCCGTTCAGGATTGCGGAGCCACATTTATTTCGGGCCGGGGGCGAGCCCGAACGGCCCAAAGCGATGCCGCTTTTCAGGCGGGGTGTGGTTGCGATCCGTCCTGGTTCGGGCAACGAACTGAGGGACAATCGCCCACTCGTCGCAATCGTCGGCGGACCCGAGGAGCGAGCGCTATGCTCCCCGTGGGGGGTGGCGGACGTGCCCGAGTGCGGTCTTCGTTTTGAGCGTCAGGCCGCGGACGATTAACCCTCCCGAGCGAAAATGGCGCGAGCAAAGGGCGTAGGAGGAACGATTGACAAAGCTGATGGCCGATAAGGTTCGCGGATCGCGTCAGGAGTTTCTATTGGATGAGAGACACAACGCTGTACTGGCTGCCTGAATGCACGGACTTTCGAGCACGGGCGCGGTCACTGCTGGTTGCCGAAGTGCCGCCCGCCTGGGCGGAGTTGGTAGCAATCGCCAAGCATGATCTGGATTTCGTCCAGACCAACACGCTCGATCAGGTTCTGGTAAAGCATTACGGTGCCGGCGCAGCACCTCCCCCGGTCAAAAGTTTGCGAGTGGCCATACTCGGCTCATCGACCGTCACCCATTTACACGCGGGTCTTCGCGTGGCCGCCCTGCGCCGGGGCTTGCACGTGCTCACCTATGAGGCGCAATACGGTCAATACCGGCAAGAATTGCTTAATAGCGAGTCGGATCTGCATCGCTTCCGCCCTCACGTCGTTCTCTTCGCGCTCGATGCTTACCACCTCACCCAGGGCCTGCGGCCCGGGCTCGACGAACCGCGGGCTGCGGGCGCGTTAGAACAGGTTCTCGCGTCCATCCAAGAATGCTGGGCCCTGGCAAAAAAGGCCTTCAGCTGCACCGTTCTTCAGCAAACAGCGCTCCCCATCTGGCATGACCTGATGGGCAGCAACGAACACAGGCTGCCCGGTTCCCGAGCCCACTTCCTCGATCAGTTGAATCTTCATTTGCAGGCCGCTGCCGACGCCGGCGGTGCGCACCTTGTCGCAGTCGACCGCCGCGCCCGGCAGGACGGTCTCGATGTCTGGCATGACGTGGCGCTTTGGCATCGAAGCAAACAGGAAATCAAACTGTCCGCGGTCCCGTGCTACGGCGAAGCGGTCGCGCGCGTCCTTGGCGCACAGCTGGGCCTTTCCTCGAAGTGCTTGGTACTCGATCTCGATAACACGATCTGGGGCGGCGTCGTCGGTGACGACGGATTGGAGGGGATTGTTTTGGGCCAAGGCAGCGCCTTGGGGGAAGCCTTTGTCAGCCTGCAAAGCTACGCAGTGGAACTCTCCGAACGCGGAGTGATCCTTGCAGTGTGTTCCAAGAATGACGAGCACGTTGCTATGCATGCTTTTGAGCGCCACCCGGAGATGGTTCTGACCCGCAAGCAGGTGGCGAGTTTTGTCGCCAATTGGGACGACAAGGTCACCAACTTGCGCCGCGTCGCAGCGGAACTCAACATCGGTCTCGAATCCCTGGTATTCGTCGACGACAACCCCTTCGAGCGCGGTTTGGTCCGGCAGGAACTGCCGATGGTCGCCGTCCCGGAGCTCCCCGAGGATCCCGCGCTGGTCCCACGGTGCATCGCGGATGCCGGGTATTTCGAATCCCTTGCCATCACCCCGGAAGACCGGGAACGGACCCAACAGTACTTCGATAACCGCGAACGATCTGAGCTGCAAAGTGGCGCCACCGACATGGAGGGCTATTTGCGGAGCCTGCAGATGCGCCTACAGTGGCGGAACTTTGACAAAGTTAACCTGCAGCGCACGGTTCAGTTGATCAACAAGACGAACCAGTTCAACTTGACCACCAAACGCTATTCCGAAGACGAAGTGCTCGCGGTAATGGACGACCCGGAAGCCTTCGGAATCTACCTGCGCTTGTTCGACCGCTTCGGCGACAACGGCATTATCAGCATCGTGATCGGCAAGCGCGTCGCCGATGCGGTACTGCTCGATACCTGGCTGATGAGCTGTCGCGTTCTTGGGCGCCAAGTCGAACAGGCAACCCTCAATGTGGTCAGCGAGGAGGCTCGGCGGCTCGGCGTGCGTCGCATCATCGGTGAGTACCACCCGACCCCAAAGAACAGCATGGTTAAGGATCTCTATCCGAAATTGGGCTTCGCCTCCATCGCCGGCGACGTTGCGGACCATGGCAAATATGCCCTAATGCTTGACGATTTTGTTCCGATCAAGACCCACATCACAATCGAAAGACTTGAAACATGACCGACGCGGAGATTTACGAGCAGCTGACGGAGATCATCCGTGACGTGCTCATGAATTTCGATCTGGTGCTGCGACCCGATCTCACCGCGGACGAAGTCGACGGATGGAATTCGTTTAAGATGATAGAAATCATCATGGCGGTCGAAGGACAATTTGGAATGAAGGTGAGGTCGAAGGAGCTCGACGACCTGGAAAACGTCGGTGACCTCGTGGCGCTCATCCGCAAGGCGAAGCCGGCGGAGAGTGCCTGACGTTTGCTCGACCGGCAGTTCGGGGGGTTCGATAAACGACCAACAGCAGTTCCGCGGGGCTTTTGCCTCGAGTCGCGGCATCATCCATGCAAACCAAATACACACGAAAGAGACTGGCACATGAATCAATCAGCTCTCGGACCCGCCGGTATTCAGACATTAACCGCCTCGCCGGATGACAACGACGACCGGAAAATGTTCATCGAGGCGGTCTACGCGGCCTTCCTCGAGAAGCACGGGAGTACCGATCGAGCATATAATATCGACAACATAGGCCGTCTGGCTGCGGCTATCGAAAGTCACCACTACGCGTCCCAGAAGATGGTCGGCGTTCCTCGCTTCCAGGACCGAAACCACCTACTGGGATTTGCTTGCCAAAGCATTACCGTCGATGGTCCGGCGCTCGAATTTGGTGTCATGGCAGGCCACACGATCAATTTAATAGCCTCGCTATTACCGTTGTCAAAGGTGTATGGTTTTGACTCATTCGAAGGGTTGCCTGAGGCGTGGTTTGGCAAAGGGGACGGATTCGGCCAGTTTTCAGTCAATGGGCAATTGCCGCAGGTTCGGGACAATGTCGAGCTGGTCGTGGGTTGGTTCGACCATGTTCTCGCACCGTTTTTAGATACGCATGAATTCGACAAGATAGCGCTATTGCATGTGGACTGTGATATCTACTCTTCCACACAAACGATCTTCAGCTACCTACATAAACGAATCGTGCCGGGAACAATAATTGTATTTGACGAATACTTCAATTATCCAACTTGGCAGCGGCACGAATATGCCGCCTTCCAAGAATACGTCGCCCATCGTCAGATTAAATATGAATATTTGGGACTGGTCCCCGCCGACATGCAAGTTGCCGTGCGCATATTGTCGGTGTAGGTGAGCTGTCGCCCGACTTAAGCCTGTTGAGCCCCCGGCGGGGCTAAAGGTACATACCCGAGATGCAGAGCACTTCGTCGAGGCTGGCGGTGCGCAGCCCGGCGCCGGCGGACGATCGGCCACGTCGGGCGGACGCATCGGGGTCGCTGCTTCGCGCACCGTTGGCCCGATCCAGGCGTGCGGTGTCGAACATCGCCGGGCCGGTCGCCATCACCTCGGTGAGCAGGTAGCGGCCGGCGTCGGCGGCTCGGCGCACCGCGTCCTCCGCCGCGCTGGCGCCGCTCAGCTTGACCGCATCTTCGAAGTTGATGCCCACCTGAAACACTTGCGGTTCGGCGTCCAGCACGGCGGTCAGGCGGGTGATGAAGTTCTCGGGGGCGAAAAACCGCCAGCCCGCACCCAGGTGCAGCCAGAACCGTCCCTCGATCTGAGCGCGCAGCTGCGCCAACACGGGGGCGGGCTTGTCGCCGGATCGGCGACGCGCGAACTCGAGGAACCCGTAGCGCTTCCGCAGTTTCGCGCGGTCGGAAGCGGACAGGCCGGTGTCGAGCACCACAAAGCGCCCGATCCGCGACACATCCAGGCAGCAGTTTAAAAACGAGTTCACGGTCTGCTCGGTGGTCTCGCGATCCGGCCCGGCGACCAGGCTGACGGTGACACCGGCTGCACCGGCCTCACCCGGACCGGCGCCCAGGGACTGCACCACGGCTTCGGGGTACGGTGCCGCCGCATCGAGCATCGCCGGCACCAACAAGTCCCGGTTGGCCGCAATCCGTTGCCGATCAGGCCCGGGCAGGTCGGGGCGGGCCAGCAAACGCCGATACAGCGTGAACGCCTCGGCGTGCCTGCCGATCCAGGACGCGCACACCGCCTGCTCATCGGTTGCGCGCCAAGCGTAGATGTCCGCGCTGACAGCTATTTTGTCCTCTTCGGGGAGCGGGATTTTAGTGGCGCTCTCGGCAAACAGGTACGCGAAACCGTAACGTTGCTCGACGCGACACCGAAAGGCGATGGCGAACAGTGGCTCGGCGCGGGTCGGTCGAAATTGCCAGGCACGCAAAAAGGCATCCTCAACGGCTGGCCACGGCTCACCGAGATGCAACATCGACTCCGCGAGCCGGTACATCGCGTAGTAGACCTGCTCGTCGTCGCCACCCATCTCAACCCGGCGCGCATACCACTGGCACGCCCTGGAGAAATTGCCCAGATCGAAATAACGCTGGGCAAGGCGGAAGACCGACGCCCCATCTTCGGGGTCGCTCTCGACCCTGGCCAACAAGAGATCGGGATCGTTGGCCCATCGGTGCTGCAAGGCCAGCATCGCGCAGCGGGGATGCTGCGCGATGGAGTCCAGCAGCGCGGCGCGACCCTCTGGGCCCGGCACATTCGCGATCTCGCTGAAAACCCAGTCAGCCATCCCGGCGATGACATCCTCGCGCTCGGGGTCGCCCGCGGCGAGGTCGATCATCGCGTCGTACAACGCGGCATGCCCGCCACCGAACGACAGCCAGAACTTTGGCGGATCGACGACCCGGTTGTTCCACATACCTTGCGAGTGGCGGCGATAGACGGCCATCGTCTTTGGCAGCATTGCAATTTTGCCGCTGAACGCATGGCGCACCATGAGGTAGTGGTCCAGAGGCATGACGTCGGCCGGGATACCTCGGTAGTGCGGGAGGCGGCGGTACATCACCGAATTGGTCTGGATGAAGTTGCGCCTGATCAACGTGTCCAGGCTCAAGTCATCGCGCCAAACCAGCGGCGGGAAGTCCTCTTCCTCGACCCGGCCGTCTTCCCAGATCGTTCGCACGGGATGGAAGCACACCGTTGTTTCGGGATGCTGGTCAAGGTACGCGACCTGTCGGCTCAGCTTCAGCGGATCGATCCAGTAGTCGTCGCCCTCACACAGCGCGATGTACGTGCCGCGAGCCTTGGATAGGGCGTCGACCAAATTCCTGTTGAGGCCAAGGTTTTTGGGCCTGAGGATCGGCCGGAACAGGTGCGGGTACTGATCGACATACTCCTGGATGATCGCCCGCGTCGAATCGGTTGATGCATCGTCGGCGACGATGATCTCCATCGGGAAGTCGATCTGTTGGGCGAGAAAACTGTCGAAAGCATCGCGGACGAAGGCTTCCTGGTTGTGTGTGGTCGTCACGATACTTAACTTGGGGCTCAACTCAGGTTGCTTCGTTTCTCGTTTCGGTGTCACTGCGAGCCCCGTTTCCCCGCGCTGTCATGGATCGGTGTGACGTCGTCGTCGGCCGCGATGATCCGCGAGCGGACGTCGCGGGCCGAACCTTTCGAATCTCGCGTCATTAGGGGGCCAGACCTGAGATGCAGAGCACTTCGTCGAGGCTCGCGGTCCGCGGCCCGGCGCCCGCTGCCGGTCGTCGATGTTGGGCGGTCACATCGGGGCCGGTGCCGAGCTGTACACCGCCAACCCGATCCAGGCGTTCGGTGTCGAACATCGCTGGGCCGCTTGCCATTACATTGGTGAGCAGGTAGCGGCCGGCGTCGGGGGCTCGGCGCACCACGTCCTCCGCCGCGCAGGCGCCGGTCAGCTTGACCGCATCTTCGAAATTGATGCCCACCTGACACACTTGCGGTTCGGCGTCGAGCACGGCGGTCAGGCGGGTGATGAAATTCTCGGGGGCGAAAAACCGCCAACCCTCGCCTAGGTGCAGCCAGAACCGTCCGTCGACCTGAGCGCGCAGCTGCGCCAGCGGGGAAGCTGACCCGTTGCCCGATTTGCGACGGGCGAACTCGAGAAACCCGTAGCGTCTGCGCAGCTCGGCGCGGTCGGCGGCGGACAGGCCGGCATCCAGCACCACAAAGCGCCCGGCTCGGGACGCATCGAGGCAGCAGTTCAGAAACGAGTTGATGGTCTGCTCGGTGGTCTGCGGGTCGGGCCCGGCGATCAGGCTGACGGTGACTACGTCTTCACCGGCTCGACCGCGACCTGCGGTCAGGGACTGCACCACGGCTTCGGGGTAGGGTGCGGCGGCCTCGAGCATGGTCGGCACCGAAAAGTCGCGATTGGTCGCGATCCGTTGCCGGTCAGGGTCGGGGAGTTCGGAATGGGTCAGCAGATCCCGGCACAGCGTGAACGCCTCGGTGTGCTTGCCGATCTGAGACGCGCACACCGCGTGCTCATCGGCTGCGCGCCAGGCGTAGACGTGTGCGACCTCTCCGGGGACAAAGAGATCCTCTTCGGGAAATGGGATTTGGGCGGCGCGCTGGGCGATCAGGTAGCCCACCCGGTAGCGCTGCATGGCGTGGTACGCGGCGGCGACGGCAAACAGCGGCTCGGCGCGGGAGGGTCGAATGTGCCAGGCGCGCAGGTACGCATCTTCACATTCTGGCCACGGCGTACCGAGTTGCTGTGTCGACTGCGCGAGCCGGTACATCGCCCAGTAGGCCTCCTCGTCGCAGCCGCCCATCTCCACCCGCCGCGCATACCACTTCCGCGCGTTGTCGAGATCGTCCATGCGGAAGTAGGTCTCGGCGAGGAAAAACACCGACCGCGCATCCTCGGGATTGCGTTTGACCTTGGCCAGCAACCAATCTCGCTCCTGCGCGGACTTGTGCTTGAACAGTCTGCGGGTGAACTCTTGCCGCTCGCGAAGTGTTGCGGTGCGGTCTTTGCCGTCGCGGCGCTCGACGGTGCGCGGGCCGTCGGCCGCGGCGGTCCCGGGGGTGACATCGTCGAGGCCTTCTGCGAGCGCGCGCTGCAGGATGGCGGCCTGGTCGCGAGCGGCGAAGGCCCGGTAGCCCCGTTCGGCGAGCTCGCGTCGCGCGCGCTCGTCGCCGACGAGCTCCACACAGCGATCGACCAGTTCGTCGTAGTCCGCGAAGGCGATGCCCGACGCCAGGTCGCGCTCCAATGTCGGATTGGCACTATGTTCGGAGACCACCGCGCGTTTGTTGGCGAGCAGATACGAAACACGCACGATGGCAAAGATTTTCGCTTCGAAGTAGTGCAGGTTGAGGACGACCTTCGAGCGTGCGATCCAGGCATCGCGGCTCGCACCGTAGGTGCCGGGTAGCCATTTGACCCGAAGACCTCGCTCGTGCAGTTCCCTGAGCACGGCGTAGCGGCGCCCGTTGAGCGCGCCGTAGAACAACACGTCGATGTCCTCTTGGGCCGGGGCGATCCGGGTCAGCTCGGGCACGTATCCGATCGGAACGTAGGTGGGCCGGGGCAGCCCCCGGGCCGCGAGGTACTCGACGTTGGCCTGGCTATAGTCCCAATGCGGGTAGCGCCGGAAAAGGTCGACGAATTCAGGCATCGTCATCCACGGCAAGTCATCGCCCAACTGCTCGAGGTTGTAGAAGATGGGGTTTTTGGGCGGGTCCAAGGCGTACTGGACGAGCAGGTTTGAGCCCAGCACGATGGTGCGGCGGTCATCGATGTCGAGACGGTTGGTCAGCACCGAATCATGGCCAAGCGCCAGCAGGCCATGGTGCAGCGCCTCGGCGACCTCGTGAAAAGCTCCGCCGCTGATGTCATGGTGGTCGGGCGGCAACACAACCGCGACGGCGAAACGCATGGGTGCAAAATACCCAACCTGGCTGTGCCTCACGCAAGTGTCTCGAAGCGCAGTTGTTGACACCATGACTCGTGAAACCGGTAATGTCAGAGCTCCTGGGCACTGGCAAGTTTGGCAGACTGCGCCGCGGCGGCGGGGGGACGCCGGCGAAGGGGTTGTCGACGAGCGGATCGCCGTGGATGTGGCGGCACCCTCGGCGGGGAGGGACAGGATCGCAGCATGGCGGTGGAGGTATCCGGGGTCACCCTGTGCCCTGGCGATGACCTGATCACCGCTGCTCATCTGGACTACCCGCAGGCGGGTCCGGTCGACCGATACGCGTTCGAGGTGATCGGCTGGGTCGCAAGCAAGGTGCCTGCAGCCGAGGTGGAGTTCCACCACGAGGGAATCGTGGTCGAGCGCTGCGGGCTAAATCGTCCACGGCCCGATGTGGCCCGCAAATTTGCCGATTCGTCAACAAAGGGGTTCTGGAGGGCAATCGGAACGGTCGGCCTGGCACCGGCATTCACCCTTGAGGTGTGGGTGCTCTTCGAGGACGGGCGCCGCTGCCAGCTCGCGGAAATACGCGGTACGCAGCGGCTAACTTCGGCGTTCACCCCCTCCATGCAGCCGATCATGGTGACCAGTGCCGGCCGGTCGGGCAGCACCTGGCTGATGAGGATGCTCGCCCAGCATCCCGACGTCGTCGTCCATGAGCAATTTCCCTACGAGACGTTTGCCTGCAGCTACTGGATGCATTTCATCCAGGTGCTGGCCGCGCCCGGAGACAACTCGCAGGTGGAATCGTTGCACTTCTGGAGGGATACCAGACGGATAGCTCCGTTCCCCTATTTCTTTGTCGACTCGAGCCACATGTCCAAGCCCACGGGAGCGCAAGCAACCCTCGACCGCTGGTATTCGGGTCAGGTTGAGGAATTCGCCCGTGTGGCGCAGGCTACCGTCGAGTCGTTCTACCGCGCGTGCGCCCGGGAAAACAAACGCACAACACCGGCGTTCTTCGCGGAGAAGGTCGCCCCGGCGGGCCACTACTGGACAATGCAACAGCTCTACCCCCGCGCGCGGCAGATATTCCTCGTCCGGGATCCCAGGGACTACCTGGCCTCCGTGCTGGCGTTCAATGCTCGCGTCCGAGAACGGGTCGGAGGGGCGGCGTTGACCGGCTTCGACGGCTTCGGACGCGAGGCGGTCGAAACGGATGAAGAATACGTCGAAGTCATCCGCACCAGCATGCTGTCATTTGTCGAACTGTGGAAGCGCAGATCGCAATACAGCGCGCTTGTCCGTTACGAGGACCTCATTCGTTCGCCCGCCGAGCAAGTACGCGCGATGCTCGACAGCCTGGAGCTGGACTCGTCCGGCGATATCGTCGACGCAATGGTAAAAGCTGGGAATGAAGCCACCGCCGATGTGAATGCGCATCGGACCTCGCCTGACGTCTCGTCGTCGATCGGCCGCTGGAAGCGGGACCTTGAACCACGGCTGCAAAAGATCTGCGACGAGGCGTTTGACGGAATACTCGACGAATTTAGCGGCAGCACACCAGCCCAGAGCGTTGCCGCTGCGCCCGTTGCGGCAGAACCATCCGTGGCGTCGACCTCGAGGGAAATCAACATGGAACCGGCCGGAATACTCGACGCCCATTTTTCGCTCATAACCGCATATCAGAATTTGTTCGCGGCATACCGCGAGCGTGGCGTCAGTCGGAGTCTGAACCCGAACGACAAAGAACTCATTGACCGTTCGGACGAGTCGATCGGGCGTTACTACAGCGTCGGGGCCGACGCGATGCGCGTCGTCATCAATGCGCTTCTGACCAACTCTCGCCAACCGCCGCAATCTATTCTGGACTTTCCGAGCGGCTCGGGCCGCGTGACTCGCCACCTCTGCGCGTTTTTCCCCGAGGCGAGGATCGTCGCGTCAGACCTCTACGATGACCATTTGGATTTCTGTCGCGAGGCTTTTCAAATAGACTGTGTGCCTTCGCTGGTCAACCTAAGTGAGGTCGACTTCGGCGAGGAGTTCGACTTGATATTCTGCGGCTCGCTGCTGTCGCATCTGCCAGAAACTTCGTTCTTGGACACGATCAACCTGCTTGGTCGTTCATTATCCGATTCCGGCATCGCCGTGGTCACCCTCCAGGGACGATTCTCCGATCACGTTCAGGCGACCATGCCGAATTTTTACCTGCCGGACCAAAATTACGAGGTAGCCGCCGAGGGCGTACGACGAACCGGGTTTGGATACGTTGACTACACCCACGATGTGTTGAGCGGGATCTTCAACAAGGAGGAGGGGTACGGGATCGCCCTGGTAAGGCCGCACTGGGTGGTGCGACTGTTGGAACCCCGCACCGACCTGAGGCTGCTTGGCTACGTCGAGCGAGGTTGGGACAACCATCAGGATGTGTTGATCTTTGGCCGACCCGGCGTGAACGCGTAGCGCCGGCGTATCCAGCCAACATGTTTGGCTCGTGACCTAGCTCGTCAGCAGTTCGGCGAACCAGATGTCGGTGTGGGGGAAGTAGTCCATTCGCACCTTGTCGACGGCCCCGTTGACGGTGGACAGGGCGCTTTTTCCGTTGGCCCACTTGATATTTGGCGGCCACGTGACCGAACAGGGGGCACCCGAGGCGGGCTGGTGAAAGAGGAGTTCCAAGCTGCGCGACATCACGTAGGGCGCGCCGTGAAAACCGGCGATGGTGACATTGGTATTCGGCAGCATGAACTCCTGCACATCGCCCTTTTGCGGGACAATGCGGAAGGGCGAAGAAATGCTGGCAGCCTCCACGACATAGGCTTTCCGCTGAGTGCCGCCCTGGAAATTAGCACAATCTTCGAAACTCATTGTGCCCAAGGCTGATTCGGAGACACGACCAGACACCGCAAATATGGATCCGGCAGCTATCGACGCCGGCTGGAAAGGGTAGGGAATCCCCGCAGTGAAGCCGGGGATGAAATTCAGCACGCCCGTGCCGGAGAGTTCGCCGAGATTGTTGCTTTCCATGCGTATCGACTGGTGGGTACGAAGGCCCACGCCGGCATCCGCTTCGACCGAGATGAGGAATTCGCAGTCTCTCAGTGTGCTTTGGTTCGAGGGGGCACCGACGTCCATGCCGATCACCCAGCCGGTGTTGCTGCTGCTGTTCGTGGCGACGCCCCCGACGATGGACATTCTGCTGCTGCGGACCACCGCGTTGTTTTGCAGCGTCAGGATCTTTTGATCTTGGTTGGCCACGACGGAGAACTCGTACTCCGCGTAGCTGAAGGAGCCCACACCGACCGCGCAGTTGCCGTCGAAGACCACGTGGTTGGCGTTCTCGATCAGGTCGATGCTCCACTGCATCCTGTCAGCCACCGGAACCTTGCCATGGTTTTTGAACAACACGCCAGTAGCGCCGGCCGCGAGGAAACTCTGTATCTCGAGATCATGGCCGCGAGAATGAAACAGGTTGCCGATTTGTATTCCGATGGCGCCCGGACCGGCACCCGTGCCGTCGATGGTGAAACCCTCGAACTGGCAAGGGGCGGGCCAGCCGCTAGTGGTGGTACCGGCACTGTTCGCCGCCAAAATGCACGGCCCTTTCCCGGAGTAATTGAAGATGGTGAGGGATTTGCCGTCCCCTCGCAGGTTTTGAAACTGGGTGAAATTCAGCGTGCTGGTGATCTTGTAGTGGCCGGTCGGCGCGTATACCCAGCCTCCACCGGTCGGCACCGCCGCCGAGCCGCCTACCGGCGGCAACGCGGCGATCGCATCTCTGAAGGCCGCGGTCGAATCGCGCGCTCCGGTCGGATCGGCCCCGTAGTCCAGCACGTTGATCTCCCGCCGTCGCCGGTCCGGCCCGCTGGAACAGCCCGCCATGAGCGTGGTAGGGGTCGCAATCGCCGCGACGAGCGCCAATGGCCGCATCACCTCGCGCCGGGTCAGCAAGCCGTCGACCTGACCGCCTCGAACCGCTTCAGAAATACCCCGCCGCCATGTCACGCTGCCAAGTATGCGGCAAAAGTGCGCGCACTGTTTCAGGGGCCGCGACGTAGCGGCCGAGGCAATCCAGCGGTCGTTGCCGCGCGGAATCGTGAAAACCCGCGCCCGTCGCTGAGAACAGCGCCCGCGCATTCGCGGACACCGGGAAAGGGGTACTCGTGTTCTGCGAAACTTGCAGCGGCGCAACCTATCTCGCCCGAATCCTGCCCGGCCTAGCTATCGTCCTCACGGCCTGAGCAGCCCATGTCCGCGGGTGCGGGACCATGTTTGCCCGATGTCGCCACAGTCCAGTGAGCGCAGCACCCGTAGGACCATCGGGGTCCCGCTCGGATGATCGAGCGATTCAGCGTTGACGACCGACCACCGAAGCTCAATTTGCAAATCGCCTATTCCCATTCGGGGTAGCCCAGCCCTTATAGTGAGGTGGGGTTGGGACGGCGCACAGGTTCGGCTGACTACGGTGGGGGGCCATCATGACCGGGAGCATCACGCATGGCTCGAATCGCACTTCGAAAGCGAACTGCGGCTCGCTTGGTGAGCTACTGCCGCCCGCGGCATTTCAGGAACTCGTTGGGTCCGGCGGTCCCCCTGTGAACGAGGCGACCGGCGAGGAATTCCTGGGGTACTTGGTTGACCTGTGTGGGTTGCAGCCAGGCGACGCAGTGCTCGACATCGGTTGCGGCTCAGGGCGGATGGCTCTGCCGTTCACCGGCTACCTGAACCGCGAGGGCCGTTACGCCCGCTTCGATGTCGCACGGGAAGCAATCGCATGGTGCACCCAGAACATCTACCCCAACGTCAATTCCAGAGTCGCAGATCTTCGGAGCAAAAAAGAAAAGTCGAACGGGAACGACACGCCGTCAGACGTCCGTCTGCCGTATCCCGACGACTTCTTCGATGTCGTATTGCTTGCCTCGGTATTCACGCGGATGCTGGCATCGGACGTGAAGCACTATATGCAGGAGATCGTCCGTGTGCTCAAGCCCGGCGGGCGAAGTCTGGCCACCTTCTTCCTGCTCAATGAGGAGTCGTCAGCCCTCAGCAAAGAGGAAAAGGGAGCCATCAAGCTCAAGCACGAGATGCACGGTCCACGAACGGTCGACGTCGAAAACCCTGAAACGGCGATCCGGTACCCGGAAGCCTTCGTCCGGGATCTGTACCGGGAATGCGGCCTCGAGCTTCAGGAACCGTTGCGTTACGGCAAGTGGTGCGGTCGAGCGAACGGCATGAGCTGGCAGGACGTCGTGATCGCGGTCAAGGGCGCGAGCACGCATCGTCTGGCCCAAGGAGTGCGTATGACTGAGACCGAGCGGCCCAACCGGTCGAGCAAGCATCCGCCCATCCCGCCGTCGGACCAAAACACCGCTTTCGCCCAGGGCACGGGCGGCAAGCCTGGCGCTACACCCGCGGCTACACCCGCACCGAAGGCATCCGAAACACCAGCGCGCATGAGCCCCGCCGCCGCCAAGGAATACGTCGCCAGCCTCTACGCCACAATCCTGCAACGCGATCCCACACCGGCTGAGCTCGTGCACTGGGCGAGCACCGCCACCGTCATGCCACCCGAGCAAGTCTATTTCGCCTTCGTCAACTCGAAGGAATATCGGCTTCGGCATCACGAAAGGGCGGTGCCGACCATGTTCCCGCCGGGTCACTGCTATTCACCCGTCGTGGATCCATCGACAATCGCCAAATACATGGACCAGCAGTATCTGCAGGAACCCGACGACATCAAAGGCATCCAGTTCGACGAAGCCGCCATGGTGCGGTTCTGGAAAGAAAACGCAGAATTCATCAAGAACACGCCGTTCAGCGAGCATGACGACGGCAAAAACCGCTACTACTACAACGACATGTATCCGTACGGCGACGCCATCATGCTGAGCACGATGATTGCCCATTTCAAACCCAAGAACGTCATCGAGGTCGGATCCGGATTCTCCTCGGCCTGCATGCTCGACACCGTTGATCAACTCGGTCTGAGTGACTTCACGATGACTTGCATCGACCCCGACGCCGATCGCCTGCGCAGCAGACTTCGCGAGGAAGACCATTCCCGCGTCGATATCATCGAGGGGCTGGTTCAGGATGTGCCGGTTTCGACGTTCTCCACACTCAAGGAGAACGACATCCTGTTCATCGACTCCACCCACGTCCTCAAGACCGCAAGCGATGTGCACTACGAGCTGTTTTCCATCTTGCCCAGCCTCAACAAGGGCGTGCTAGTACATTTCCACGACATTCAATACCCGTTCGAGTATCCGCGGCAATGGCTATTCGAGGACAATAGATCGTGGAACGAAACCTATGCTCTGCGCGCCTTCCTAATGTTCAACTCGGCTTTCGAGGTGCTCTTCTGGAATGGTTTGTTCGCACACCGACAGCGCGCTTTGATTCAGGAGACCAACCCGCTGTTCCTCAACAACCCTGGCGGCTCGATCTGGTTGCGAACCCGCCCCACCGGCCCTGCCCGGCGAGGGGGTCGGCGGCGGTGAACGTCCAGACCGTGAGCATCGACCGAGACAAAGTAGACATCGTGGATCAGGCCTTCTCGTCTTTTGGCGCCCAGTCGTTCGCGGATCTGGGCGCCGTTTCGCCACCGGAGGCCGGGTATACGTTTTATGCGCTGGACAAGTATCCGATCCAGCGCGCCGTATTGGTCGATACGGACATCACCCCGACCGTCATGGACCGCACAGAGAAGTACCCCCAACTGCGCGCGATCAATGGAGATTACGGCAGCCGCGCCGTTGTTGACCAGGTCGATCGCGTCGACGCAATCTTTCTGTTTGACGTGTTGCTGCACCAAGTGTCACCCGATTGGGACGACCTCCTCGAGATGTACGCAAAGAATGTGCGCCTGATCGCGATCTACAACCGGCAATGGACGGGTTCAGAGACTACGGTCAGGCTGCTGGATCTCGGCGAAGAGGAATATTTCCGCAAGGTCCCGGCCGACCCGGCGGAAGAGCCATACAAGAATCTCTTTGCAAAACTTGACCAGAAGCATCCCTATGCCGATAGGCCGTGGCGCGACGTGAGTTCCATTTGGCAGTGGGGCATCACCGACGATGATCTGGAATCAACCGCCGCTCGGCTCGGGTTTAGGCTGCTATATAAGAAGTGGTGTGGCAGGCTGAATGAGCATTTCGAGAATCAGGCGTTTATTTTTTGCCGTTTGTAACAGGTTTTCCTGACACTTTGGCCGTGCCGCGGACTGGAGTGAAGACCAGGCACAACGCAGCTATTTCGCTTCATTCATGGCCTCCTCGCATTCGCGCTCGGCCAGTTGACGTGCCAATTGCTTCAACGCACGGCTGCGGTCCCGATCGTCGGCGCCGCCAGGCGCGGCAGGTTCGCTGCGGCTCAGAATTGCATCCACTACCGTCGTGACAGCCTCAACCGTCACGGTGCGGCGGTCATCAGCGAAATGGGTTTCGCTCCCCGGGCCGGTGACGATTTCATAGGCGGGGAAATAAAGGACATCCGGCCGTGCGGCGACCGCCTCGCCGGCCGCGGCACGCAACACCGACTTGCTGTACGCCGTCGCGGTGTAGACGTGTTGGGCGGTGGCGGTCGCCACCAGCGGCACTGGCGACACCGTCAGCACGATCTTCAAGCCGGGCTGGATGGCCCGCATTCGGTCGATGAAGCCGAGGATGTCGGCGACGACCTCGCCGACGGTGAAGTTGACGAACTGGTGTCGCTGGGAATCGAAGTTGCCGGCGATGGTTCCGGGGCAGGAGGGAAAGACCGCGCCGTCGAGGGTCGAGACCCAGCTTTCCGTCAACCCCAGGGTGAAGATGAAAAGGTTGCATTCAAGGATCGCGGCCAGCACCCGATCCAGGTGGGAGCGGGTCAGGAGTTCGAATTCCTCCTGTGATTCGGCCGGATAGGGCAACCCTGGTCGGAACGGATCGATGACGGCGTCCGACGTCGCCCAGCGATCTTCGCGCGGTTGGAACCGCCCCTCGGCCCGGTCGATGAGCTGAAGCCATTGCCTTGCCGTATAGATGTTTCCGTAGGCCGCCGAATAGAGTTCGTAGCCGAAACGCTCATTGGCCTGGGCCGTCTCGGTCCGGACGTAGCGATAGCCGGCGGCTTCCAAATGCGGCACGATGTTCGCGGCAAAGCAACTCCCCGCCGACATGACCCGGCTGTCGGCCCTCAGGATCGGTTCATCGGCTGTTACCAGGTCCACCGGCGACCAGTTGCGTGCGACGGACCGCGACCAAAAAGCCCGGTCTGGCTGATCGTTGTAGGGGTGCCGCGCCATGTGTTCGTCCTATTCGAAGGCCCGTAAAATGGTCTCGTACACCACGTTGCCATAGGCTTCGTTCGCATGGCTGACATCCGAGGCCCAAAACTCGCGCTTCAGGAAGCCGTCGGCATCCTGAACTTCCTCGGGAACAGGAATGAACATCGCCCCCCGAGTGCGGGCTTCTTCGGCCAGCATGTCCTGCAGCAGATACCAAAGCTTAAGCCGCACATAGGGATCGGTGATGGGAATCGTCTCCACCGACTGCCCAAGCAGCGCCGCCTTGCTAACGAAGAACTCTTCGGTCTTCAGTAGGGCGCGAAGCGCCTCATTGTCGTCCTTGGGTGGCGGCGTGCCGACGAGAGCAATGCGGTTCAACCCGCGACTCATCAGCCGCTTCAACGCCGAGCCGAGACCGTTGAAACTGAGCTCCTGGAAACTGTGCCGGATGGCGGCCCTGGACATGATCTCCGCCGATGGATTCATGATGCGCACATGCGCCGAAAGGAAGTCGAACGGCGTTTCCGCCTCGAAGAAATACAAAATGTTGTGCTCGTTACCGCCCCAGATGATGCCGACATCCGCGCCGATCCCGAGATCGCCGAGGGTATCCCAGTAGGCCATGTCCCGCGGCCACGCGCCACCCGCCAAAAAAAGCGTGCCGTCCCCGCGCGGGCCGGTAATGAGCTCCAGTGGCCCGGAAAAAATCTGGCCCCCGACGAGGGCGGCGAGATGGGACTCACCTGCGAGAATAAGGCGGGACGCGGAGGACTTTGGCCCAGAGGTGGAACGGTCAGCATTCATCACTTGATGCAGTCTCCCGACGTCTAGAAGGCGCAGGGACAGCATACGTGAGCCGCAACCGCCCGGCAGATAATCCCGGGTGTTGCCTGGGTCGTCAGAAGCCAGCGGCCGCGCCCCCACACCGGCCTCGGGAGCGGGGAATATTAGGTCGCGTCGGTGTCGAAGGGAGCCGGGCCCTCGGCGAGCCGTTGCGCTGGCCCGGGTTGTGGCGCCGGCGCCGGCGGCCCTCCATTGACCGGCTTGTCGAAGTTCCCGGTGAAAAAGGAGTCGTCGCCGTCGAGCAGGTGCTTGGTCAGTGCCGCGCGCGGCGTCATCCCCCGCAGCTTCTGCAGCTCGCCCAAATGCCCACGCAGATCATCGAATTCGGGTCCCATGTCCTCACGCAGCTGGGTGGTCACGCCGGACAAGTAGTCGCGGGCCTGCCGCAGCGCGTTCGACGTCCAGCGGATGGCGCCCGGAAGTCGTTCCGGCCCAAGGACAACCAGCCCGACCACCACAAGCACCAGGATGTGCTCCCAGCTCAGGTTGCCGAGCATCTAGCTGCCGTCGGGATCGGGCTTGACCGTCAGCGTGACGTGCCGGCCGTCGCGGACCACCTCGACGGGCGCGTCCTGACCAATTGTCAACTGCCGCACGGCGACAACGAATTCGTCGGAGTCGGCGACCTTGCGGTTGCCGATCTTGACGATCACGTCGTTCTCCAGGATGCCGCCCTTTTGCGCCGGGCTTCCGGCCTTCACGTTGGCGACCTGTGCGCCGGCCGCGATCGCGTTGCTCACCGAACGGGTGCTGATCCCGATCGTCGGGTGCACGATCTTGCCGTTCTTGATCAGCGTCTGAGCGACCTGCTTCATTTCGTTGACCGGAATCGCGAAGCCCAGCCCACTTGCGCTGTCCGACAACGACTTACCGGCGGTGTTGATGCCGATCACCTGGGAATCCATGTCGATCAGCGGACCGCCGGAGTTGCCGTGGTTGATCGAGGCGTCGGTCTGGATGGCGTCGATGACGGTGTCGGTGTCCGAGCCCTCCCCCGACAACGGAACGGGGCGGTGCAGCGCGCTGATGATGCCGTGAGTCACGGTGCTGCGCAGACCCAGCGGTGCACCCGCGGCCAGCACCTCGTCGCCGACGCGGACCTTGTCGGAATCTCCGAGCCGGGCCACCGACAGGTTGTCCACGTTGTCGACCTTGAGGACGGCCAGGTCGGTCTTGGGGTCACGGCCGACGAGGTTGGCGGGCACTTCCTTGCCGTCGTTGAACACCACCGTCGTCTTGAATTGGCTGGGGTTGTTGGCGGCCTCGGAGATCACGTGATTGTTGGTGACGATGTAGCCCTTGCCGTCGATGACGACGCCGGATCCCTGCATGCCCTCCTGGTCGCTCTTGGACTCGATGGTGACCACGGAGTCGGCGGTCGCGGTCGCCACCTTGGCGAACCGGCCGGCCGGCTGTTCGGCGTTGTGCGGGGTGGCCAGGGTGACCTTGGAGGTGGTGAACGCCTCGACGACCTCGGCCGTCTTGCGGCCGATCACACCGCCGAGCATGCCGATCACCAGGGCGATCAGCAGCAGCACCGCCAGCGCGAGGTAGGACACCTTGCCGCCGAACAGCACGTCGCGCACGCCGAGTTTGCCGGTGTAACCCGGGGCGGCGCGCGGCGGGGCCGGGGCCATCGCCGGGGTGCCCAGCGCCGCGGCGGCGCCGGGGTCGCGCCAGGGGTCGTCGGGTTCGTCGGGACCGAAGCCGTCCTTCTCGGCGGCCAGCGCGCCCGCGTCGACGGGATGGCGCTGCAGCGAGTCCGGGCTCCCCTCGGGTCGGCTGAACGCCTCGGCCAGGACCGGGTCTTTCGGTTGGTCGTGTGGCTTGAATTCGGCTTGGTCACGGTACTTTTGCGGGCGCACGCGCTCGGCCACGAACGACCCGATCATCCCGCGCGGCCGGCCGAACGTCTGAGTTGACGCCGGATCGACCGGTGGCCGGGAGACGGGGCGTGGCGCCAAGCGTTGCCCGCCGTCGGGGCCGTTGTTATCGCGTTGATCGGAGGTCAATTTTTCCTCTGGATGCCGGGTACCTGTTCACCCTAGTATCCATGTTTCCCGACGTGCCGCTTAGCTGCGGCGCTAGCGGCGTTTACGCGGGTCGCGCTCGTCGCGGGCGAATGGTTCAGGCGTGTCGTCGATTGGGCTGTGCGGAATCTCGGAGAGCAGCCCGAGCAGGTTGGTGGGGATGCGGATGGGGTGCGAGTCGTCGTCGCGCAGCGCGGAGCGGGCCCGGCTTTGGCCGTCCACCTCGGCCGCGCACTCACTGCACAGCGAGAGATGGTGCGCGGCGCGCAGGTGTGCGGTCATCCGCAGCTCGCCGTCGACGAAGGCCGCGATGGCCTCGATCGATAGGTGCTCGGTCGAGCCGAACTGCCGCGGCGCGCCGACCGGCGCATCGCTCTGGGAGGCGAATTGCGCGGGGAGCCAGGAAAAAGCGCGGCGGAACACGTGCTTCCTTTCGCTACCTGCCACTCTTCGAATGTAGCGCGGCGGCAGGCTTCAGCGGGTCGGTTAAGCCGACTCGGCGAGCCCGGACTGGGCCGCGTGCGCCGCCAGATAGTCGCGCAGCGCCTGCCGGCCGCGGTGGATGCGGCTGCGCACGGTGCCCAGCTTCACGCCCAGGGTGGCCCCGATTTCCTCGTACGACAGACCCTCGACGTCGCACAGGACCACCGCGGCACGAAACTCCGGCGGCAACGAATCCAACGCGGCCTGCAGGTCAGGCCCCAGGCGTGCGTCGTGGTAGATCTGCTGCGGGTCCGGCTCGTCGGCGGGCACCCGGTCGTAGTCCTCGGGCAACGCCTCCATCCGGATGCGGGCCCGGCGGCGGACCATGTCGAGGAACAGGTTGGTGGTGATGCGGTGCAGCCAGCCCTCGAAGGTGCCCGGCTGGTAGTTCTGCACCGAACGGAAAACTCGGATGAAGGTCTCCTGCGTCAGGTCCTCGGCGTCTTGCTGATTGCCCGAAAGCCGATAGGCCAGCCGGTACACCCGGTCGGCATGCTGGCGCACCAGCTCGTCCCAGGACGGCATGGTGGCCTTGTCCCCGGTCGCGTCGAAAACCGCGGTGCCCTGCAACTCGTCGGGCAGTTCCACCCATTCGTCGTCGCGGAACTCCTGCGGGTGCGACATGGTGGACGGGCTCAAAGTGGTGCCTAGAGCGGTGATGGTTGGATCCTCCGGATTTTCCCTGCCAATCCCTGGCAGATCGTCTTTGTCGGCAACGCGAAGTTGCATTTCTCTATTCCTGCCGCGCCCGCCCCCGTGATCCATACCCGTTACCGTCGTCTACACGCGTATAAGCGAGGTAGGAGATACCTGAGGTTTGCCTGAGAAACCATTTCGTTACCTTCGCTATGCAGGGCAAACCGGGTCCCGAGTGACATCGGTCGCGTCCCGCCTCCCGGGCGTGTCGGACGCGTCCTACTCAGGCGCGCCTGACCGATCGCGCGAAGAATCCGGCATACGCTGCGGGTCATGGACGGTAACTCCTCGCTCACGCTCGACCAGCCGGTCCTTAGCCGCGCCGAATCCCTCTCCGCGCACGCCGAGGGCTCGATTTCCGAAGACGCGATCTTGGCGGGTGCCCGCGAGCGCGCCACCGACCTCGGCGCCGGGGCGGTGACGCCCGCGGTCGGGGCGCTGCTCAGCCTGCTGGCCAAGCTCAGCGGCGGCAAGGCCGTCGCCGAAGTGGGCACCGGCGTCGGAGTCAGCGGGCTGTGGCTGCTTTCCGGCATGGCCGAGGACGGCGTGTTGACCACGATCGACAACGAGCCCGAGTACCAGCGGCTGGCCAAGCAGGCGTTCGCCGAGGCCGGCGTCGGGCCGTCGCGCACCCGGTTGATCAGCGGCCGCGCCCAGGAGGTGTTGACCCGGCTCGCCGACGAGTCCTATGACCTGGTGTTCATCGACGCCGACCCGATCGACCAGCCGGATTACGTCGTCGAGGGCGTGCGGCTGCTGCGCTCCGGCGGGGTCATCGTGGTGCACGCGGCGGCGCTGGGCGGGCGGGCCGGCGATCCCGCCGCGCGCGACGCCGAGGTGGTCGCGGTGCGCGAAGCGGCCCGGCTCATCGCCGAGGACGAGCGCCTGACGCCCGCGCTGGTGCCGCTCGGCGACGGCGTGCTGGCCGCCGTGCGCGACTAGTTCCGCGCCATCGTTCACCTGCTGGCCTGGAGTGTCGTCGATCGCGACGCCGGCCTACCACAATAACTGCGTTACTGTGAGACTGTGAAGAACATTACCGTCTCTGTTTCGGACGACACCTACCGCACGGCGCGGATTCGGGCTGCAGAACTCGGTAAGTCCCTGAGCGCGCTCGTTGCCGAGTACCTGAATTCGCTATCCGAGCGAGAGGCCGAGTTCTCTCGACTCGAGGCGAAGCAACAAGCAGTCCAAAACGAAATCCGCCGGTTTTCCGCCCGCGATCGCCTGAGCCGGGACGACGTCCACGACCGTGCGGTTCATTGACACCAACGTCCTGCTTTACGCGATCTCACACGATCCGGAAGAGCGGGACAAGGCGAAACGTGCCAACGACATTCTGGCCGCCCGCGACCTTGCCGTGTCTGTTCAAGTTCTTCAGGAATTCTATGTTCAGGCAACACGCGCAAGCAGGCCCGATCCGATCACCCACGAGCAGGCTGTCGCGCTGGTGGAGTCGTTCATGCGGTTTCCCGTTGCGCCAATCACGGCCGAGGTAGTGCTCGCCGCCCTGGCGACAAGTCAGCGGTTCCGGGTGTCGTACCGGGACGCCGCAATTCTCGAGGCCGGCCGCGCGCTCGGTTGTGACGTCGTCCTGTCCGAAGACCTAAGCGACGGCGCCGACTACGCCGGGTTGCGGGTCGAGAATCCGTTCCGCACCGGTCGCTCTGGGCAAGCCAGCGGTTCCTGATTGCGCGGCCCTTCACCCCGCCTTGACGTTCGACTGAACGTTCGTTTAGCATACTGAACATGCGTTCAGCCGATCTGACGGCGGCTGCTCGAATCCGCGACGCGGCCATCGAGCAGTTCGGGCAGCACGGCTTCGGGGTGGGGCTGCGGGCCATCGCCGAAGCCGCGGGGGTGAGCGCCGCGCTGGTCATCCACCACTTCGGTTCCAAGGAGGGCCTGCGCAAGGCCTGCGACGACTACGTCGCCGAGGAGGTCCGCAGCCAGAAGTCCGAGACGATTCAGTCCAACGATCCGGCCACCTGGTTGACGAAGTTGGCCGAGATCGAGTCCTACGCGGCCGTGACCGCCTACCTGGTGCGCAGCTTGCAAACCGGCGGCGACTTAGCAAACATGTTGTGGCACACGATGATTGAGAACGCCGAGGACTACATGGCCGAGGGCGTTCGGGCCGGAACCATCAAGCCCAGCCGCGATCCGCACGCCAGGGCCAGGTTTCTGGCCATCACCGGCGGCGGCGGTCTGTTGCTCTACATCCAAATGCACGAAAACCCAACCGATATCCGGGCGGTCCTGCGCGACTACGCCCGCGACATGATCCTGCCCTCCCTGGAGATCTACACCGAGGGCCTGCTGGCGGACCGCACGATGTACGACGCATTCCTGGCAGCCGAAGAGCAAGGAGCATCCCGTGACAGTTAACCTGCCGATCGAAATACACGGCCTGACAAAGCGTTTCGGCACAGTCCAGGCGCTGGACGGCCTGGACCTGACGGTGCGCGCCGGCGAAGTCCACGGCTTCCTCGGGCCCAACGGCGCCGGCAAGTCCACCACCATCCGCATCCTGCTCGGCCTGGTCCAGGCCGACAGCGGCAGCGTGCGACTGCTCGGCGGCGACCCGTGGACCGATGCCGTCGAATTGCACCGCCACATCGCCTACGTGCCAGGCGATGTCACGTTGTGGCCGTCACTGACGGGCGGCGAGACCATCGACCTGCTGGCCCGCATGCGCGGCGGGCTCGACGAGAAACGCCGGGCGGAACTGATCGAACGTTTCGACCTCGACCCGCACAAGAAGGCACGCACCTATTCCAAGGGCAATCGGCAGAAGGTCTCGCTGATCTCCGCGTTTTCCTCACGGGCCGAGCTGCTGTTGCTCGACGAGCCGAGCAGCGGTCTGGACCCGTTGATGGAGAACGTGTTTCAGCAGTGTGTCGCCGAAGCGCGTGACCGCGGCGCGACGGTGCTGCTGTCCAGCCACATCCTGGCCGAAACCGAAGCGCTGTGCGAGCGGGTCACCATCATCCGGGCCGGAAGGACCGTCGAGAGCGGGACGCTGGACTCCATGCGGCATCTCAGCCGCACCTCGATCCGAGCCGAAATGACGGGTGACCCAGGCGATCTCACCCGATTCAAGGGCGTCGAAGACGTCAGCGTCGACGGCAGCACCCTGCGCGCGCAGGTGGATAGCGAAAGCCTCGGGGAAGTCATCCGGGCGCTCGGCGACGCCGGCGTGCGCAGCCTGGTCAGCCAGCCGCCGACGCTGGAAGAGCTGTTCCTGCGTCACTACGACACCGCAGAGGCCAAGGTGGCGGCGTCATGAGCACCGCGACGCTGCAGCGGCCGTCCCGCCCCGCGCGTTCCGCCGGGTCGCCCTTCTCCGGAACGCTGTCGATCCTGCGGCTCTACCTGCGGCGGGACCGAATCACGTTGCCGCTGTGGGTGCTTCTGCTCTCGGTGCCACTGGCCACCGTGTACGTCGGAAGCGTCCTGAAGGTCTACCCCAACGAGGCCGCGCGCGCCGGGTTCGCCGCCTCCATCATGGCAAGCCCGGCCCAGCGCGCGCTGTACGGCCAGGTCTACAACACCAGCATCGGTGCGGTCGGCGTTTGGAAAGCGGGGATGTTCCACCTGCTCATCGCGGTCGCGGTCATCCTCACCGTGATCCGCCACACCCGCGCCGACGAGGAAACGGGCCGCACCGAGCTGATCGACTCGACGGCGATCGGCCGCTACGCCAGTCTGACCGCGGCGCTGATGCTGTGCTTCGGGGCGTCGATCGCCACCGGCACGATCGGCGCGGCGGGATTGCTCACCACCGCTATCCCCGCCACCGGCTCGCTGGCCTTCGGTGCGGCGCTGGCGGGCTCCGGCCTGGTGTTCACCGCCGTGGCCGCCGTGGCCGCGCAACTGTCGCCGAGCGCCCGGGTCGCCCGCGGTTTCGCGTTCGCCGTCCTGGGGACCGCGTTCACGTTGCGCGCGGTCGGCGACGCCGGCTCCGGCACGCTTTCGTGGCTTTCCCCGCTGGGGTGGTCGCTGCAGGTCCGGCCGTACGCGGGTGATCGGTGGTGGGTGCTGCTTTTGCATTTGGCCACGACCGCGGTGCTGACGCTGGTCGCCTACCGCCTGCTCGCCGGGCGCGACGTGGGCGCCGGACTCATCGCCGAGCGCGCCGGGCCCGGGACGGCCGGGCCGGGACTGCGCGGCATCGCCGGGCTGACGTGGCGGCTGGACCGCGGCGCGGTGCTGGTGTGGTCCGTCGGGCTGTGCCTGTATGGCGTCCTGATGGGCAGTGTCGCGCACGGCATCGGCGACGAGCTGGGCGACAGCACCGCCGCGCGTGACATCGTGGCGCGGATGGGTGGCACCAGCGCGCTCGAGCAGGCCTTCCTCGCGGTGGCGTTCGCCATGCTGGGCATGGTGGCCGCCGCGTTCGCCGTCTCGCTCACGCTGCGCCTGCATCAAGAGGAGGCCGCCCAGCGAGCCGAGACCACGCTGGCCGGCGCTGTTGCCCGAACCCGTTGGCTGGCAAGCCATTTGGTCGCTGCCCTGGCCGGTTCGACGGCGGCGATGCTGGCCGCCGGCGCGACGGCCGGGCTTGTCTACGGCGTCGCGGCCGACGATGTGGCCGGCAAGCTGGCCGTCGTCGTCGGCACGGCGGCCGTGCAGCTGCCCGCCGTGTGGCTGCTGTCCGCGGTGACGCTGGCGTTGTTCGGCCTCACACCGCGGTTCACGCCGGTCGCGTGGGGGGTGCTGGTGGCGTTCATCGCCGTGTATCTGATCGGCTCGCTGGCCGGGTTCCCGCAGTGGGTGCTCGACCTGGAACCGTTCGCGCATACCCCGCGGGTCGGCGGTGGCGACTTCACCGCGGTGCCGTTGCTGTGGTTGCTGGCCGTCGACGCGGCGCTGATCGCGTTGGGAATCATAGCGTTTCGTCGTCGGGACATCCGATCATGAAAACCACGATCCGCCTCACCGCGTCATCGATTTTCGGCCTGGCCATACTGGGCTTGCTGCTGTTCGTCCCGGCCGGGACGCTGAACTATTGGCAGGCATGGGTTTTCATCGGCGTCTTCACGGCCGCGACGATCATCCCAAGCATCTACTTGGCCCGGACGAACCCCGCGGCGCTGCAGCGACGCATGCGCGGCGGTCCCCTTGCGGAGGGCAGGCTGATCCAAAAAGTCGTCATCGTCTTCGCGTTTCTGGATCTGTTCGCCATGGTGGTGTTCAGCGTGGTCGATTACCGGATGGGCTGGTCGTCGGTGCCCGGGTGGCTGTGCCTGGTGGGTGATGTGCTGATAGCGGCCGGAATCGGCTTCGCGATGCTGGTGATCGTCCAGAACAGCTACGCGGCCGCCACCGTGCGGATAGAAGCGGGCCAGTCACTGGCGTCCGGGGGTGTCTACAAGTTCGTCCGGCACCCCATGTACGTCGGAAACGTGATCATGATGGTCGGCATCCCGCTCGCGCTCGGCTCCTACTGGGGGCTGCTTTTCGTCATCCCCGGCGTGCTGGTGCTGGTCTCCCGCATCCTGGACGAAGAGAAAATGCTCAGCCAGGAATTGAGCGGGTACCGCGAATACACCCAGCGGGTGCGCTATCGGTTACTGCCGTATGTGTGGTAGCTGCGCCCCGCGGTGCTGGTCTTTGTGGCAGAGCGAGAGTTGTTGCCAAACTGGATCGTTTCACTATACGGCGTCAAACCCAGCAATCTGGCGGAACTGAGCGGATTCACGTCTTGGGCTAAACCCTCCCCGCGACGCGCCATCGCCGGATACGATTGAAAACCGTGTCCGGCCAAGACCGCGCCGGTGAGGGGGAATCTGCCTGAGTATGACCGTGCGTAAAGCAACGCGCTCTAGATCAGCTCGTGGCCGCGAAGACGGGAACCAGGCCGCAGCTATCGGGGATTGAGCATGCAACTGTTGAGTTTGATATCGCCACGAATCGAGCACGCCTCATGAAGGCCGTGCTGTTGGCCGGCGGCCTCGGCACTCGCCTCCGCGAGGAGACGGTTATCCGCCCCAAACCGATGGTGGAAATTGGCGGTAGACCGATCCTGTGGCACATTATGAAGATCTATTCGCACCACGGAATCAATGATTTCATTGTCTGCTGCGGCTACAAAGGCTATGTAATCAAGGAATACTTCGCCAACTACTTCTTGCATATGTCGGACGTGACCTTTGACATGTCCACCAACACGATGCAAGTGCATGAGCACCACGCGGAACCGTGGCGAGTGACGCTGGTGGACACCGGCGACGACACCCTAACGGGCGGCCGCCTCAAGCGTGTGGCAGCGCACATCCGTGACGATGAAGCTTTCTGCTTCACCTACGGTGATGGCCTTAGCGACGTGAACATCGGCGCCAGCATTGATTTCCATCGTCGCCATGAACGCCTCGCCACCGTCACCACGGTATTTCCGCCAGGGCGGTACGGGGCCATCGAGCGCGACGGCGACCGGGTCACGCGCTTTGTCGAAAAGCCCCCCGGCGACGGCGGCCTCATCAACGGCGGATTTTTTGTCCTGTCCCCCGCCGTACTCGACTACGTCGAAGGCGACCAAACCTCGTTTGAAGGTGAGCCCTTGGCCAAGCTGGCCGCCGACGGCCAACTGATGGCCTTCGTCCATTCCGGTTTCTGGCAACCGATGGACACACTTCGGGACAAGAACCAGCTCGAACACTTATGGAGTAGCGGCGACGCCCCGTGGAAATGCTGGCTTTGAACCTGGATTGGGCCTGGTGAAGATTCTCGACGCGCCGCTGGCCGATCTGAAGATCGTGCAGTCCTTCCCCCATCGCGATGACCGCGGCGCATTCATGCGCCTCTTCTGCGCCCAGGAACTTCAGCCCGTTTTAGGTCACCGCCAGATCGTGCAAATCAATCAATCCAGGACCACCAGCGTCGGGGCGGTGCGCGGTATGCATTTCCAGTTTCCGCCGCATGCGGAGATGAAGATGGTCCGCTGCGTTCGCGGCCGGGTCTGGGACGTTGCGGTGGACCTGCGGGCCGGCTCACCGACGTTCTTGCGGTGGCACGCCGTGGAACTTGCACCAGACGACGCGCAAATGCTGGTCATCCCAGAAGGATTCGCGCACGGCTTTCAAGCGTTGGAGCCTGACAGCGAATTGCTTTATCTGCACACGGCGTTCTACCACCCACCTTCCGAGGGCGGACTACGTTACGACGATCCGCGGCTCGCCATCACCTGGCCGTTACCGCCGCAGGACCTTTCATCTCGTGACCTTGCCCACCCGCTAGTGGGTCCTGAATTCTGCGGGATCGAATTATGAAGTGCCGGCACTGCGGTGCGCCGCTCGAGCATCGCTTCATTGACCTCGGCTTTGCACCCCCGTCCAACGCGTACCTGCAGGCCGAGCAGCTGTCTGACCCGGAACTGCACTACCCGCTGCGCGTGAACGTGTGCCACCACTGCTGGTTGGTCCAGACCGAGGATTACGCCCGCGCCGACGAACTTTTCGACGTTGACTACGCGTATTTCTCCAGCACCTCCACCACGTGGCTCGACCACGCGGCGCGCTACGCGCGGATGGTCACCGAACGCCTGCAACTTGGGCCCGCCAGCTTCGTTATCGAGGTGGCCTCCAACGACGGCTACCTGCTGAAAAACTTTGTGGCAGCGGGCATTCCGTGCTTGGGTGTTGAGCCGACGGCGAGCACGGCCGCGGCTGCCGAGGCCGGGGGCATCCCGGTTAGGCGAGAATTCTTTGGCGAAGCCCTGGGGCGTGAACTCGCAGCTGAGGAACGGAGTGCGGATCTTGTTGTGGGCAACAATGTGTACGCCCATGTGCCCGACATCAACGACTTCACCCGGGGACTGGCCGCCGTGCTGAAGCCCGAAGGTACCGTCACCCTGGAATTTCCCCACCTGATGCCGTTAATCGAACAGACCCAGTTCGACACCATCTATCACGAGCATTTCTCTTACCTGTCGCTTACCGCGCTGAGGCAAATCTTCTCCGCGGCCGGCTTGCGCGTCTGGGACGTGGAGGAACTGTCGACCCACGGCGGCAGCCTGCGCGTGTATGGCTGCCTTGCCGAGGCGGCGATTCCCACCACGGACCGCGTCGGATCGTTGCTGGCCCGTGAGGAGACGTTCGGATTGGCCCGGCTCGAGACCTACACGGCGTTCCAGGCGCGCGCCGACCGCGTGAAAGATAACTTCGTGGCCTTCCTCATCGAGGAAAAGCACCTTGGCCGCCGCGTGGCAGCCTACGGGGCTGCGGCAAAGGGCAACACATTGCTCAATTACGCAGGCGTCAAACCGGACTTACTCCCGTACGTGTGCGATGCCGCGGGGTCCAAACAGGGCAAATTCCTGCCGGGAAGCCATATTCCGATCTATTCGCCTGAGGCATTGCGGGAGAACCCGCCCGACGACGTGGTCGTGTTGCCCTGGAACATCGCCCGCGAAGTGCAGACCCAGCTGGCCGATGTTCTGCCGGGCGACACGCGTCTGGTGACGGCGGTTCCCGAATTGCGCTACCTGTGAAGCCCCGCCCCGTCTGGATCGAGGACGTGTGCGAACGCGTCGATTTGCTCCCGGGTCACCGTCAGCGGGTCGGCGCCGTCGTGCACGCGCCGGGCCCAGCTGACGGTCCATGACAGGGCGTCGTGAAAGCCGAGCCGATTGCGCCAGCCCAGCTCGCGCTCGGCCTTGGCCGGGTCGAGGGCCAGTAGGTTCGCCTCGTGGGGATGCTCCCCCCGGTCAAGTTCCCAGTGCGAGCCGCCGCCCCAGAGCTCGGCCGCCAGCGTCGCGACCTCGCCGACTTCGACGAAGCTGTCGCGGCCCGGCCCGAAGTTCCATTCGCCTTGGCCGGAGCCAGCCAGGAGGGCGTCGGCAAGGGTCAGATAGCCGTTGAGGCAGTCGAGCACATGCTGCCATGGCCGCACTGCGCTCGGGAACCGGAGCCGGGGCGTCTGGCCGAAGGCAAAGGCGGCCGTCAGGTCCGGCAGCAGTCGGTCACGACTGACGTCGCCGCCGCCAATGACGTTGCCGGCGCGGGCAATCGCAGTGGGGACGCCGGGGAAGCTGCGAATCCAGGACTGGGCCAGCAGATCGGCCATCGCCTTGGACGCGCTGTAGGGATCGTCGCCACCGAGAGGGTCGGTTTCAACATAACCGGCCTCCTGGTTGATGTTCCGATAGACCTTGTCGGAGGTCACCACGACGTGCGCACGCACTGAAGCGGTGGCCGCGACGGCCTCCAGCACGTTGAGGGTCCCGATGGCATTGATCTCGTAGGTATCTCGCGGCCGGCGATACGACTCGCGAACCAACGGCTGTGCGGCCATGTGCACGACAACATCCGGAGCCGCCGCCGACACCGCCGCCGCGGTGGCGTCGGCATCGCGAACGTCAACCCGAAAATCGTTGACAAGTTGGTCCGCAATCGCCGCCCGGTTGAACAACGCCCCGTCGAGCGGGTCGAGCGCTAGCCCGGACACCCGGTGTCCGCGGCTGACCAGCAGCAGCGTGAGCCAGGAGCCTTTGAAGCCGGTGTGCCCGGTGATTAAGTAGTGCACGGGCTACCGCGTAGCCTTGGCCAGGTATTCGCGGCCCGGCTCCGCGCCCCCGCGCAGCACGTACTTTTTGACTTCCACAGTTCTAAAACCCTACAGCGACCCCGGGTTTTGGCTACGTTGCGATAGAGCACAAATTCGACGCGGGACGGCCCAGGAACTGGCGGCCGCGGGATGCGTCGGCGAGGGGGGTGCGTGGGAGAAGGCAATGACGGGCCGGCAAGGTGTCATCCTGCCGCGTGGACGCGGCTCTGGGTCCCGAGCCTGAAATGACGGTTACCTTGACGGGAGCGACCGGATTCGTCGGACGGCAGATTCTGCGCGCCCTGCTGGAGCGGGGCTGCTCGGTGCGGGTGCTCGTTCGAGATCCCGCGCGCCTGCCTGATGGCCGGGAGCCTGGCGCATTAGAGGTTGTGCAGACACCTGACTTGTTCGCGGAGGCGCCGGCCCGATTAGAAGAGCTGGTTAGGGATTCGCAAACCTTGGTGCACGCAGCGTGGTACGCCGAGCCGGGTGAATACCTCACCTCACCGGCGAACCTCGCGTGCCTTACCGGAACGCTTGATCTGGCGCGCGCGTTTGCGGTCGTCGGCGGGACGCGATTCGTCGGTGTCGGAACCTGCGCCGAGTACGACTCCTCCCA